>JBEINE010000108.1:0-10639 GCA_040378245.1 Hyphomonadaceae bacterium | reverse complement strand
TGGGAAGAACGACAAGAGACCAAGCATGAGCTGGTCGGTGGCGAACCTGTGTCCCATCATGGGAAAACTAATCGGATCGCGAGACTGCTTGGAAACTTAAGAATCGCACTTATCAGAATACTCCCCGCCAACGGCCCTTGCGAACCTTTCAGTTCAGATATCAAAGTCGCCATCCCCAATGGGAATTATCGCTATCCCGACCTTGTAATCGACTGCGGGCAGTCGAAGGATATCGACACCGTCTTCGCCGAAACACCCACCGTCATCTTCGAAATCCTATCGCCTTCTAATCGCTGGTATGACCGAGCCAATAAGATTGCTGATTATCAGCTGTTGACGGCCTGCCGCCATATTGTGATCGTGTGGTCCACTGCGGCGCGCATTGAGGTCTTGTCGCGCACAGACGACCAGAGCTGGGCGCGCAGTGCGGACGTTTATGAGGGTCGTGACGCGCAACTTGTGCTGCCTGCTTTGAACATCAAGGTTCCCCTTGAAGACGTCTATCGCGGCTTTGCGGATAGCGATTTACCCGACTAAGCGCTACTCCCCTTCGCCAAACCGGTCCGCGACCAGTGCCGCCAGCGCGTCAAGGGCTTCTTCAGCGCGCGCGCCTTCCGCCGACACGTCGATCGTTGAACCAATGCCTGCGGCCAGCATCATCAAATCCATGATGCTCTCGCCATCGACTTCTTGGTCCTCGCGAGCAACACGAATGGCGCAATCGGGATAGGCCCCAACAAGCATGGCGAATTTGGAAGAAGCACGGGCATGCAGGCCGCGTTTATTGACGATTTCTAGAGTGCGGGTAATCCGGCCTGACATCGTTTAGCCGCTCGCCAAGAGAGAGGACGCGACAGCGATATATTTTCGCGCGGCGTCTTGGGCGGCAAAGACAGCACGCGGCAAGGTTTCCTTGGTGCGCACCTCCGCGAGCTTGATCAGCATGGGCAGATTAGCCCCCGCTATCACCTCATATTCGCCGCGATTCATGATGGAGATCGCCAGATTTGACGGTGTGCCGCCAAACATGTCGGTCAAAATGATCACTCCCCGGCCTTGATCCACTTTCCGACAGGCATCGAGAATATCGTCGCGCCGCATTTGCATATCATCATCTGGCCCAATGCAAATGGCCACCATATGGGCCTGAGCGCCCACGACATGTTCAGCCGCCAGGATCAACTCCCGCGCCAGAAGACCATGACTGACAACGACAATCCCAATCATGTAGATGCACCGCGCCGACATCGGCCGTTATCACTTGTAACACGATATCTGAACTTAACTTGGGTCTTCATTTGGGCGAGCCGCATTTTCCGATAAACCCCCGCCCAAAATCTCAATGTTGCGCCGCTGGCAGTCGGACAATGATACCGTCGAGATCCGCAGTAACCGGGATTTGGCATGATAGGCGGCTTTGCGGGGTTACGCCTTCGGCAAAGTCCAGCATGCTTTCTTCCATGCTGCCAGCCTTGGTCAGCTTTGGCAGCCAAGCATCATCAACATAGACATGACAGGTGGCGCAGGCGCAAGCGCCGCCGCAATCGGCATCAATGCCCGGCACTCGGTTCTTGATGGCGCCTTCCATAATGGTCGACCCCACAGGCACATCAATGACGTGCTCTTTGCCAGAATGTTCGATATAAGTGACCTTCGCCATGATGCTATCAATTTCCCTTATTGCTCTTTTCCGATCAGAAAGGCGCAGACTTAGTCCCTCGCCAAGGCCCCAATCTCTTTCATTGGAATAGACATATCAGCCAGAGTTTCCCGCGCAAGGCGTCCCTGCCGCGCGATCACCTGTTTGGCGACGATAAACTCAGGCGGTGCATTGATAGCATCGACCGCCAATAGGCGATTATCGGCATCCAGATGAAAGACTGCAAAGCGTTTGGTGGCGGGGTCGCCGCGCAGCACACTCTGGGTTGCCCCCGTGCCAAGGCCTGCAATCTGAAGCTTGATGTCATATTGATCTGACCAAAACCAAGGTGTTTCCTCAATAGGTCGGGGCCGGCCCAAAATGGCGGCAGCCGCCAATTTGCCTTGCTCAAGAGCATTATGAACGCTTTCGAGCCGCCCGCGGCGATCACCATAATGGACCAATGGTCGGCTTGCACAATCGCCAATCGCAAAGATGGCGGGGTCTGATGTGCAGGCATCCTTATCGGTTTCAATGCCGTCGCTGGCTTTAAGGCCGCAATCGCGCGCCAATTGGCTATTAGGGCTGATCCCAATACCAACCAAGACAATATCCGCGTCTATCAATCGGCCGTCGGCCAATGACACCCCGGTCACCACGCTATTGCCGACGATCTCAGTCACTTTAGCGTCCGTGATAATTGACACACCGGCATCGCGGTGTAGCGCTTCAAAGAATGCTGAGATCATCGGTGGGGCGACGCGGGCGAGAACGCGGTCAGCGGCTTCTAGGATGGTAACGTCAAGGCCTGCCTTGCGGGCAATGGCCGCAACCTCCAGACCAATATAGCCCCCGCCAATGACTGCCAATCTAGCGCCTGCTTGCATTGAGGCGCGCAAGCCATCAGCGTCTTTAAGGGTGCGCAAATAATGCACCCCAATCAGTTCAGCGCCCGGGCATGGGAGCTTGCGCACATGCGATCCTGTCGCCAAAATCAAGGCGTCATAGCCAAAAGTCAGGCCCTCGCGGGTGGTAACTTGCTTGGCCGCCCGATCAATCGCCATAACCGATGTTGAGACGCGCACATCAATATCATCATCGGCCCATGATTGCTGAGGCCTTAGAATGACACGCTCCAAGCTCATGGCACCGGATAAATAGGCCTTGGACAAAGGCGGTCGTTGATATGGCAATTGGGCTTCATCGCCCAGCATTGTGAGGCTACCTTTAAAGCCGCCAGACCGAAGGCTTACAGCCGCCTGAGTTGCGGCTTGGCCCGCTCCAATGATGACAATTTGCTTTGGTGACATGAATAGGGCTTTTCTCCGACGCTTAGGCTTTAAATGCAGAAAGTTGCGTTGAGAAGCCACATTCAACTGTCGCCTTTTTGAAAGGCATCTCTGTGGACGGCCCTTTCGTCGTGGCTCGCCCTCGGCTAGACCCATGAACCTTAGGAAAAGGGCCGCAGGCATTATGTTTGGGTGGGGCAAGAAAGCTGTTGGCGACGCTGTTTTAACGCAGACGCAGGCTATGCCATCGCATGTCGTCGAACCTGACGCGCGCATTCCCGCGGCGATTTTTCTGGCTTATCCGCAAGGCTCTGACGACTTAGGTGCCCGCGTTGAGGCGCTCGTGACCAATATCGCGAGCCAAATCACTGGTGTCGCCGCCACATATTCAGTCCACGATGGCAGTGCCATTTCGGTGACCATGCTGGTCGAGCCAAGCAGCGATCGGGAGCTTGTGTTTTTTTCGGCCCGCGCGGGTGGTCTGAAGCTAGCTGCGAGCTTGGAAGGTCTCGCCGATTTGTTTGTGGCGCGCACGAATGCCAGCGGTCAAACCCTTGAGACTTATCGGATTAATCCACCTACCCTAGAAGAAGCTCCGCAACCTCAAGATTTGATCGACAAACTGGTGTCTGGATTGTCGCGCTCATCGTCAAAGCTGGCAGATGAGGTTGCGACCGTATTCACACAGTCAAAACTGAACGCAGAGACTCTAGACAGGCTGGAGGATTTGCTCATTGCCGCTGACATCGGCACGCCGTCGGCGGCACGTATTCGGGCTGAGATTTCCAAGGGCCGCTTTGGCAAGGACATAAGTCCAGACGAAATCAAAATCGCCTTGGCCAGCGAAATCGCGGCGATTATGGCCCCTTTTGAAAGCAGTGACAGCCCGTTTGACAACACGGGCACCAGTCCGCGGGTGATATTGTTCGTCGGCGTTAATGGGTCAGGCAAGACAACCACGATTGGTAAGATCGCGCATAATTTGGCGAATGCCGGCCATAAGGTGATGCTGGCCGCAGGCGATACATTTCGTGCCGCCGCCGTTGAGCAACTCAAAGTCTGGGGAGAGCGCGCCGGCGTGCCGGTCATTTCGCGCGATATTGGTGCCGATGCGGCAGGGCTTGCCTATGATGCGCTCGCCAAAGCCAAGTCTGCGGGCGTGGACGTCCTTTTGATAGACACCGCCGGTCGCCTACAGAACAAAGTCGAACTCATGAGTGAATTGTCCAAGCTCGTGCGGGTTATCAAAAAGCTCGACCCAGAAGCGCCCCATGAGACCTGGCTGGTGCTTGATGCCACGGTTGGTCAAAACGCGCTGTCTCAGACACAAGCCTTTCGTCATTCGGCAGACATTACGGGTCTCATCATGACAAAGCTGGACGGCACGGCTAAAGGCGGTGTGCTTGTGGCTGTGACCGAGCAGCACAAACTTCCTATTCGCTTCATTGGCATTGGCGAGAAAGCCGAGGATTTGCAGATCTTCTCTGCCAAGGCTTATGCCCATGCTTTAGTGGGCCTTACGACATTTTCACCTTCTGGACATGCGCAACATGACTGACATTGGCCAACCAAACCCTGCCCCTGACACAATCTTAGTGCGGGGCGGGCAAATCCGCTCACAACACAAGGAAACCAGTGAAGCCATCTATCTGACCTCGGGCTTTGTCTATGATAGTGCTGAAGAAGCCGAGGCGCGCTTTAAGGGCGAATTGCCGGGCTATCTCTATGGCCGCTATGCAAACCCAACCAACACCATGCTGGAGACACGTCTGGCGTTATTGGACGGGGCGCAGAGCTGTCGATTGACCGCCAGTGGCATGGCGGCTGTTACCGCCGCCCTGTTGGCACCCCTGCGCGCGGGGGATCATGTGATTGCCGGCAAAGCGCTTTTTGCGTCTTGCCGATGGGTGATTGAGACCTTTCTGCCGCGGTACGGTATTGAGTTCACCTTGGTTGACGCGACCGATCTCGCCGCATGGAAAGCGGCCATTCGCCCCAATACCAAGAGCTTTTTCCTCGAAAGCCCGACCAACCCCAACCTTGACCTGACCGATATTCAAGGCGTGGCTGACATTGCCCATGGTTGTAGAGCGATCCTGATTGTTGACAATATCTTCGCCTCACCCATCCTGCAACGCCCTTTTGAGCTCGGCGCCGATGTGGTTGTCTATTCCACGACCAAGCATATGGACGGAGCTGGCCGAACATTGGGTGGCGCGGTTTTGGGTGCAGCGACTTGGATCGAAGAGCATATTGATCCTTATTTGCGCCATACTGGCCCGGCCATGTCGCCCTTTGTGGCTTGGAACGTGCTTAAGGGCCTTGAGACCATGAGTTTGCGGGTGGAGCGGGCCAGTCAATCGGCCGCCCGCCTTGCTGATTTGATTGCAGAGCATTCTGCAACCTCGAAGGTCATGTATCCATTTCGCGCCGACCACCCCCAACATGATCTGGCGCGTGCTCAGATGAAAATGGGCGGCACTTTAGTTACGTTTGAGCTAAAGGGCGGCAAAGCGGCGGCTTATGCCTTCCTCAATAGCTTAAAGATAATCGATATCTCGAATAATTTGGGCGATGCCAAAAGCCTTGCTACCCATCCAGCAACCACGACGCACAAACTCTTTGATGAAGCCGTGCGAATGGAACTTGGGGTCACGCCGGGCCTTGTGCGCCTGTCGGTCGGCATTGAGGATTATGAGGATTTGGCCCGCGATATTGGCGCAGCGCTTGATGCGGTTTGTTAGCGCTATCAAGAGCCTTTGAGCCTCGTCATTAAGGCTCTTGCAACCTCTTTGTGAAATCCTGATCCAGATAATGCCAGAATTGCGTCTGGGCTGGGTGATGGTGTGAATATTGGGCCGACCACTTTAAGTCTGTTTACTGGGGGGAGTGCTGCGATCAGCAACCCGATCCAGACGATTGACTTGTCGCCGCTTAATACCAAAGTACAAACCCCTGCGCGAGAGCTGACAGCGCGCGATTTCGCGCGCATGGCACCCTGGGATAATAGAGTAAAAGCAACACCGCTAAGCGCGATTGCGCGCAGTGCCCTCAATTCGACGCGGCTTATTGAAACCAATTTGGGCACAGGCCCTGGATCCAATGTCCGCGACGACAATGATCGGGCGCTCTTTATCATTCATAATGGTATTCGCAAACTTCAAGCACTCGCCGACGCAGCCGCCAAAGACGGTGTCAGCTCAAGTGATCGCACCAAAATCCAAGAGCGCATCACAAAAGGCATCAAAGAGCTGGAGGAACATGTCGGCAAAACCAAATTAGACGGCGCTATTCTGGTTGGTGGCAAGCGCCTGACCAGCATGACAACTGATGTGGCGGGCCGCTCCACTAGCCAATATGACACTAAAGTTCTGGTGACCGGCGCATCAGGGGCCATTCCGGCAAGTTTTGAGGGCGATCGTCGATTTGATCTGAAGGTTACTAAGAACGGCACGCCAATCACAGTCTCAATTGATCTGGCAGGCATGGGCACAACGCCGCGAACTCTGGCCAATGTGAGCGGCTTCATCAATGTGCAGCTTAAAGACGCCGGCATTGAATCGCGCTTTAGCGGTGTTGAAACCAAGGTACCAGTTGACCCTAAAGCCAAGTCCGCCAATACCTCCGCCCCTGAAAAGTTCGAACAGCGACTTCGCATCACAATTGCGGCAGGCGAAAAAATCAGTTTTGCGCCCGCCAGCGGTGACGCAGAACCAGCGCTATTTGTAGCTGGGGCCAAAACTGTCAGTGGTAAGACCCAAAGCGTGGTGGCAAAACTGACCGATCTGACCGGCCCGAATAGCCAACCGGCCTTTGAAACTGACCTCGTGGCGGCGCCTGGGTCAAGCGCTAATGCACGGGCGATTGCCAAAGGCCCTGATGGATCGATTTTCGTCATTGGTGATGCTACGGGCAAGACCAATGGTATGACACCAAAGTCATCAAGCGATGTCCTGCTGACAAAATATGACACGACGGGCCAAGTGGTTTGGACGCGGGCTCTGGGTTCGGCTGCACCGGCTCAGGGCTTTGCCATCTCAGTTGGTGCCAATGGCACAATTGCAATCGCTGGCGCTGTCGACGGCAAAGCCGACAAGGCGCTCTCCACAACAGGAGATCGTCGCGATAGCTTCGTGGCAGCTTTTGACGCCGAGGGTCGTGACCTTTGGTATCATCAAAAAGGCGCTTTTGGCGATGATTCAGCAAGCCAAGTTCAAGTGGCTGACGATGGCTCGGTTTTTGTTGTGGGCACAACCACTCAACCTTATGGCGGCGCCGCGTCACTTGGCGGCAAAGATGTGTATCTCCAGGGATTTAGCGCGACTGGTAGCGTGAATTTCACCACGGCGATGGGGAGTGGCGGCGATGACACGCCTGCCGGTCTCGTACTTGTGAACGATGAGCCCATGGTTGTCTGGAACCAGTCTGATGGTCCCCGCATGGCCAGCTATGATGCAAGTACGGGTGCAGCGACCTCCCCGATCAATCCATTAACCACGAGCGGCCTTAGCCAGATTAGCTCTGTAGCGTTGGATGAAGATGGTAGGCTGTTTCTAGCTGGTGCCACAGGCGGAAACAGCATCAATGATCGGCTGATTGGCATGGATTTAGCCTCCAATTCTGTCTTGTTTAGCCAGCAAGCCGCCAGCAATATCCGTAGCCTGTCTGCCGCAGGTGGACAGATCGCTTATGCAACTGATGCCATCATTGACATTCCAGCAACAGCAACATCACCCGCGACAACAGGGCGGCAAACGCGTGTCATCGGCTTATCCGCACAAACTGGCGATCTTGCATTTGACCGGTCCGCACCGACCTCGGGGACGGGGCAAGTGGGGATTGCGTTAGCAGCGTCATCGTCAAAGTCGCTTGATTTTCTGGGTCTTCCCGAGGGGGACTTGCGCTTCGGTGACACCTCGAAGCTGACAGACAAGACAGGGCTTCGGGCAGGGGATAACTTCTCCATCCTTGTTAATGGTGGCAATGCCAAAAAAATCGAAATCGTTCAGGGCGAGACGATGCGCACCTTGGCTGCCAAGATAAACCGCGTTTTATTGCGCGACGGCAAAGCCGAAGTGCGCACCACTAAGGGCGTCGAAAGCCTTGTCATCACGCCAAGTGCCAATGATCGCTTCGAGCTTAAGGCGGGACCGGGCGTATCTGATGCCCTCAAGCAATTAGGTCTTGATGCCGGAGTCGCGATAAGTCGGCCTCCTGTAGCTAAAGCAGGCACCAAATCAGTATCCGACCCCCCGCCGGTTGTTGCCCTCGAGATTCCTGTCAAAGCCGATGTCTCCGACAAAGCGAAGGCAAAGACGCTTGCGGATGAGTTTGACGGCGTCTTGAGACGTTTACGGATTGGTTATCGCCAAATCTCTAATGACCCCGTCCAAGTTGAATTGCGCAAGCAAAACGAGATCGCGGCCAAAAAGCCAAAAGGAACCTCGCCGGGGGTCGCATATTACAAAGAACAGGCCGCTGCCGGGCAAAAAGCTCTGCAACGTTTGGGCGTGTTAGCTTAAGGTTATAGCCCTTGGGCTATTGGGTTTGAACCTGTTCGCCGGTGATGGCGTAATCGCCCGATAACCAAGCTACAATCTCGCGCGCTCCGTCGTGATCGATCGCCCGATATCGCTCAAGCAAAATGTCCAGTCGACCGCCCAATTGACGCAGGCCTAGGTCTTGAAAGCTCAACAAATCATTGCGCACAAAGGTCGCGAGATCCACGCCCAGAACTTCTTGGCTGGCGGCAAAACCCTCCCGACCATAGCAATAATCATCGCCCAGCTGATAGGATTTCGCCAATGTGATGGCCGGGATACATGACAGAATGGCTTGCGAGGCTGGATTAATTGCATGGCCTGCTAAATGGCTGGCATTCGCAGCCGGGCGGCCCGTAAATCCGCGCAGATGTAAATATTGGCTCATACGGGGGCCGTCATTGACAGGGTAATTATCCCACAGCAAGGGCTTTCGTTTGAGGAGCGTGGCCACACGGGCCAGATGACCGGGAGAGATTTCACGCGCGCAAACCTCTTCCCCGGTCCAATAAATATCAATGGTCGGATCAATCCCATTACCCAAATCGGCCAGATAATTGGGCGGACACGCTCCAAATACGCGCTCAAGAACGGGATCGTCAGAATAGAAGCTCGGCGTAATGCTTAGGTTGAGGTGTGGCGCCACCTCCTTGGCCAAATGGGCGATCTCGATTTGGCGGGCGGCAAGATCCGGCAAATCGACGTGCATGTCATCAAAGAATATGCCGAGGTCGGTGATACCCAAGGAGACCAAGTCCTCAATCCGGCGCTTGAATGCAGCCTCCAAGGTGGCGTTAAAGTCATTGAAAGCCTCATACGGGCTAAGGCCGACGCCGAATCTCAGGCCTTTTCCCTTACAGAAATCTGCAAAGTTCTTGATCTGACTAGCTTCTTCAAGGGGGTGGGGTTCGATCCAGCGCCGCCGCAAGAAGGGGTCACCCTTGGGAGCATAATGATAGAAGCCATAGCCATGTGGGAGAAGAGTCTCAACGACGCGGCGGCGTTCGCTCCAGCTCCAGGTTCGTCCGAAGAAACCTTCAATGATGCCGAGTTTGACAGACATAGTCATAAATCAGCTAGTCTTCGCCTGCCGGCTCTGGCTTGAATGCTGCGACGCGCTTATCTTCAGCCGCTTTTTCAGCCGGCGACAGACGTGCCGCCAATTCGCGCGCCTTGACAGCCGCGTCGCGGTCGCCACTTCGTGCGGCTAGAGAATACCAATAATAGGCGACTCGCTCTGATTTGGGGCCGCCTAGGCCTTGTTCGGCCATAGCTGCAAGGTTGAATTGACTGTCGACAACACCGCGATTGGCCGCCTGCAAAAAGCTTTCGGCGGCTTTTCCAAAATCACGTTGCTCGCCTTCAGCTTCAGCATAATAAACACCCAAATTATGCATGGCTTGGCGGCTTCCCCTCGATGCAGCGCGTTCGGTCAAGGCCCGTGCTTGAGCTAGGTCCCGAGTAACACCCTCGCCACGTTCATACATTTTCGCAAGGCGATTGATTGAACGGGCATCGCCGGTATCAGCTGCCGCCTTCATAAGTGCCACCGCGCCTGCAGCGTCGCCAGCTTGTTGACGGGCCATGGACTGTTCATAGAGTTGGCGGGCGCTGCTGGCGCTGGAGGCGGGTTTAGCCTCTGGTGCTGATTTTGCGACCGCCACACGCGGTGGGGGTGGGCGCGGTGTTGAGGTCTGCGTCGAACTTACCACAGCTGGGCTAAAAGATGGTTTTTCAACGGGTGCCGCGACTTGCACGGAGCGAGCGGCAGGTTCTGGGGTGAGACCTGGTGGGGCGGCGGTCGGGGTCGCAAAATCAGATGCCGATGGCCGCCTGACGCGCGCATCAAATCTCGGCTTTGAAGCGGGCTTTGGCCGGCTTTGCGCGGCCTTTGACCGAGCCGGCGCCTGCTGGGCACGGCGTTTCTCAGATGTGGCAGGACGACTGACCTCTGGGGAGCGCCTTACCTCGGGGACAAAAGCGGATTTAGGGGCGGCGGCTCTTTTGGGTGGTGCGGCGCTGGGTGTGGCGACAGTTGGACGTGTTGGCGCGGGCGCGACTTGTGGACTGGGTGTAGAGGGACGCTCAAATCGTGGCGCTTGTGCACCATTTGCGGTCGCTGGCGCGCCAGCTTTTGGTGCCGTGGCTTGTGGTGCCGTGGCTTGTGGCGC
>JBEINE010000135.1:0-8056 GCA_040378245.1 Hyphomonadaceae bacterium | reverse complement strand
GAAGCCATTCGCGCTAAACAAAAAAACTGAGGCCTAGGGTCTGTCCCGTCTATTTTGAATCAAAGAAGCGGGATAAACAGACCCTAATTCAAACACCTAGACACGCAACCTGGTCCTAAAAGAACCAGGCGCGCTCTAAACTGCCATTACGCCACTTTCGGGCGGGTGCTTTGAGCGCTCAGAAGGCTTTCCAATGCGTCGGCAGTAACGGGTTTGGAAAACAGATAGCCTTGCATGGAATGAACCCCCGCCGACTTTAGGGCCAGATGCTGGGCGGGCGTCTCAACCCCCTCGGCTATGACTTCACGACCCAATGCGCGGCCAATGCCGGTTACGGCCTGAATGATCGCGAGAGCCTCAAGGGCGCCGCGCGCGTCACTATCTAGGGCCATGACAAATTCTCGATCGATTTTGATTTTGTCAAATGGGAAGCGATGAAGAGAAGTCAGGCTCGAATAGCCCGAACCAAAGTCATCCAGTGACAAAGCAATGCCGCGTTCTTTCAGCATTCTAAACAGATCAAGAATACGTTCAGGCTCACCGATGAAAGCGGTTTCCGTCACTTCCAGTACCAGATTGTTGGCGACAAAACTTGTTTGTGTCAGCAGCGCATCAAGATCGCTGACAAACCCCTCTTCCACGAGCTCAAGTGCCGATACGTTGACGGCAATGGGAACACCCCATGTCGCGGCCCGCTCAAACACCATCCTTCTGGCCGCCGCACCCAAATGATGGATCAAGCCGCACCGTTCAGCCATAGGTACGAAGACATCCGGCCCGATCGGTGGGCGCGCGCCACGCCGCCAGCGCACGAGGGCTTCGACTGAAACAATCCTGGCCCCAGTGCGGTCGTACAAGGGTTGATAAACCATCTCCAAAGCGCCCTCGGCGATATCTTGAGCGAGCTCTGAGGCTAGGCTCTCATCAAAATCCTGGCTGGCTTGAAGACGCGGCCAAAGTTTTGTTGGGCTTGGGCGCTTGGTTTCTATCGGGCTTAATGCAGGATTTAGCTCTAGATTTGGTGATTGGTTCCCCAAGCCACCCAAGCGCTGAGCCAAAACCGACAATGTGTCTTCTAGGCACGTCCCTAGGTCGCTTATGTGCTCGGGCCTAACCTCTGAACGCACGTCGCCGCGGATTGCACCCTCAATCGCGGCAGCGCGTTGGGCAACACGCTTGGCGCCCAGATTCAGGCTCATGGACTTGAGCGCGTGGGCGAGTCTCGCCAACCCATCCTCATCCTCGGCTTCAAAAGCCGCCTGCATGTCCTGAAAAGCCTTAGGGCCATGTTCGTCATAAAGCCCCACAACCCGATTGACAAATTCGGCCCGCCCAGTGTGCAGGCTCTCAATTAGGGGCCCAACAATAGCCTCGTCAAAAAGGTCTGATGCCTCAACTGGGGTTTCTGCGTCTGGGTTCTGCGAAGCCAGGTCATGGTCAGCCGTCAACTCATCTGGAGAGACTGGCCGCGGCGCGGCGAGGTGCGTCGACAGATGCTTCGCGAGAATAGCCCCCAGCGCAGAAAGAGTGAAGGGCTTGTGCAAGACATCGTCCATGCCGCTGGTCCGCCACGCCAGCGCCGAAGCACCGACAACAAAGGCCGTCAATGCCACGACGGGCGTTCTGGGCAGGCCTTGTTCCTCTTCACGCTGACGCAGCAATTGGGTCGCTTGAAAGCCGTCAAGAATGGGCATGGAGCCATCCATTAGCACCAAGTCTACGGTCGCAAGTTCAAGAGCGTCGAGTGCTTCTTGACCATCATTGGCGGTTGTTGCTTCTATCTCAAATCGCTTGAGGGCTTCGATGGCAATCTCACGGTTCACTTCTGAATCGTCTACGACCAACACGCGGGCCGAGGGGAAAGCTTTATCCGAAAGTGTCGCGTCCAAAGAGTTTGTTGCGACATCCTGCAAGGGTTCCCCGGCACTCAGCCTCGCCAAGATGGCGTCCAATTGATCATGACGGAACGGTCGCTCAAGCAAAGCTGCGGCCTTGCCGTCCCGCACCAGCTGTTCGGCCTCACTGTCACCGGCGTCACTCAACAAGACTAGCTGATCGCAGGCCCCACTTGACATAGCCTCAGACCGGCTGCCCTGATCGGCAAACACCAGATGTGCCGCCGCTAAAGCATCATCGACAATCACCAATCCAGCCGCTTGCAAGCGCTCTTTGATGGCCGAGGCTTCCATTGGGGCGCTCAGCGCCACATATGCCGTTAGGAGCGGTGAGCGATTTGACAGATCAGGCGGACCCGCACAGGTCGCCTCGGCGCGTTCGGCACCAAAAGCGGGTAGCCGGACGTGAAAAGCCGATCCTTTGCCAATCTTACTTGTAACCGCAATCGCGCCACCCATGGCCTCCACCAATTTTTTGGAAATGGCGAGCCCAAGCCCTGTGCCGCCAAATCGCCGGGTTGTCGTTTGATCTTCTTGGCTGAAAGCGCCGAATATACTGCCGAGCTTATCGGCGGCGATGCCCATGCCGGTATCAGCGACCACAAGCCGCCAGGCCTCTGGCAGGGGATCGGGCTCCAGTCGGACCGCGACACATCCTTCTTCGGTAAATTTCAGCGCGTTGGAGATCAGGTTTGACAGCACCTGACCCAGTCTGACCGGGTCGGCTGGAACAAGCCTTGGGGCGTCGGGATGCACAAAGGCGACCAGTTCCAGATTTTTCTCGCGCGCTTTGGCGGCAAATAACTGGAGCGCGTCATCAATCAACTCAACCACATCAACCTGGCAAATCTCCACATCCATTTTACCGGCTTCAATTTTTGAGAAATCGAGAATATCATTAATGACCGCCAAAAGACTGCGCCCCGATTTCGCAATGGTCTCAGCATAGCGACGGGCTTTTCCGGGCAGATTTTCGGCACTCAAGAGCTCCGCCATCACCATGACGCCATTCATCGGTGTTCGAATTTCATGGCTCATCGTTGCCAGAAAGTCCGATTTAGCAGCATTAGCATCCTGAGCCTCGTCGCGGGCCTTGAGGTAGTCGCTGGTTCTAGCAGCAACGTCGGCTTCCAATCCGCGTACTTGCGCGTCAATGCGGACGTCACGCGCTTGAATGGCTTCCAGCATGACATTGAATCCGGCTACTAAATCGCCAACTTCGTCATTGCTCTCAATCGTGACACGGCGCGAAAAATCATTGTCAGCGGCAATGCTGCCGACAGACGTGGTCAGATTGATTAGCGGCCGGGTCAGGGCCGCTTGAACGCGTTGCGCAATAAGAAGGGCCAGCGCCATGGCCAGACCTGCCAAAGCCAGAACGCCCAATACGGAGTTCAGAATTTGTCCGGCGATCCCGTCGGCTTGATGCACGACCACGACCTCGCCGATTTTTTGGCCGTTGGCCATTATGGGTGCTGTGACTTCAATGCTGCGTGTGTTAATCAGATCCCAGATATTGGGGTCAGGTTCATCTGAATGGATCCGCACATCGCGACGCAAACGGACGCCCGAGCCGTTCTCCGCCAGCAGCTCACCGGCCTGTGTTCGAATCCGCGCGTAGACAACGCCTCGACTTTGCGACACGGCCCGAATGGCCTGAAAGGCCCTAGCCCCATCCCGGTCTTGGACAGCCTCAGTCGATGCACTCGCCAAAATATCGGCCGCGGTTTTCATGTCAGACCAGCGGGCAAGTGCGGCGCGATTGGCTTCTTTCACCCCAAACAAAGTCGCCACTGGCAGTGCAGCTAACAAGACCGAACAACAGACCAACATCAACAAGCGTCGGCGCAAAGGTTTACGCCGCCTAATGGCTCCTTTCGGCGCTGGATGTTGATGCCGTGAGGAGAGCTGTTCGAGCATAATACTAAGTAATCTTTATTCCGACTTTGGATCGTCAAACCTTAAAGCAAGGCCATTGAACTGACGTTAACGAAACTGACCTTGCGTTGGTAAAAAAGAATTGGGGCTTAACTCAAAATTCACTAAATCCATTGGTGCCGCCTTAGGGAGATGACGTTATTAACCCAGCGTCATGACGTCATTCACAGTTCTCTTGCGTCTCATTGAGGATGTCGCCGTTGCGAAGAATTTCGCGCGCGCCCGTCGGGGCAATCTGGCTGTGATCGCGGCTTTGGCCATGGTTCCCATTGCGCTGGTCGCGACGTCGGCCGTAGAGCTCGCGCTTATCTCGAAGGAGAGATCTAACCTGCAGTCGGCTGTTGATGCCGGCGCGCTAGCTGGCGCAACAGAGCTCTCTATAGCTTCGCGGGGAAATGATGGCATCAGCGCGACCGCCAAAGCTGCATCCAGCCAGGCGCTAGGCGTTGAAGCTGATGATGCCAGTTTTGACGTTCTGATTGATCGCTCGAAGGCTATTGTCAGGGTGAACGGCCATATTGACCGAAAGGCGGCGATGGGCATAGGCAATATTGGTGATGCTGACCTTTATGCCAGCGCAACCGCGGAATCATTGCAGACAATTCCTTTGTGTATCTTGCAGACCACGCGGCGATCAGCGACGCGGCGAAAACCAAGCGGCTTTAAGGTCAATGACACAGCCACGATCAACGCCAAGGGCTGTTTGGTTCATGCCAATGAAAGCATCGTGGTAGGACCTAGTGGGCGCATTGAGGCCACACGTGTCCAAGCTGTCGGGACAGCATCAGGGACCATTATGCCAATGGGTAATGTCGGAGCTTTGCCGATCAAAGATCCATTCAAGGGTATGAACCTCAATCCGCCGAGAAGTTGCGGAAGTAACCCTATACCTCAAATCGTTGAACGAGGTGTCACGTTGGTTCTGGAGCCTGGCCTACATTGTCAAGCCTTCAAGGTGCGCGGCACGGCGACTTTAAAACTATCCCCTGGCGAGCATTATTTTTTTGGCGACCTCGATATGAGGGGCGAATCAAGCCTTGTTGGCGAAGACGTCGTGCTGATATTCGGCGGCACAGAGCGATTTGATTTTGGCGAGCGCAGCCACGTGCGACTATCAGCGCGCCGGACGGGTCGGTTCGCGGGCTTTTTGATGGCCACCCATCAAGATAACACCCGCGACTTTCAGATTTCGTCGAAAAACGTCAAGGAATTACTGGGCACCATCTATGTTCCCAATGCTGAATTGGTCATTTCGGCTGCCGGTTCGGTTGCAGAAGAATCCGCGTGGAGCGTTATCGTTGCGCGGGCGATCACTCTCAAAAACAACCCTAAACTTGTGATCAATACCAGCTATTTGTCCTCTGGCGTGCCAGTACCAGAGGGTGTCGGTCCCAATACTGGCGCGCCACGGCTTACCAAATAATGGCGTCTCTCGAACCTATTCATGGCGAGATTTCGTGGCCAATGCTGGCCGATACCGCAACGCGTATCCTTGTCGCCGACGACGATCCCATCTTGCGCGAATTCGCCATTGTCCATCTGAGTGCGCCCCAAACCGAAGTCGAAGTCGCTGAAGATGGTGTAAGTGCTCTGGACCGCTTGAAGCTCGGCGGCATCGACATCGCGCTGGTCGATCTTGATATGCCCCTAATGAACGGATTTGATCTGATCCAAGCCATTCGATCGGACTGCGATCTTGCCAATCTGCCCATTGTCGTTGTGACCGGGCGGGAAGACATGCAAGCGGTTGACCGTGCCTTCCAAGTCGGTGCTACCGGTTTTGCCGTAAAGCCTTTAAACTGGCGTTTGCTGGCGCATCAATTGGCTTATGTGCTGCGCAATTCACGGGCCGAAGGTGATGTTCGGATAGCCAAGAAGATTGCCGAAGAGGGCGCGAGGCTCAAGACAAATCTGCTTCGGCTTCTGCGTCATGAGCTTTATACGCCGATGAATGCCATTCTCGGCTTTGGAGAATTGATTTTCTCCCACGCCCAAGACGATGCAACAAGGAATCATGCGCGCCATATCTTGACCGCCGCACACCAACTCAAAAAGGCTAATGATACAATATCTGAAGCCGCCAGTGCGCTTGCCGGCGAACTCGCCCCCAAGATGCGCAATTTCGCAATTGCCGACTTGCTTAAAGCCGGCGCCCGCCAGGCCTTGGCGCGTGGCGGCAATCCGGCCGATTTGAAATTGATCGACCGCACGGCTTCGGGTGAATTTGACGCTGATTGGGATATGATGGCCGCTGCCTTGGCGCACCTTATCCAAAACGGTTTGACGCACGGCGCTGCGCCTGTGGTCATTAGTGCCCAAAGAGGTGCTGCCAATTCCCTCATCCTGCGCGTTGAAGATCACGGCAGAGGCATCGCG
Source organism: Hyphomonadaceae bacterium (assembly GCA_040378245.1). Lineage (GTDB taxonomy): Bacteria > Pseudomonadota > Alphaproteobacteria > Caulobacterales > Aquidulcibacteraceae > Aquidulcibacter. Next base: position 1,847 of record JBEINE010000135.1, on the reverse strand, counting down.
CCGGATCGGTCTGATAATCTCTACAAGCCCTTTCAATCCAGTGATAATATTCTCAGCCACGGGGCCGGAAGTGGTCTTGGACTGGGCTTATCGATTGTAGCAGCTTATGTCCGCGCGCACGGGGGGGCTTTGCATCAATCCAACCTTCCCCACGGCGGCTTTGGAGTCCAAATCGAACTCCCAGACTGCCACGCACCCGGCAACCAGCAGCGCGCGGCTTAATGCAAGCTCAACGAAATGGTTTGCCCAACTTGCCGCCTAGACGCGCAGCTTGGTTCTTTTAGAGCGAGGTTGCGCGTCTAGGGGTTATACCCACCGCCTCACCATTACTTGACTGTTCAAAATGTGCTTTATTCTTCAAACGCAGCCAAGTACAAAGCCACATCTTTCGCCGTGAACTTGAAACCGCGCCCGTCGGGGATACGCTGGGTGCTGATTGGATAGCGCGGGCGATTGGGGTTTACGCCGGTAATCCGATAAGTTTCGCCGTTCCTGATAAAAATCCGGTGAAAATCGCTTGGTTGAAGGCCGAAATCCTGCGCCAATACCTCAAATAATGCGCGTTCTGGTGAAAAGAGCGTGCCGTCGGATAATGCGATACCAATTTGTAGGCGCAACTCGAATCCGCTTCCCAAATTGACGTTCCAGATCGTGGCCTCATCCGCAATGAGGCCATGTTGGCCGGCAATTTCTGCGCACGCGTCGCGCATTTGCACGCGGATGTGTTCGCATTGGGCTGGCGTGAGGTTGCGCAGTGGTGGCAGCTTCACGTTCGCGATCAGGCCCCACGCCGAGGAATCTTGAGGTCCTTAGTGGCTGTCACCAGCCAATCCACCCCACCAGGTGTTGCCACCCACGCCGAGCCATAATCGGAGACATAAAGGGCGGCCTCATCTTTTCCGCCCATGGTGTAAAAAGACGGCTGACCCCGAGGCGCCTTCCGTTTGGCAGACAGCAATTTCGCGACATGTTGGTTGGCCGGCCAAGCCTGTTTGCCCAAGAGGCCTGTCGCAACCTTCTCTTTGCCGGCCCTCAGCGCCATCAACACGCGTGTGTAGGAGAAGAACGTGCTGATTTCGTCACGGTGTTCTTTCAACAAAGCATTGACGGCACCATCATCGCCCAAATGCAACAGCCAACCCAAGATGATGTAGCGCAGGCCCTGATTATCACCGGGGTTGAGCAACAACATCGCGCGGATGTGGCCAATGGCAGCCTCTCGCTCACCCTGCTCCCAGAGTTCATTTGCCAAGGCTTGGCGCGCCCGCATATAGGGCCTTGTTTCGAGGAATCCCCAAAAATGGCCATCATATTCTTCAAACCCATTTGGCCCTAAGGCCAACGCGCCTGCCTTGGTTGCCCGCTCCAACAGAATGCGGCGCTGATCAGACCCAATGTTTGGACTCTTAGATAGTATGAGCCACGCATCGGCGCAAAATGGCGAGATGGCTATCGCTTGGAAGGCCAAGGCTAGGCGTGCTTGGAGGTCATCAGCCTCCCACGCATCATAGACAATCTCTTGAGCGTCAAAGAGCGCTTCATCTTCCGAGCTAATGCTCAGTTCAAGCGCCAGCTGATCGAGTCGATCCATATCTGGTAGAGCAGCTAAGTCGATAGGTGTGGCAATTGGAAGGCGCGAGCGGGTCATGTCACAAACCTAAAGCCAACTGAATGGCAAGTCGAGTCTGCTTAATCGCAACAATGAAGGCTATATGATAGTCCAGCTCACCCATCAGGAGATCAAGCATTTGCACCTGTCAGCACCAGCCAGGAACTGTCCATTGGGACTATCAGGAATTTCGTGCGTGGGGGAGTGTTTTGAGACCGGGGGTGATTCCCCATCTCAG
>JBEINE010000005.1:0-36985 GCA_040378245.1 Hyphomonadaceae bacterium | reverse complement strand
GGCGCGGCTCCTGCCAAGCCACAAACCTACAACGGGAGGGCGCGGCTCCTGCCAAGCCGAAAATCCACAACGGGAGGGCGCGGCTCCTGCCAAGCCACAAACCCACAACGGGAGGGCGCGGCTCCTGCCAAGCCGAAAACCTGTTCGGCTCAGGTGGAACTTCGCCCTCCCGCAGCGCAACAACCTCATCGGCTCAGATGGAACTTCGCCCTCCCGCCGAAAAAATCCATCTGTGTTCATCTGTGTTCATCCGTGGTTCCAAACCCAAAGCCCATCAGTCGCAACCAGGTTTGCGGCTCAGGTGGAACTTCGCCCTCCCGCAGCGAAACAACCTCACCGGCTCAGATGGAACTTCGCCCTCCCCGAAATGCAACAGGCTCCCCAATCTCAGTCCTTCCCCGGATGCTTCACCAAATCCCAGTACTTGTCAAAGTTGAATTCCGGACTGTTGTCCGCATCATGACATCGGACACACAGCGTCTCTCGCGCCTGCTGCAATGTCACTCGCACTTCCAGCGCAGCAGCCTCCGTGTTGCCCGCATCAATCAATTCCACGTGGCGACTGCCGGGGCCGTGACAGTTCTCACATTGATTGCCAGCCAGCAGCATCTGCAGGTGCTTTTCCGATTCATCGCCTGCATACTCGGACTGCAGAAAACCAGAACGAAAACGCACATAATCCTCAGGACTCCAACCCGTCACGTGACAGGCCAGACATTCCGGATCATGCGCTCTCAGAATGCCATGCAGGCGTTCAGCCCCGGGCCGCCCTTCAGCAGGATCCAGACTGGCCAATGCCTGCGCGTGGTCCGTCTTCTGCCAGACCTCCATCGCCTGAGTATGACATTCGCCGCATTTCGAGGCCCCGACAAATGTGGCTCCGCTGGGATGCCCAGCCAGTCCCGTAATCTCTTCGACCGACACCCGTTGCTGCTCCCGCAGTCGCTGCTGATAAGATTCCATCAGCGAGATCATCTCCGCATCATCACCAAACGTATCGCCCCGCAGTGTGACCAGTTCAAATCGCAGCGGCTGCTCCCGATCTTCCGGGTAGACGCCGATCACCATGGCCGTCTTCCCCTTCTCGCCCGCCTGCACCAGTCGTACCGTCCCGATCGTCTCAGGCACAGGTTCTCCTTCGCCAAAACCCTGAGCGCTCACGATGACGTTGAATCCGGGAAAATCAGCAGCCAGCTGCCGTGATTCCGCCAGTGTCGACTGCGATAACAGAATCCGAAAGGTCACTCCCTCGTCGTCAAACTGCTGCATCACGTCCCGCAGAGCTGCCGTGGGATCCGTCCACTCCACATCCCCCTGCGACGTATTCGGCCCCAGAACTTCTTTTCGCAGCGTTTCACTCATAACACTGGTAATCCCGATTCGCGATTCGCCAATCGTAAGCACCGTTTTTGCCCGAGGCGTACCAATCTCCTTCGCCCCTAAAAATTACAGATTGGCTCCCAGAAATGCCAGCGACTCCGCCCCCTCAGCAGTACTGTGCTGAGACAACAGAAACCCCGGATCCAGTCGCAATTCCTCAGGGCCCATCGCCAGACCCACATACTGCAGCTTCCGCAGTGCTTCCAGAGTCGTCTCAAACTTAATCTGCGCCTGCAATCCCGTTCGCTTCGAAAGACTGCCAACGTCGACCCCTCGCACTTCCCAGCCCAGCGATCGCAGCTTCCCGAATAAGCCGGCGCGGCGAGTCATCCCGCCAAGCTGATTTGCGGTACATCCACAGGGCTCAAAATAGCCCCGCTGCTCACCCGTGGCCACTACGGCAAACGCGGGCCTGGGCCATTTCAGAAACTGCAGCTCACGCACCTTCGAAGGAGCTGCCACCGATTCACCCGCCACGGCCTGATCAGGTGTCTGCTCTGCGGTCCCCGTTTTGGACTTTGTCTTCTCCAGAGCCCCTGAAGACTCCATTATGGCGAGGTCAGGACGTTGCGGGAACCTGATATGATCAGCGCGTTGCTGGCCCCCACTTTGACGATTGCGGTTCGCGATTTGTTTTAACGACACGAGCCGCGTGAACGGACCGCGCGATGCAATCGCGCGGTCCGTTCACCTGATCTCTACTTGCGCGGCTTTTTCGTATAGTGCTTTTTGGCGAAGGGTGGTGGGCCAGCGGTGGTGCTACCCATATCAAACGCGCCGCCACCGCGGCTTGCATTGCTGGGCTTTTTGCCCTTGCTGGGCTTTGGCGCGCCGCCTTTAAAGGGTTCATTTTTGGGGCCCCGTCTTGGGCCATCGCCTCGCGGCGTATCATTGTGCGGCTTGGTGTCGCGTTGGGCAGAAGCGGGTGGTGCAAACGGGCTGGTGCGTGGACCGCGATCTTCGCCGCGGGACGGGTTTTTGGATCTTCCACTACGGGCAGGGCCATCTGCCCCGGGTCGGCCACGCGGCGCGCTGCGTGCATCACCGGGGTTTGTGGCGGGTTCAATCCGCATAGCGTCATCAGGATGAGCGCGCACGGCCGCGTAAAAGCGGTCAGCTACGCGTGTGTCTATTTCAAACGCGGTCTCGCGCTCAAAGATTTTGATACTGCCAATATCATTCTTGGTTACATGGCCCAGGCGACAAATCAGCGGGATCAGCCATTTGGGATCAGCGTTGGAGTTGCGGCCCACAGAGAGACGGAACCATGGCGCGTCTCCACCCCCCTCCCGTTGAGCTGAAAAATCTGTGCTCGTGTCCCGGCGCTCGCGCGGCGACGGTCGGCCGCCTCTGTCTTCACGCTCGAAAGCCCGATCCGATTTGTTGACAGGCTTTGGCCCACGCACATGGACAGGGCCCGGATCATATAAATCTTCAGGCTCTGGCAGGCGCGAGCGGTGCAGGCGAATAAGGGCGAGCGCCACTTTCTCTGCCCCTGACGCCTTGAGCAGAGCCAGCGCCAAGGCCTCATCTTCCTCATTGGCGACTTCTACCAGCATGGGATCGTTCAAAAGGGCGTCGCGGTCGGCGCTGCGCACGGCCTCGGCGCTCGGTGGTCCGCCCCAAGCGGCGGCCACGCCTGCGGAATTGAGCAATTGTTCGGCTTTGCGTTGGCGGGTGGTCGGCACTAATAACACCGAAATGCCCTTGCGGCCCGCGCGACCTGTCCGCCCTGAACGGTGCAATAAGGCGGCTTTGTTTTGCGGAAGTTCAGCATGGATGACCAGATTGAGGTCAGGCAAATCAAGGCCGCGCGCCGCCACATCCGTGGCCACACACACCCGCGCATGACCATCGCGCAAGGCTTGCAAAGCGTCGGTCCGCTCCTTTTGCGATAACTCGCCCGACAAAGCGACAGCCGAGAAACCCCGCTCGCGCAGGCTGCCAAATAGATGCCGAACGCTGTCACGCGTCGCGCAAAAGACCAGAGCACCGCCTGTTCCATAAAAGCGCAGCACATTAACAACAGCACGCTCAATCTCATTGGGGGCGACGCGAATGGCGCGATACTCAATATCGCCATGGGGAACGTCGCGGGCGGTTGTGTCGATCCGTATGGCTTGACGCTGATAATGTTTTGCCAGCGTAACGATATCCTTGGCCAAGGTGGCAGAGAACAAGAGTGTGCGGCGATCTTCTGGGGTGCCTTGCAGGATAGCTTCCAGATCGTCCTTGAACCCCAGATCGAGCATCTCGTCGGCTTCATCGAGCACGACGGCGCGCAAAGCGGAGAAATCTGCATTGCCGCGCTCCATATGGTCGCGCAAACGACCGGGCGTGCCGACAACAATGTGCGCACCAGCGGATAATTGCCGCGCTTCGCGCCGCGCATCCATACCGCCAACACAACCCACAACGACTGCGCCGGTTTCCTTATAAAGCCATTCGAGCTCACGGCTGACTTGCAACGCCAATTCCCGTGTCGGCGCGATCACCAAAGCCAAGGGCGCGCCTGCACGCCCCAAACGCTCCTCCCCCGCGAGCAAAGTCGGCCCTATCGACAAACCAAATGCCACTGTTTTACCAGAGCCAGTTTGGGCCGAAACCAACAGGTCGCCGTCGCCGCGATCCTCCGCCAGTACAGCCGCCTGAACAGGGGTTGGTTCTTTATAGCCTTGGGCGGCGAGCGCGCTCTCAAAAGCAGCGGGAAGTGCGGGGAAGGGCATTATGATCCTGAGTGGTGGTGGGCGTGGGGCGCGCAAAGCACTGCCGTTTTTTCGCTTGTATCAGGAACCAACCCGCGTGGGTATGCGGAGAGGTGCTTTAGGTTTTGGGCGACCCTTTACGATGCAAAGTGGGCCTTAAGCCGCCGTCTTGCCCAAGATTGTCTTCAGCCTCTCATAAAGGGCGCTCTGGTCAGCATCCCAGCGCGCATTGAGCGATCGCATGAGGCAGGATTGGCTACGCAAAATCACCCCATCACGCAAAATCTTCAGAGCGTTTGCCCGTAAAGTCGTGCCACTGGTGGTGATGTCAACAATGGCTTCCGCCGAGCCAGCAGCGGGTGCGCCTTCAGTGGCTCCGGCGCTGTCAACAATGCGATAGTCAAGCACGTGATGGTCTGCCATGAAGGCATTGGTGAGGCGCGCAAATTTTGTGGCGACGCGAAAGCGGCGGCCGGTTTTTCGGCGCATATCAGATGCGACCTCGGCCAGATCGGCCATCGTCTCAACATCGAGCCAGCCATTGGGGACGGCAACCACCACATCAGCGTGACCAAAGCCCAAACGGGCTTCAATAGCGATGCGGGCGTCCACATCATGAGCCGCTTCGCGCACGATATCTTCACCCGTCACGCCCAAGTGGACCTCGCCAGCCAATAGGGCTGAGCCAATGTCGCTGGCCGATGCATAGCGAATGTGGACGTCCGCCAGCCTGGTCAAAAAGCCACTATAGCCGCGCTCCCCGCCAATTTGGGTAATGGCGAGGCCGCTCGTCGTAAGCCATGCCTCACATTGTTCTTTCAGTCGGCCCTTGGAGGGTAAAGCCAATGTTATCGCGCCCATCTCAGGCCCCTCGCGCGTTGGGGGTAAAGCGATCAGGGCGGATCACGCAGCCAATGGCGCGGGTATTGCGGTGACCCCGCGACACCTCGCCCACCAAAAGGTCATAGCGACCCCCTGTCGCGACCGGGCGGGAAAAGTCATCTGTGGTGGCGATGTCAAACACCATGCCGTCATAATAATCGAAGGCTTCTTCGCCGAGGCCGTCAAAGCGAGCCTGAGCCAAAATGCCTGGAGCCTCGGTTTCCATAGACTCAAATCGCGTCAGCCAATCGTCGCGCCAAGTCGCCAAATCAACGCCCAGTCCCCGTGCCAGCGTCACGACGTGATCAAGGCAAAGCTCGAGTGTGCTGGTCTGCTGAAATGTTGCCAAGCCGGCTAAATTCTCAAACAGCGAGCGCGGTAAGCGCGGTGCCAAGGCCCGCTGAGCGCGCCTTATCAACCGATCCGTGACATCTCCCAAGTCGCGTTGGGCCACCAGCGCTAAGTCATCTTGGTCAAGTGCTGCCTGCACGCGCTCGCGCGCCAGTTCTGGCGGCAAGTCAATCAGTTCGCGTTCCAAAGTGCTGATGTCGGGTTCGCCACTTGTGCCGCTGGCCTGCGCCAACAAGCGCAGAAAAGCGCGCGGATGGCTGGTTTGCTCTGTCAAAGCGTCACGCCAAATATCGGGCAAGTCCGCGCCTGCGATCACTTGTTTCAACAGCCCGCCGTCGCCAAAACGCGTCTTCAATGGCTGGGCGTCGGCGGCTTGACACGCACTCCAAGCCGCCAAAAAGAGGGCGACGTCGGTCTCAATGATGTTGGGGTCGCCAAACCGCTCAAGGCCGATTTGTAAAAACTCCGGCGGGTTATCTTCGTTTGGCCGTGGCCCGCGAAACACCTGACCTTTAGACGCAATCGCCAAGACCTGATTGTCGTGCTCGCTGACGTCAACATAATGAAGAACCGCTGGGATTGTCAGGTCGGGTCGAAGGCACAGCTCGCTGCCGTCTGGGGCGGTTGCGAAAAACAAGCGCGGGCGCAGGCCTTCCCCGGCCAGCTCCAAGACAAGACTCGCGGGCACCAAAATCGGCAAATCGCGATATTGACCACCCCGCGAGATCAGCGCCTCGCTGGCGCTCTCAATTTGTCGTTCAAGGTGTTCGGAGATCACGCCAACAGGTCCTTGACGGCATCAACCAGATTGGCGCGCGGGACTTCGATTTGCGCTGTGCTTGCTTTGCGCCAAGTCTCATTATCAGTGACGGATTTAGCAAGCTCTGCACCCGCCTTTAAATCCTTGAGCGTGACTGTGCCCGCTTCGCGCTCATTACTGCCTTCCAACACGACTATGGGGGCACCACGACGATCGGCATATTTCATCTGGGCTTTCATGCCCGCACTGCCCAGATACACCTCCGCAGCAATTCCCGCTGCGCGTAGCTCGCCCGCCATTGTCATATAGCCAGCCATCATGCTGGCATCCAGCGCCAGAATAACGACAGGGCCTTTTTCGGCCAATTGGGCTTGGCCCGAGGCTGCAAGAGCTGCCATCAGGCGCGAAACGCCCAAGGAAAAGCCCGTAGCCGGGGCGCGCTCACCGCGAAAACGCATCACCAAATCATCATAACGTCCCCCTGACCCTATGGAGCCAAAGCGGACTTTATTGCCTTTTTCATCAAGCGTTTCGGCCAGCAATTCGGCCTCGAAAACAGGGCCTGTATAATATTCGAGGCCACGAACAATTGCAGGGTCTATTAGCGCGCGGTCTTCATTCACGCCTAAAGCGCGCAAAGTTGCATCAATGACCCCAAGCTCTGCCAAGCCTTCCGCTCCCAGCACGCTGTCACCGACAACTTGGCCCAGTGCCGCCAATGTCTCGCTGCGGCTCGCGCGTCTTGTTCTTGTAAAAGCCAGAACTTGATCTATGCCTTGCGGGCTAAGGCCTGCCCCTTTTGTATAGTCGCCCGACTCATCCTTGCGCCCTTCGCCTAACAAAAGCTCAACACCTTGCGGGCCTAAGCGGTCGAGCTTGTCGACAGCGCGCAACACCCCCAGCCGGGTTGTGGTGTCGGCCGCTTCAATGCCAATTTTGGCTAATAGCCCATCAAGCAGTTTGCGGTTGGAGATATTGACTACGAATAGACCTCGCGGCACACCTGCGGCCTCTATTGCCTGAGCGCCCATGGCAATGGCTTCGGCATCGGCTTCTGACCGCGAGGACCCCACGCAATCGGCGTCACATTGCCAGAACTCACGATATCGACCGGGACCGGGCTTTTCATTGCGCCAAACAGGGCCAGCGGCGCAGCGCTTGAAGGGCTTAGGCAGGCTCTCCCAATTTTGCGCAACAAATCGAGCCAGTGGGGCTGTTAGATCATAGCGCAAACTCATCCATTGATCATCGTCATCCTGGAGCGAGAAAACCCCTTCATTGGGCCTGTCCTGATCTGGCAGGAATTTGCCAAGCGCATCGGCATATTCAAATGACGAGGTCTCCAGCCGCTCATAGCCCCAGGATTGGTAAACCCCCATGACCGCTTCAACCACCTCTGCGCGCTGATGCAGGCTTGCCGCACGCAGATCTATAAAGCCGCGCGGTGCGCGGGCTATGGGGCGAACTGATAGAGGGTCTGAGTTGTCGTTCATCGCTGGAGCCAAATGGGAGGGGAATGACCGACTGTCTAGAACGCCGCTGGCGTGCCCGCAATGAAAGGCGGTGCCTAAGGGATGTGCAAATACAGGTGACTTGAGCGACACCGCCCGCTAAACACAGGAATACGATCTCATGGAGTGAGCCTGTTATGAGCGAGACCCCGCACATGCGTCGCAAAGCGGTCGCGACCAACATCGCACTTGGGGGTTCGTTATGTGTTGGATTGCTGGTCGCAGCATTCACAATTCTCAGTGTGCCAAAGGATCAGGCACCGGCCCCGGCGGCGGTGATAGAGGCTCCAAAGCCCAAGAATTGGCCAATAATGGCGGGAAAAGCCATGTCCTCTGCGGGCTATGCTTTTGCTGCGCCCGCGCTCGTAGATGGCATATTGAGTATTTCCGGCGATGCGCCGGACGCCCTATCACGCACGCGTGCGTTTGAAATTGGCGTCAAAGCGATTTTGAACGATAAAGCCCATATTGGCGAAGTTTTGGCGTTCGATAATGCCATGACGGTTGCAGGGGAAACAATCATCAGCGTTCCGGATGCGGCTTCGGCTCTGGGTAGTGAACCTCAAGCTAAAGCCTGTCAAACGGCTTACAATACTCTGCTTAAGGGTCGTGTGATTAATTTTGGCTCGGCGAGCGCTGTTCTGGCCGAAGAGTCAAAGCCTTTGCTTGATGCATTAGCCGCGGTCGCTGTTCGCTGTGGAACCTATAGATTGGAGCTTGGTGGTCATACTGACACCTTGGGCGACCCTATTGCCAATCAGGCCTTGTCAGAGCGTCGGGCCCAGTCGGTTGCTGATTATCTCGTTTCAAAATCCGTGCCAGCGACTCAATTGGGTGTGACTGGCTATGGCGAGACCAAACCTCTTGATACGACAGGTTCTGAGCAGGCCGATGCAAAGAACCGCCGGATTGAGTTTAAAGTCGTAGAAGGCGAACAATAGCTTCTTTGACGGACCGGACTTTAGCCTCTTTTTGGCACTTCTTTATCGGTCTGCGACCGAATATCCAAAATCAGAGAAAATCACGGATAGGCTTAGAGGACCTCTTCAAAGCCCGTCTTGCTCTTGGTGCCTTTAATTGCCAAGACTGAAGCCATGACTCATCAAGACCCCACCCGCCGAACTGCAATCATGTCTGCCGCTGCGATATTGCCCCTAGCTGCGGCCTTGCCAAGCAATGTGGCAGGCCAGAATGCGATTGTTCCACCTGCACCCAATCCAAGACCGCGAACTCATGATTTGATTGGAAAGCCTGCGCCAGCTATCGATTTGGCCAAGATGGGCGGTGGTCGGCTGACCAATAAAGAGTTTGCTGGCAAGACGACCATTGTACAATTCTGGGGTCTGTGGTGCCCCGATTGCCTGCGCGATACTGATGATGTGGCTGTTCTGTCCAAGCGCGTCGCGAGCGTGCGTGGGCTTAAGTTTGTCAGCGTCCATACGCGTGGCCGTTATGGTCGGTGGGGCAATGTCGACGCCTTTTTTGCCGAAAAGGGCTATAGCTACCCTGTCGCCATCGATGACGACCAGACCGCCTATCGCGCTTGGGCGATCAAATGGGTGCCGTCATTTTTGATCGTCAATCGCAAAGGCATCATCGCTGACTACACGACTGACCTAACCGCAGGTGGGGGCGTCGGCGTCGAGGGTCTTTTGGCAAAAGCACAGGCCGTCGCGCGGGCTTAGCGGTCCGTCTTATCGATTTTTGCCCGGCACCCATTTCACATCTGACGCGCCATTGGCATTGGCCCGTCGACTCGCAACAAACAACAGATCAGACACGCGGTTGATATAATGCATCGCGGCATCGGAAACACGCTCGCCTTTTGTATCCTTCAATAAGGTCATGTCCCGTTCTGCACGACGGGTAATGGTGCGGGCAACGTGCAAATAGGCTGACAAGGGCGTACCGCCCGGCAAGACAAAAGAATCCAGTGGTGGGATCGTCTCATTGATCGCATCGATTTCGGTCTCTAGGCGCGTGACTTGTGCAGGCAATATCCGCAAGGCTTCCCATGCCAAAGGCTTATCACGCTCGGGCGTCGCCAAATCTGCGCCCAGATCAAACAAATCATTCTGCAAGCGGTTCAAGATTTGATCGAGCAGCGCGTCATCGCCACAATGCAGCCGCGCCACACCAATCGCTGCATTGGCTTCATCCACAGCGCCATAAGCGGCGACACGTATGTTGTATTTTGCCACCTTTTCGCCGGTTGCAAGGCTTGTTGAGCCATCATCGCCGGTACGGGTATAGATTTTGTTGAGCGTGACCATAAAGCCTCCAAGCCTTTCGGCTAGACATATAGGCCGACAGGACAAAGGCAAAGCAATTCATCCTCGAAATTGCTGCGGATCGTGCTAAATCAAATTCCATGACAAACTCAATTCGGATCATCGCCGCCGCGCTCGCCGTCGCCTTTACTGCCATGATCGTCTGGGCCAGTCTCCGGGGCGATTTTGACGCTGAGTTTGCCGCCATCAGCGCTATGCCATGGGGCCAAGTCAGTCTGGTGGACCTTTATTTGGGTTTTGTTCTTTATGGACTTTTGGTCTGGCTGGTTGAGGACAAACTCTCGACCAAGCTCTTTTGGGGCTTGCCCGTCATTATCCTTGGCAATGCTTGGTCGCTGATATGGGTTGCGGTGCGCTGGGAGAAGATTTTGGCGCGGTTTAGGCCAAAAGCCCCATAGTTTGCGTTATCCCGCCAAAGCTGCCGCATAGAGTGCATGATAATCGTCAGCACTGGCTTTGCGAGGATTGCTGAGATGGGCAATATCACTCAGCGCATTGGCAACAATGCCTTCGGCCTGTTCATCAGATAGCCCCAAGACCGACAGATTGGCGGGTATGCCAAGGCTGTTGTTTAAATCCTGTAATGCGTCAGCCAAATCTTGCGCTGGAGCTAAACCGAGGGCCTCGCGGATTCGCGCCTCAGCATCAGGCCGCGCACCATGATTAAAGCGCATCACATGGGGCAGGAAGATGGCATTCAGTGTGCCGTGATGCAGGCTGGGGCTTTTGAGGCGACCAGCAGCATGGGACAGCGCGTGCACGCTGCCCAGGCCTTTAACAAAAGCGAGCGCACCTTCAGTTGAGGCCATCATCATATTCCAGCGCGCCTCCTTGTCGGAGCCATCTTTCACTGCACGCGCCAGCATGCCATCGCGCACGGCGCGTATGATACCATCGGCGGCAATGGCATCAGCAGGGGGATTGATTGCGGGGGACATAATGCTCTCAATGCAATGAGTTACTGCGTCCATCCCGGTGGCAGCTGTTAGCCAAGCTGGCAGACCTAAGGTCAAATCAGGGTCACAAATAGCGACTGATGGGATCAAATACTTTGAGACGAATAATTCCTTGATACCACTTTCCAGCACAATGACGGCGCCGATCGATACTTCCGATCCCGTGCCCGATGTCGTTGGAATGGCAATGAGGGGAGGGATTTTGGGGATAAGCCGACTGCCCCTTTGCGCGGCACCATAGCGCGCGAGCGAGCCGTCGCCCGCCACCAAGAGCCCAACACCTTTGGCAAGGTCCATGCTGGACCCGCCGCCCAAAGCAATCAGGCTGTCAGAGCCACTGGAGTTGAACAGGTCGGTTGCCGCCCGCGTCGCGGCCTCCGTCGGATTGCTTGGCGTTTCATCAAACACAGCAGCAGGCGGACTGCTCAATGTGTCGAGCAAGATTTGCAGCAGTCCGGCCCCAACGACACCCTTGTCAGTTACAATCAACGGCCGGCTCGCACCCAGATTTTTCAGTGACTTGGCTGTCATGCCAATCGCGCCATGATCAAAAATCGTATCAGTGAGATAAGGGAGCGAAGCCATTGGGTGTTTCCTGAGCTAGAATGTGTGTCAATGCGTGTAAAGCCACGGCAAAGCTCTCGCAATGCGCTTGTGATGCGTCAATTGATGGACCCTGTCGATTTGGGTGTCTAAGGTTTTGACTTCATTTCATGGCCAAAGAGAGTTAGCCGGTGTCCTTCCCCATTCTGTCTGTCAAGGATTTAGCGATTACGTTTTCGACGCCCGACGGTGAGGTATCGGCTGTACGCGGGATCAGTTTGGACATTCATCCCAGTGAGTGTGTTGCCGTGGTGGGCGAGTCGGGGTCGGGCAAAAGCCAAACCTTTATGGCCGCAATGGGTCTTTTGGCCAGCAACGGAAAAGCGACCGGCTCGATCAAGTTTAAAGGCCAAGAACTTCTGGGCTTGGCGCCAGGGAAGCTCAACACTATTCGCGGCAAGCAAATGGCGATGATTTTCCAAGACCCTCTGACATCGCTGACACCTCATATGAAAGTGGGCGATCAAATGTATGAGGTATTGAAACTTCATATGGACTTACAGGGCGCGGCAGCTACCAAGCGCTGCATCGACTGGCTTGAAAGGGTGCGCATTCCAGATGCCGCCCGACGCCTCAATCAATATCCCCATGAGCTATCGGGGGGCATGCGCCAACGCGTGATGATCGCGATTTCCATGTTGTGCGAGCCGGCGCTGTTGATCGCAGATGAACCCACCACAGCGCTTGACGTAACGGTCCAAGCCCAAGTGCTTGAATTGATGGACGAGCTTCGTCGCGATACTGGGGCGGCGATTGCGTTGGTTACCCACGATATGGGCGTTGTGGCGCGCTTGGCTGACACAGTTCAGGTCATGAATAAGGGCCTTTATGTCGAAAACGGCGATGTACATCAGATTTTCGGCGCACCCAAAGACCCCTATACCCAAGCTTTGCTGGCAGCCGTCCCCCGGCTCGATAGACCTAAGCGCGCCGGCGTCCAATTGGGGCCAGCGCCCCGTGAGACTGACCCCATTTTAGTCAGGGCCGACAATATTGAGATCCATTTCCCCGTTAAAGTGGGCGGAGGGCTGTTTCCCAAATCAGTGCCTCTTAAGGCCGTCGACGGCGTTGATCTGACAGTTCGCGCCGGTGAGACGCTTGGGGTAGTCGGCGAAAGCGGCTGTGGCAAATCGACATTGGCACGCGCCGTTTTGCGCCTTGTGCCAGCAACCGCTGGCGTCATCACGTGGCTTGGCAAGGACGTCACCGGATCAAGCGCCAAAAACTTGCGCGAAGAGCGCAAAGATTTGACGATCGTCTTCCAAGACCCGCTCGCCAGCCTCGATCCCCGCATGACGATCGGGACCTCAATCGGGGAGCCTTTGGAGGTGCATAAGCCCGGTATCGGGACAGAGGAACGTAATGCCATGGTGAAAAACATCATGGGCCGCGTCGGCCTCGACCCCGACTGGATTAATCGCTATCCCCATGAGTTTTCGGGCGGTCAGAACCAACGTGTTGGTATCGCACGCGCCATGATTTTGCGGCCAAAGTTTGTGGTGTGTGACGAGGCTGTATCGGCGCTTGATGTGTCAATACGCGCGCAAATTATTGATCTGTTGCTGGATTTGCAGTCCGAATTTGGTCTTTCGATGCTGTTTATCAGCCATGACTTGGCGGTGGTGCGTGAAGTCAGTCACCGCATCATGGTCATGTATCTGGGCCGTGTGGTCGAGACGGCTGATCGCGATTCTATCTATACGGACCCGCGCCATCCCTATACGCGCGCCTTGATTTCAGCCGCCCCAATCCCCGATCCAGCTGTCGAGAAAGCCCGACCCCGCGTGCGCCTTGAAGGCGATTTGCCCTCACCTTTGGACGCGCGCGCTCAATTGCGTTTCATGAAGTCGAAATTGGTGGAGGGAACAGGGCCGCAATATCGCCCCGCGCTTATGGAGGTTTCGCCCGGTCATTGGGTGGCCGAGCATGATGTTGTGTTTTGATCACTACTAATGATGAAAAGCCCCTCCCCATGAGTGGCAGGGCCATCGTATATGGCTTTGGGTATGTTACCCTTGGTTGTGCGCCGCCCCTTCTCCACAAGGGGGAGGGGCTTCTTGTCAGCCTTTAAGGCTCAAATGTGATTGCCCCCCACCAAGCAAAAACGGGGGCTTGCCCGCCTATGCTTCATTGATATATTGGCCTCTGGCTCAAAGGCATGGATCATAACTAAGCTCTGTGAAAGCCTCATCGAGGGCCTCAACGAAGCGATTGCTTTTGCGGGCGGCAAAGACATTGGGCCCATTGTGCATCATATCAAGGTGCCGGGCATTGATGTTGCCAAAATCCGCGCACTAACAGGTTTATCGCAAAGCGATTTCGCCAAGAGCATTGGCGTCGCAAAACGGACTTTGCTCAATTGGGAACATGGTCGCCGCCGCCCAACGGGGCCTGCGCAAGTGCTTTTAGCGATGATCGCGCGAAAGCCGTCTGTCGTCAGCGAGCTTTTGGGTTAGCCGCGGCCCATCACCATGCCAGCTGCCAGTCCAAGCCCCAGAACGTAGGGCAATGCTAATCGAGTTCGCATGAGCAAGGCCAGAGCCACGAGCGAGATGAGTACCGCTGTAAGGTCAAAACTGACCATTTTTGGCGCGCCAGACACAGAGCCATCAGCGCCAAGTAGCAAGGTGTAGCCAAATGAGAAAGCAAGGCTTGCGATCACACCCACCACCGCTGCATTGACGCCGGTTAGGGCCGTCGCCACGAAACGATTACTGCGCAGCTTTTCCGCAAAAGGCGCGCCTGCGAATATCCACACAAAGCTCGGCGCAAACGTGCACCATGTGGCTAACAGCCCGCCCGCCAAAGCCAGCCCCAGACCGCCTTCCTGCCACCCCGCAACAAAACCGACATATTGATTGACGAGCACGAGGGGGCCTGGAATCGTTTGAACCAGTGCCAGCCCGTCGATCATTTGGGTGGCACTCAACCAGTTTTCGACTTCGACGGCTTGTTGAGTGATCCATGCCGTGGCGGCATAGGCACCGCCAAAGGTCACAAGTGACAAAGCCGAAAACAGTTGGCCGATCTTGGCCAATAATGGAGGCGATCCCGCAAAAGCCGACAAAGCGATCACCGGCAGCAGCCAAGCACATAAACCAATGCCCGCCGCATACATCGATCCCGTCATTGAATGGGGTGAGGCGGCACCGTCGCGCAGAGGGGTCGCCTGACCTTTGCTTTCAGGAAAGCTGGCAACAGCGCGGGTCCTGATGTGAAGGATCAGCCCCACGAGGGCTGCGACGAGGATTACGAGCGGGAAGGGCAGATTGAGGACTAGGAGTGCCAAAAAGCTGAGAACCGCGACAACTTTAGTCCATAGGGGCTTTAGCGACTTGCCGCTCATTTTGATGATTGACTGGACAATGAGTGCCAGAACCACACAACGCACCCCGTAAAGCGCGGCGCTCACCAAAGGCAGGTCGGCTGATGTCACATAAAGCCATGATAGCACCAAGATCGCCACAGCACCTGGAAGGATGAATAACAGGCCAGCAATCAACGCGCCACGAATGCCACCTAGCAACCAGCCCAGATAAGTCGCCATTTGTTGGGCTTCAGGGCCCGGCAACAGGGTGCAATAGCTCAGTGCAAAAAGATACCGATCTTCACTGACCCACTTTTTTTGCTCAACAAAAACATCATGCATCAAGGCGAGTTGCCCGGCCGGGCCGCCAAAGCCCAAAAGGCCGATTTTCGCACTGGCGCGGGCCAATTCACCTAAGCTGGGCGCAGGTTGGGCGGACGTGTCTGGGGTCTGCATCATAAGTGTCCTTTTCCCTTGCCCAAAGTCGTCGTCCTGACCAAAGTGTAGCCTAGTCTGGTTCTTTTAGAACCAGGTTGCGCGTCTAGGTATTTGAGTTAGGGTCTGTTTATCCCGCTTTTTTGATTCAAAAAAGCGGAACAGACTGGAGATCAAGCGAAAAGTCGGGGAAGTACAATGCCAATCAATTACGATCATGTGATGTCCCTGACCTCAAAGGACGAGACTTTTACCTATAGCGAGCGTGACACCATGCTTTATGCGCTGGGCATCGGGCTGGGTGGCGATCCGATGGATAAGGCTGAGCTTGGGTTTGTCTATGAGAACGGCCTTAAAACTGTCCCGACAATGGCCACAGTCATCGCTTGGGGTGCCGGGCGTTTAGGCGATAGCGGGATCAATTATTCAATGGTGGTGCATGGGGAGCAGCGCGTCACCTTGCACAGGCCTTTGCCCGCTGCCGCAACGATTCTAGCCGATACAGGGTTTATCGCCTGCCTCGACAAAGGGGCCGGAAAAGGGGCGGTCTTGATCAGTGAGACCCATATTCGCGATCAAAAAGATAATGCGCCTTTATGCACTTTAACGTCATCCATCTTTGCCCGCGCTGACGGCGGCTTTGGCGGGCCGAGTGAGGGAGGACCCGAGCTGCACACATTACCAGAGCGCGCGCCTGATAGAGAAGTCGATATCGCCACGCGCCCTGATCAGGCTCTGCTTTATCGCTTATCAGGTGACCGCAATCCTCTGCACAGCGACCCCGATTTTGCCAAGATGGTTGGCTTTCCTCGCCCGATCCTGCATGGCTTGTGCACCTATGGCATCACCTGCCGTGCGGTCATGAGTGCTTATTGTGATCAGGATGCGAGCCAAATCCTCAGCCACGATGTCCGCTTTTCTGCGCCCGTATTTCCCGGCGAAACCATCAGTGTGGCATTATGGCGAGATGGTAATGTCATCTCATTTGAAGCGCGGGTCAAATCGCGTGATGTCGTTGTCATCAAAAACGGGAAAGCAGTTTTGGCAAGCTAAGTACCACAAAGCAAAGTAGAAATGAGGGGCACACTATGAAACTGACACGTCGGGGCGCACTTTTAGGGGCAGGGTCGCTCAGCGCCAGCGCCATGTTATGGGGCTGTGCAGGCCAAAAAGCCACCAATCCTGAGCTCAAGGCTGTGATCGACACCATCACAACGACCATGCTGAAGGATAGTCCTGAGACCTGCACGAGCTTGACGGTGCCAGAGGCCTTGGCAGGTGGGCCCTATATGGGCCGTGTCAGCGATCTGTCCGCCGCCGCCGAAGCCAAACGCAATGCTTGGGTTCAAGACTGGATGGCGCAGCTGGAGAAAATCAAACCTGAGACGCTTAATCCTACGGATAAAATCACTCATTCTGTTGTGCTGTCTTCGTCGCGTTATGCAGCGGCTGCCGCGCCGATGGGCTATGGCAGTGCTGGCTATGGCTCCCCCAATCCTTATGTGGTTAGCCAACTGACTGGGGCCTATGTCGGCATGCCCGACTTTCTCGATAGTCAACATCCGGTCAAAACCGCTGCGGATGCGCAGGCCTGGCTGGCGCGGGTGGAGGGATTTGGCGGCCAAATGGGTCATGAAGTTGAGCGGGTCAAGGCTGATGCGGCCAAAGGTGTCGTCCCGCCGAACTTCATCATTGATCGCACATTGGGCCAATTGCGGACTTTCCTCAAAACACCGGCCAGTGAGACTGTTCTGGTCGCAGGGCTCAAGCGTAAAGCCAGTGAAGCGGGCCTTGATGCAAATGCGTTAGGCGAGGCGTGCACCAAACTCGTGACCGAAAAGATTGTGCCCGCCTATCAATCACAAATCGCGCTATTCGAGGACTTGCGCGGCGCATCAACACCCGACGCTGGGGTTTGGAAATTGCCGCAGGGTGAGGCCTATTACCAAGCCGCGATGGGCTATTGGACAACAACCAAAATGAACCCCGATGAAGTTCATGAATTGGGTCGCGATCTGGTCCGCTCATTTGGCTCTCAAATGAATGAGGGCCTCAAGAAGTTAGGTATGACCACAGGCAGCGTAGGCGAACGCATGGCGGCCTTGGGCACAGATCCCAAATATCTTTATGCCAATACTGACGCGGGCAAGGAACAGCTCATAGCCGATCTCAACCGTCAAATGGAAACGCTAAAGGCGCGCTTGCCCGAGATGTTTGACACACTCGCCAAGGCCGATTGCGAGGTCAAACGTGTGCCCGCTTATACTGAGGCTGGAGCACCTCGCGGTTATTATCAGCCCCCGGCACCCGATGGCTCGCGTCCAGGGGCCTATTATATCAATTTACGCGACACGGCCGCTTGGCCCAAATGGTCGCTGCCGACCTTGACCTATCATGAGGCGCAACCGGGTCATCATTTGCAGATTTCGTTGGCTCAAGAGGCGCAGGGCCTGCCGTTCTTGCGCTCAAAGCTATTGTGGTTTGGGGCTTATGGCGAGGGCTGGGCGCTTTATGCTGAGCAATTGGCCGATGAGCTTGGCCTTTATGAGGGCGATGTAGCTGGCCGTCTCGGCTATGCGCAATCGGCCGCTTTCCGGGCGGCGCGTTTGGTCGTTGATACGGGTCTGCACGCCAAAAAATGGACGAAAGAACAGGCTGTTGACTATATGATAGAAGCCACTGGCGACACGCGCGACAGCATCGTCACAGAGGTTGAGCGCTATTGCGTATGGCCCGGTCAGGCCACCAGTTATATGGTCGGAAAAACAGACATCATCCGCTTACGGACCAATGCCAAAACCGCCTTGGGCGATAAGTTTGACCTCAAGGCCTTTCACGACAAAATCCTGCTAGAGGGGGCGATGCCCCTTGATGTGCTGGAAAATGTTGTCTTGGACTGGCAGACGCAGGTGAAGCGGGCATGACGATTGAGCCGGTGGCCTAACCCGCAAGCATAGCCAAGGCCTGCCCGTGCAGGGCAGGGCAGCCTGCGGCGATGATGTTGCCGCCTTTGGGATGATGGCGCCCCTGCCAGTCCGTGACGACCCCGCCGGCCTGTTCAATGATGGGAATAAGGGCCGCAATATCAAAATCCTTGAGATCAGTTTCAATAACCAGATCAATATGGCCCTGAGCGATTAGAGCATAAGCCGTACAATCAAGGCCATAGCGGGTGAGGCGGGCCTGAGACCGCAGCGCCATAAATGTCTCAAACGCCTCGCCCTGAAACAAAAACGGGTCAGTTGTCGCGACCAGCGCCCGCGACAAAGGCACATTCTGGCGGGTACTCAACTGTAAGCGGGTTTGCCCCCGTGACCAGAACGCCCCATCCGGGCTCGCCGACCAGCGCTCATCGGCGAAAGGTTGGTCGACTATTCCAACGCTGGGTTCGTCATGATAACGCGCGCCAATCAGTACGCCCCATGTGGTGGTGCCCGCTATAAAGGCCCTTGTTCCATCAATAGGATCCAACACCCAGGTCCAGCCTGAAGTGCCAGGATGGTCGCCAAACTCTTCGCCAATAATCGAGTCTTGCGGCCGATGCTCGTGCAGGAGTGCCCGCATAGCCCGTTCAGCGGCTTTGTCGGCCTCGGTGACCGGGTCAAAACCCTTGGCGGCTTTATTCTCAATGTTTGTCGCGCTACGAAAAAAAGGCAGGATCGCCACGCGGGCCGCATCAGCCAGTCGATGAGCAAAAATAAGCGTCTCTGCAGGTGTGCTCATGAACCGACTAACCGGGAGTCAGGCGCAAAACTTTGCCTTCAGCATCGTCGGTGAGCACCAATAAAGAGCCATCGGGGGCTTGGATGATTTGGCGATAACGCTCACCCCGATCGGTCAAGAGGTTCTCTTGGCTCGCAACCCTTCCATTCTCCAGATTGACGCGCCGTATCTGTTGACCGGCGAGAGCCGAAACCAACAAATCGCCCTTCCAAGCTGGGAACAAATCGCCGGAATAAAATGCCATGCCTGACGGCGCGATCGATGGAACCCAATAGATCAAGGGCTGCTCCATGCCGTCCTGCTTGTTTTTGAGACTGATCGGCGCACCCGAATAATCGACGCCATAGGTTATCACGGGCCAGCCATAATTCTTGCCAGCGACAATCACATTGACCTCGTCGCCCCCCTTGGGGCCGTGTTCATGCTGGTAAAGGGTGCCGGTAACGGGATCACGCGCAATGCCTTGGACGTTGCGGTGACCGTAAGAGTAGATTTCAGGCCGCTTGCCTTCTTGACCGACGAAGGGATTATCGGAAGCGGGCTTGCCTGTATCCGTCAAGCGTACGATCTTGCCCAAGTCGCTCGTGAGGTCTTGCGCCTTGTCACGATACACATAGCCATCGCCCAGGGTCAAAATCAAAGTCTTGTCGGGCATAAAGAGCATGCGCCCGCCATAATGAGCATCGGTCCGGCGCTCTGGCACAGCGTCAAATATGGGCTCTAAATTGCTCAAGCGCCGGCCATCATAAGTCGCGCGAACGATGGCTGTATGATTTGCCCCTTTAGTGCCCTTGGCAAACGACAAATAAATCAGTCGGTTGGTCGCAAAATCAGGATGAAGCACCACGTCTAGCAAGCCGCCCTGACCGGCATCATGCACCTTGGGCACGCCCTCAATCGGGGTTGCGACTAATGCGCCATCGCGTATCACGCGCAGCCGACCTTCGCGTTCTGTCACCAACATCGAGCCGTCAGGCAGGACGGCTATGCCCCAAGGATACGATAGATTGGTCGCAATTTCAGTGACCTTGATGACCGTGCTCGGCGGGGCTGATCTAGGCTGCGCACCTGTCGCCTCTTGAGCGCATGCCATAACAAGAGAGACAGCGGAAACAGCAAGTGCCAGTCTAAGTTTTTGAACCATGGAAATGTCCTGCCCGCCTTTTGGCTTTGCAACAAAAGACATTCATTTATGACGCAGGAACAGCCTTTGACGCAACCGCTTTTCCACTGACGGGTGCTTTTGGTCGCTCAAGACGAAACTCAATCGCCTCTTCGGGGGTTAATTCAACCAGACGCGCCAAGCGGCACTCATTAACTCTATGACCAAAACCGACAAGTCCAATCTTGCTGAAATTGTCAAAGCCAGATCCATGGTCAAGCGGCAGCAGGGCTCGCGCGGCAGTCGGGTCAGCTAGCCCAAAACAGCTGATTTCACTGCGAAACCAACGGTTCTGACTGGTCTCCAGATAGAGAACATCATCATAATTCTCGCGTTTGACCTCAAAATTGCGGACATTGCGGGTGAAAGCAATCCGAGCGGGTGGGCGCCCAGCAAAGCGGTCAACTTTTACCGATGGTTTTGATGCGTTGTCTGCATTGCCCTGTGACGACTGCACGCCGGGCGCCTGTGCTAAGGCTGACTGAGCAAGCGCTGCAAGCGCGATAAGTGACATGACCATTTTACGGCTTCTCCTACCCAACTCCCTTACTCAATATATCGCACAGTCTCAGCAAAGCTAGAGCCAGCAGAAAAAAATCACGCGGCACTCATATGCGGCGCCTTCAGATAAGAAAGAGATGAGGCCTGAAACTTAAACCAGCGCGTTGACCATCATGCCTTGCATGATAGAGCGGGCATCGCCATCAGCTAGCGCCATGAGCGCCGATGCAACTTGCCGTTGCGGCCAAATCTGCACGACTTCACCCGTCGTTTTATCCACGGTTTTATAAACCCAGCCAACACGCTCTTTGTCTTTTTCGACAATCAGAGATGTGTTTGCGCCCATCATTTTTTCCAGTGCCGCAATTTGCTTGCGGTTCTCTTTGTCCATTAGAGCGCTCTCGCTGGCACCCTCCATGTTCGCCATAGGCTCGGCCACGGGTGATAAGATGGGAGGTTCAGACTCCGAGCTCACTTTTGCGTCTTCTGTGGCTCGTGCTTGATGCACAATTGGCATCAAGGTTACCTTGTGGCTCTCGATGTTCATCTGCTTAGTGACCAGGTTTGCTGATCCCTCCTATTCAGCCAACCAAAAACACTAAGTTGGCAACAGATCATTTTAATCATCTCAGATTGTAGTCATGATAGATCAACAGTTTAGAACTTTTATTGTCGCAATTTTACATTTCATAGGTTTTTGTGAAAGAAATTGAGTCAAGGGAAACCCGACGCAAAGAGAAACCCGGACGTTGCCGCCCGGGTTCCACTTTTGTTATTTTTTGAGTTCGTTTTTGTAGCATCAACCGAATTAACGGAACAAAGACAACACAGATTGCGATGCGCCGTTTGCGATCGACAGAGCTTGCGTACCCAGTTGTTGCTTGACTTGCAGAGATTGCAGTTTCGCGCTCTCTTTTGACAAGTCGGCATCGGCCATCGCGCCGATACCGCCGTTCAAAGCATCTTGCAGCTTCGTTACGAACTTGTTGTGGGCTTCCAAACGTTTCGCGCCAGCACCCCAAGTGGCCAGTTGCGTGCCAAGGTTGGTGATTGACGCGTTAACGAGAGCAAGTGCTGTCGTGGCGTTAGATGAAGACGTAATGACTGAATCGTCTTCCACAGTTACGACCGAACCACCTAGAGAGAGGTCGGCACCGGCAACTGAAATCGTGTTACCACCCTTTTCGTCACCCAAGGAAAGCGCAGCGACAGGAGATTCTCCAACCATGCTTGAGCCATCAAAGCTGGAGTTGGCTATAATGCTGGTGATTTGGTCGCGCAGCTGAACAAAGTCAGCGTTGAAAGCGTTTTGGGCTGAAGTTGACAGACCTGTTTGGCTGGCTGCAAGAGCTTTACCCTTCATTTCGTTGAGCAACTCCATGACGCTTTCGCCTGCAGCGATAGCAACATCAACGCGAGATTGTGCGGTGTTGTTGGATTCCAAGACCCGGTCATAGGCTGACACGTCTGTCCGCATTTTGTTGGCAACAGCCCAAACAGCACCATTGTCCTTCGCGGTAGCAACTTTCAAGCCAGTTGAAATCACATTTTGTGTCTTAATCAGATCACGATTGGTGTTGTTCAAAGTTTGAAGCGCAACCATTGCGCCTTTGTTTGTATTTACGCTGGTCATTTCTATGTCCACCTTTTCTAATTTTTGAACCTGCTTTCAGCAGGTGCCGCATTTCTTACGGTACAATCACACTAGCCCACGACCTAGAAATAATGAGTTTAGGAAGATGGTTAACAAACCTAAAACTACATTCTAGCAAATTGATTTAATTAAATTTAAAATTGAAATTATGGTTAATGCGGACACGAAAAAAAGAGCCCGGGCTGTCAAGCCCGAGCTCAAGATATAGGGGTTGGTTTTTCTTTTTTAGCTCTGTGCCGCCAAAATCGGATACCTTGTCGATGGCTGAGAAGGTACGCTTCCAGCGTCAAAACAGGAACGGGCCCTAATAAGTGACCAGCTCTGATTGAACGGTGATCAGCTCTAGTTCCGGAACAGTGACAACAATGATTGAGCCGCCCCATTGGCAATCGATAGGGCCTGAGTTCCCAATTGCTGCTTGACCTGAACAGCTTGGAGTTTCGCGCTTTCCTTCGACAAGTCAGCGTCTGTCATAGCACCAACGCCGCTGGTCAAGGCATCCTGAAGTTTGGAGATAAAGCGACCGTGGGCCTCAAGGCGCTTGGCCCCAGCACCCCAAGTCGCTAATTGAGTGCCCAAATTCTCGATGGATGCATTAACCAGGGCGAGCGATGCCGCCGCGGTAGTCGCAGTGACTTCGGTTGATGAGGTCACGGTGACAATCGTACCACCAAGACCAATGTTGGCCCCCGGAACAACGATTGTGTTACCGCCTTCGGCGTCACCCAAGGAAAGAGCCTGGTTAGCGGCCTCATCGCCAGTTGTCATATTCGCACCATCAAAGAGCGAATTGACCGTTATGCTGGTGATTTGATCACGCATTTGGATAAAATCGGCATTATATGCGGCTTGAGATACGGCTGAAATGCCCGCTTGAGAGGCGGCCAAGGCTTTGCCCTTCATCTCATTGAGCAGTTCCATAATGTTTTCGCCCGCCGCGATTGCGACGTCGACTTTTGCGGAAGCGGTTTGGTTGGATTCTGCAACGCGATCATACGCGGAGACATCCGAGCGCATCTTGTTGGCTACTGCCCAGATTGCGCCATTATCTTTAGCTGTTGCGACTTTTAAGCCGGTGGAAATAGCATTTTGGGTTTTTGCTAGTTCACGATTGGTCGCGTTTAGCGTTTGTAGTGCAACCATGGCACCACGATTCGTGTTCACACTTGTCATTTCGACTGACTCCAGATTCTATCTGTAACCGTCCGCATTGTGCGAACGACATTCGTTTTGAACGTGGGGCCACTATAGGCAGAGACAGCAAACAAGCGGTTAGGAGACGTGGTGAACAAGTTATTTATTTTTCGCCCACAAACGTCCGTAAAATGGCTCAATTCACTCATTTGACAATTAAATCTAATCCGCAAAAACCACGGCATTGGCACGCCAAGGCTTTAGCTTCTTGAGGCGGGGCCGTTTTTTTCAGTTTTCAGTACTTCCAAGAGAGTACAATCTAAGCGATGCTGAGCTTATCATTTGCGCGCTGGGGGGCATAAATGTCGAAGGCAACCTACATTCTTATGGCCCTAGTGGCAGGCATTGGGGCCGGCATAGGATTGCAGCACGTCCAGTTCATTGTTGATGCCGCTGATATTGTCGGCTCAGTCTGGCTAAATGCCCTGCAAATGACCGTCATCCCACTGGTCGCCGCTTTGTTGATTACCGGGATTGCCCAAACAGCCGCTGCAGCCAGTGCCGGCAAGCTGGCAGGTCGGGCCGTTTTGACGATGTTGGTGATCTTGTGGCTGTCCTCGATTATGGCCGCCATTATGGTTCCTGTTCTGATGTCAGCTTTTCCGATGCCGGAGGGTTCGGGCCAAGCGCTGCGCGCGGCGATGCAAGGTGTGGAGCCACCAGGTGCCGTGCCGCCTTTAGGCGATTTTCTCCGCGCAATGATCCCAACTAATCCCATCGCCGCCGCCGCCAATGATGCCATCCTGCCCTTGATTATCTTCACAGCCATATTTGGCTTTGCTGTGACGCGCGTTCCCAAAGATAAGCGCCGTCACATTACTGACTTTTTTGACGCCTTGGCTGAAACCATGATCATCATGATTGGCTGGGTGTTGGCCTTAGCACCCATTGGTGTATTTGCGCTGGCTTTGGTTGTTGGGGCCAAAGCTGGCACAGCGGCTTTGGGCGCACTGGCTCACTATGTTGTAATCCTATCGGCTTTAGGCTTGATCATTTGGTTGGCCGCTTTTGGTTTGGCGATATTTGGCGCGCGCCAAGGTTTAGTGGCTTTCTTTCGCGCCGCTATTCCCGCTCAAGCGGTGGCGATTTCAACGCAGTCCTCGTTGGCGAGCTTGCCCGCTATGCTCAAAGGCGTTCAAGCCTTGGGCGTTCCCGCGGCGCGGGCCGATGTTGTCTTGCCCATTGCGGTTGCAATTTTCAGGGCGACAGGTCCTGCTATGAACTTAGGCGTCGCGCTTTACATCGCCCATTGGTTCGGCATTGAGCTGACGCCATTTCAGATTGCCATTGGCATTGCCGCAGGTGCCACAACGACATTAGGGGCCGTCAGCCTGCCGGGATCTATCAGCTTTTTCAGCTCCATCGCGCCGATCTGTCTGGTTCTTGGCGTACCTGTCGCGCCGCTGGGGCTGTTAGTGGCCGTTGAGACGTTTCCCGATATCTTTCGAACGCTCGGCAATGTGACGATGGATATGGCCGTTACCGCGACCGTGGCGCGCGAGGATGAGCAGGAGAGCTCGCCCTCTGCCGACTTAAGTTCCAGTGCAGAGACGTCAGGAGGCTGACCGCTCTTACCCCCTGCACAAGTTGCAGGATCTCGGCTATGAGACTTGGAATGTACATAGATGCCACCAAAGCCCCCAAACTTCGCGACGACAACACGATTAAACTTCACGGTCCCGAGGCCTTTGAGGGCATGCGGCTGGCTGGGCGCGCTGCAGCTGACGTGTTAGATATGCTCGTCGGGGAAGTGCGCGAGGGTGTGACGACAGCCCGTCTAGATGAATTGGCCCGCGATTATGTCTTGGATCATGGCTGGATCCCTGCTTGCATGGGCTATCGTGGCTATGGCCATACAACCTGTATTTCGCTTAATCATGTCGTCTGCCACGGGATTCCGGGGCCGCGTCAGCTGCGCTCGGGTGATATCGCCAATATCGACGTCACCGTCATTATTGATGGCTGGCATGGCGACCATTCGCGCATGTATGGCGTGGGTGACGTGTCGCGCAAAGCCCGTCGTCTGATGGACGTGACGTGGGAATCGCTCAAGCGGGGTATCGAGGCCGTTAAACCCGGCAACACAGTCGGCGATATCGGCCACGCTATCCAAAGCTATGTCGAAGCCCAGCGCTGTTCAGTTGTGCGCGACTTTTGTGGGCATGGCTTGGGCCGCGTGTTTCACGATAACCCCAATGTCGTTCACTTTGGCAAAGCCGGCACTGGTCCGCAGTTACGGCCGGGCATGTTTTTCACCATTGAACCCATGGTCAATTTGGGCAAGTTTGCGGTGTCGGTCCTGCCCGACGGTTGGACGGCGGTCACCAAGGATCGCTCACTCTCGGCCCAGTTTGAGCATTCGATTGGGGTGACCGAAACTGGGTATGAGGTTTTCACCGCCTCTCCGCTGGGCCTCGATACACCCCATACGCTTGGCGATGTTGCTTAGCCCCAGCCATGGCCGTTCCCGATCAGTCTAAAGCACATCTGGAAGGCCATCGCGATAGATTGCGCGGACGGTTCCTGCGGACGGGCCAAGAAGGCCTTGCCGATCACGAAATGCTAGAACTTCTCTTGTTTGGCGTGATTGCACGACGCGATACTAAAGAGATTGCACGCGCGCTGCTCAGCCGGTTTCGCAGTCTTACCGGCATTATTGGCGCGCCCCTACAGGATTTGATGCAAGTGTCGGGAGTGGGCGAAGCGGTGGCGATCCATTTGAAGGCCGTTCATGCGCTTCTCGTCCGAAGTGTGCACGAAGAGGTTATGGCCCAACCGGTGCTGTCATCGTGGTCGAGTGTGTTAAACTATCTCAAAATGCGACTGGAGGGCGCGACGCGGGAAGAGTTTCGTGTTTTATTCCTCGACAAAAAGCATCGCTTGATTTTGGATGAGAAAATGGGTGATGGGACGGTTGACCAAGCGCCGGTTTATCCGCGTGAAATTGCTCGTCGTGCCTTGGAATTGTCAGCCAGCTCAGTGATCCTAAGTCACAATCATCCATCAGGGGATCCTTCACCCTCAGGTTCTGACGTCGCGATGACACGTGAGGTCATCAATGCGCTCAAGCCGTTGGCTGTGACCGTCATTGACCATATTATTGTCGGCCGTGATGGAACGCGCAGCCTCAAGGCGCTTGGCTTGATCTAAAGCGGGTCTGGTTCTTTTAGAACCAAGTTGCGCTTCTAGGTGTTTGATTTAGTTTCTGTTTATCCCGCTTTTTTGATTCAAAAAAGACGGCACAGACCCGAGCGGCACTCCCACCCGCTTAATCTCCCAATGTAAGTCCACATCTTGGGTCTTTTTGACTTCCGCCCTTACGTGCTCACCCAGCGCCTCAAGATCGGCGGCTGTGGCCTGGCCCCTATTGATCATGAAATTGCAATGCTTTTCACTCATTTGCGCACCCCCGATTATATGACCGCGCAGGCCAGCGTCATCGATAACCTGCCATGAGCTGCGACCCTTTGACTGGACGGGATCAGG
Organism: Hyphomonadaceae bacterium; assembly: GCA_040378245.1. Lineage (GTDB taxonomy): Bacteria > Pseudomonadota > Alphaproteobacteria > Caulobacterales > Aquidulcibacteraceae > Aquidulcibacter. The sequence goes on along the minus strand of JBEINE010000005.1, from coordinate 10,084 downwards.
GTTTTTGAATGTGCTGCCGCCGGTTTTTTCGCGGATGGGCTGGCTAGCTTCGCGTCGTGCGGTTATGGCGTCCATTCGGGCCACGATGTTAGCAGGTTCATCGCGCGTGCCTTCAAACGTGGCCGATACAAAGATTAAATCCTCCGCTACAGCGCTATAACGATAGCTGAAGCCCATGTCTGAGTTTGACAGGATTATGCGCTCACCCGCACGATTATAGGCAACACATTGGGTCAGCACATCTTTGGTTTCCTGCTCATAGCAGCCCGCATTCATGCGTAAAGCCCCACCAATAGTGCCAGGAACCCCGCGATAAAACTCCAGCCCCGCGATCCCAGCATCTGCCGCCTTCCTTGCAACCACCGCGTCGAGGCAGGCCGCGCCCGCGGTAACGCTGAGGCCAGAAATGCTCACGTGACCAAAGCCGCGTGGCGGCAAGCGAATAATCACGCCCTGAAAACCGCCATCACGAACAATCAGATTTGAACCGACGCCAAAGACCATAATTGGAATGTGGGCAGGGCAAGCCCGAAGGAAATCAGCCAGATCATCCTCGTCGACGGGTTGAAACAAAGCCTGCGCGGGGCCGCCGACACGAAACCACGTGAAAGGCGCCAAGACCACATCAGCTTCTAATGTGCCACGGACTTTGGGTAGATCATTATATATCGACATGGCGCAGGCTTAACGTTATCGGCCCGATGGGGGAAGGGGGCTTATCTTAAGGCCATAGCATTTGACCCAAAGATGTTGATGACCCCCCCTCGCGGGAAGGTGGGGTGCGTAGCGAAAAAACGTCCGCTAGGGGCTGTCCCGTCTTTTTTGAATCAAAATAGCGGGATAAACAGAGCCTCAATCAAATACCTATACGCGCAACCTGGTTCTAAAAGAACCAGCCGCGCTCTGGTTCAAGTATCGCTGGCTCAGGCAACGCCTATGGCCCTCGCAATGGCCTTCGATTAAGAACGCCGCTGAATTATCTGGTCTTACCCATGATTAAGGCCCTCATTTTAACCTCTGCTTAAGCATATCAGAGGCATTTTGCGTCATCAATTCTTTAACCATCGTCTATTGCTTCTAAGGAGCCTCATATGGCTATCCGTCTTAATGTCCCCACCGCTACAGAATTAAGCCCGCGCATCGTTGTTTTCGGCGTTGGTGGTGCTGGGGGCAATGCTGTCAATAACATGATTGACGCTGATTTGCAGGGCGTTGAATTTGTCGTTGCCAATACCGATGCGCAAGCATTAGCGCGCTCCAAGGCAGAGCGTCGGATTCAGATCGGCCTCAATACGACCCAAGGGCTTGGCGCTGGTGCGACCCCTCAAGTTGGCATGGCGGCGGCTGAAGAAAGCCAAAGTGAAATTCTCGACCATCTCCAAGATGCCAATATGGTGTTTATCACCGCGGGCATGGGCGGTGGCACTGGCACTGGCGCGGCGCCCGTGATTGCGCGCACCGCCAAGGAGCAGGGGATATTGACCGTTGCGGTTGTCACCCGCCCGTTTCAGTTTGAAGGACCTCGTCGCATGCGCATGGCGGACGCGGGCATTGCCGAGCTTCAAAAATATGTCGACACTCTGATCATCATTCCAAATCAGAATCTGTTCCGCGTTGCCAATGACAAAACAACCTTTCACCAAGCGTTTCAATTGGCTGATCAGGTTTTGCACTCCGGTGTGCGTGGAATAACTGACCTGATGGTCATGCCAGGTCTGATTAACCTTGATTTCGCCGATGTGCGCTCGGTCATGGGGGAAATGGGCAAGGCCATGATGGGGACGGGTGAGGCGAGTGGGGAGCGTCGGGCATTAGAGGCGGCTACCAAAGCCATCAATAACCCGCTTCTCGAAGATATGTCGCTCAAGGGCGCGCGCGGCGTCCTGATCAATATTACCGGCGGCTATGATATGACGTTGTTTGAGCTGGATGAGGCGGCCAACCATATTCGCCAAGAAGTTGACCCTGATGCCAATATCATCGTCGGCTCAACTTTTGATGAGACACTTGACGGCACCATGCGGGTTTCTGTGGTTGCAACGGGCATTGAAGTAGAGGCCGCGGCTGTCCCGCGTCCACAAGTTACGAGCTTTTTTAACGCTGCGCCGGCCCCCCAAGTCGCTCAGGGCAGCGGCCCGACTGTGGTGCGTGTGAACAATGGTCGTGAACCCCAGGTTCATCAGCCAGCGCCCCAGCAAACCTATGCACAAGCACCTGTTGCAGCCCCGACTATCCAGCAGCCCTTATTCCAGCAACCAGCCGCTGAGCCTGTGCAAGCGCGTCCTGCCTATCAAGGTGAGACTTCTGGGCATTATGACCAGCCGCCGGCCAACACACAGATGCCAGCCCCATCAGCACCCCAAGCGATAGCCCCGCAGTCCGCCCGGCCGACTTATCAAGCGGCCCAAGCCCGCCCACAAATGTATCAACCAGCCCAAGCCCAGTCTCATAAGCCGAGCTATCAAGCGCGCGCGACACCATCAACTCAAACCTACGAACAGCGTCCAAACCGCGATGTGGCACGCCCAAGTGGCTTCAATGGCTTTAACATTTTTGGGCGTCCAAAGCCTGCTGCACGCGAGGAAGAATGGGAGGAGCGCCCCGAGGTCAATACGCGCGCTATCACCCAAACCCAACCTTTGTTTGGCGATGAGTTTGACGATGAGATCGAGATCCCAACCTTTTTGCGTAAACAAGCCAATTAAAACATAGGCTTAAGAATGTCTCGAGCTTGTGATGTCGAGAGGACATCTTAGTGTCACATTTGGAAATATAGTTTGGTTTGCACCCCGAGGCTGTCTGTATCAAAAGACTGTCGGGTTCCCATGCTTAACACCACGTAAGTGTGGGTTTGTAAGGTTTTCATAGCGTGCAGCATCAAACAATTTCGGCCATGCAGCATAGTCTGGCAGCATCAGTATCGTGCGATGGTATTGGCTTGCACAGTGGGCAGCATGTGCGCATGTCCCTGAAGCCAGCCGGTGTCGGTCACGGCATCGTCTTTGTTCGCACTGACGTCAATAAGTTTATCCGCTCGATTCCGGCTTTGATTAGCAACGTCACGACGACCCAATTGGGCACAAATATTGCCAATTCAGCTGGAACGTCAGTTGGAACGATCGAGCACGTTATGGCGGCTCTGTTTGGCTTGGGCATTGATAATGCTATCATCGAACTTGACGGGCCTGAAGTTCCCATCTTGGATGGATCGTCGGAGCCTTTTAGTGCGATGATCCAGCGCGCCGGCATCCGCGCACAGGGGGCACCCCGCCGCAGCTTGGACGTTTTGAAGCCGGTTGAAGTGCGCCAAGGCAACAAACTTGCGCGCCTAGAACCATTTGACGGCTTCCAGTTGGATGTCACGGTCGACTTTCAAAGTCGTGCGATTGGCCGGCAAAGATTGGTGCTTGACTGCACACCCGAAAGCTTTGTCCATGATTTAGGATCCGCGCGGACCTTTGGCTTCGCTGATCAGGTGGATGCGCTTCAAGCCAATGGATTGGCGCGGGGTGGTTCGCTTGACAATGCGATTGTTATTGATGGCCACGAGATTGTTAATCAGGGCAGTTTGCGGTTTCACGATGAGTTTGTGCGTCACAAAGCCCTTGATGCTGTTGGCGATTTAGCGCTTGCAGGCGCGCCCATTAAAGGGCGCTATGTAGCGGAACGTGCGGGGCATGAGCTCAATGCGGCTTTGTTACGTGCCTTAATGGCCGAAGAGTCGGCTTGGCGTTGGAACTTTTCACCTTTGGCTGTGGGCAAGTTTCCGGCGGCAGGCGCTTAAGGGCAGGTCAACAAAAGAGCGCAAATGCTTTCCAATCCTGTTTGATCTTCAAGGTCAAATGCGGCGTAAGCCTCAGAATCGACGTCTAGAACCGCTGCCAACCGACCGGCTCGGTCAAACACGGGGACAACAATCTCACTGTTTGAGCGGCTATCACAGGCAATGTGGCCCGGGAATGCGTGAACATCGTCAACGAGCTGCGTGATGCCGCTAGCCGCCACCGCACCGCAAACCCCCCGCCCAAAGGGGATTCGTAGGCATCCCAATGTGCCTTGATAGGGCCCGATTACAAGTTCTGTGGGCTTTAAGGGGTCAACCACATAAAAGCCTGTCCAGAAAAACCTTGGGGAAAATGCCTGAGTCAGTAAGCTGACGGCGGTGGAATAGCGCGCGGTATGGTTGGCTTCCCCCGCCACAACGGCTGCCAGCATAGAGCCAACCTCACGATAGCGACTAGGCTTATCGGCAGGCAAATCATCGGGGGAGAAGGATTCTGCCATAGTTTGCTTGGCGCGCTATTGTTGCACAGGGCGATGGATTTAAGCGGCCGTCCGGCGTGCCGGCATTTTCGGCAAAATAAGCGCCTCATCCCGCGCTTCGTTCTCATCGAGGAAAGCGCGGATCACCGGGACGACCTCTTGAGCTGCTGACACAAGGAACAAATGTCCGCCACCCTCAACAATGTGTAATTTGGCGTTGGGTGCGAGGCTGGCAATCCATTGACCATTGATTTCTGGCACAATCTTGTCGCGATCCCCCATCATGACAAGGGTCTTGGCCTTTAGGAGCGGTAGGAACCACGCACTCGTCCAGCCCATCATGCAGGTCAATTGCTGCACATATCCCAAGGTGCTTGGCGGCAGGAGGCGGGCAGCATGATCCCCAGAGCCACTATCATCGCCCCCATAAAGCGAGCGGAAATTAGCCAGCATATAATCCTTGTCGATATAGCGGCGTGGGCTGGCCATTTTCATCAAGACCGAAGGGTCGCCCGGCACCATTACCATGCCCATGCTGGTTGCCGCCAGAATCAGCCGACCCGTACGCTTGGCGCATTGAAACGCAAATTGCTGCGCCATAGCGCCGCCCCAAGAGACGCCCATCACATCCACAGTCGAAAAGCCATAATTGTCGAGTATTTTACTTGCCAATCGGCAGATTTGCCAAGGTCGGTAGGGGAAAATGGCGGCCGGCGATTGGCCAACGCCAGGCATATCAAATGTGATGATGTCGCGATCGGTAAACCAATCTGCTAAAGGCGACATTAGCTCTATATTGGCACCTATGCCATTAAAGAACAGGATTGGTCGCGGTCGGTCGGTGTCAGCGATACCCGAAGCCTTTGTCTTCCAGACCGCGACGCGCACGGTGCGCCCCCCGACTATTACGCGCTCAATCAGAGCTTCATGGGCGGATGCGTCTTGACTCTGTACCAATTCACTCAATCCTTATCGGTTAGCGAAACAACTCAATTTCAGGCGTATTCCAAAAGGGCCAGAACCCACTCATTCATTAAACGCGTAACGTCCCGGTGCCTTATCGCCGGGGGGGTAATCCTTGTTTCCAAGGCTTTTGGGGGCCGCTTTTTCCGCACCCGAACGTGCCTTCAACCATTCACCCCAGAGCGGCCACCACGATCCCGTAACTTCGCGCGCCCCGGCGAGCCACTCGTCAGTGGTCGCGGGCGGCCGGCCAGTTGTGTTTCGAAAGTATTTGGATTTTGGATTGCCCGGCGGGTTCAGCAGCGCTTGAATGTGGCCAGATTGGGAAAGAATGAACTCGATATTCTCAGAACCAACCAATTGCGTTGTCCGGTAGCAGGCTTTCCATGGCGTGATGTGATCTGTAACACCAGCAATGATGAACATATCGTTGGTAACCTTCTTCAAATCGACAACATGGCCAGCAAACTCAACCTGACCTGGGTTTGCAAAGGGCTGTTTGGGATACAAGTCAAGATAGTCGGAGTGCAGTTGGGCTGGCAGATTGGTGGTGTCATTATTCCAGAATAGAACGTCAAATGGAGGCGGGTCTTGGCCCATCAGATAATTGTTGATGACGTAATTCCAAACGAGGTCATTGGGCCGTAACCAAGCAAACATACGCCCCAAAGAATCGCCCTCCAATATGCCCTTTTTGAAGCTGCGTTGGCGGGCTAATTCGATCCCATTTTCCGATACCAGAGCGCCCACTTCGCTGTCATCATTGCGCGGGTCCAGCACATTGACCATTAAGCTAACCGCATTGACCCGTGTGTCGCCTATGCTGGCCAGTTTGGATAGGAAAGTCGCCGTTGTTATGCCACCCGAACATGCGCCCGATACATTGAGCGTCTTGGACTTTGTGATTGCCATGATGACTTCGGACGCTTTGATCAACTCATTGACATAGGCCTCCAGCCCCCAATCGCGATGTTGCACCTGCGGGTTTCGCCACGATACCAAAAAGGTCGTAAGGCCTTGCGAGGCCAAGTATGAGACGATGCTCTTGTCGGGTGATAGATCATTCACATAGGCTTTGTTGATCTGAGGCGGAATGATCAGAAACGGGATGGCATGAACCTTTTCCGTCAACGGTTCATACTGGATCAGTTCCATCATTTCGGTTTTGTAGATCACCTGCCCTTTAGAGATAGCCAAATTCTCACCAACTTTGAAAGGCCTTGTATCAACTTGGCTGACCTGCCCTTTATTCTCAGTCAGATCGCGATAAGCGTTTTGCAAACCCTTGATCAATGACGTGCCGCCGCTTTCGTAAGCGCGTTTGATCGCTGCAGGATTGCCAATAAGTGCGTTGGTAGGCGCAAACGAATCGATGATCATTTGACTGACGAAACTGGCACGAGCCCTTTCCAGTTCGTCCAATTCAAGATCGGCTAACCAGGTTCCGACATTCTTTTCCACAGCGAGGAAATATTGCATGCCCATGCGATAGAGTGGGTTTTGTTGAAAGGTCACATCAGCAAACCGGCGATCCTTGGCGTCCGGTGCCAAATCACTTTCATTTTTCAGAATTTTTACAACCTCATCACCCAAGGCTTTCATATGCTTAGCTGTCGTAGCAGGCTTGATGGTGACTTCGCGCATCATGAGCGCCACAGCACCCATTAAGTCTTCACGCGCCAGCCCCATCATGGCGGTCAGCGCGACTGTGTTTTGGGCCGCTTCGTCGCCCAAATTGATCTTTTGCTTTGACATTACATCCTCCCGCGCCCTGACGATTCTTGACTTGATCATCATTACGGCTTGTCTGTCGTGACGTTATGACGCCAATCGGCAACCGTGAAGATATTTCTGCTGTTGGGCGAGGAAAAAATGTAATCTCATGGTGTGGGGATAAGAAATTGGCGTTGAATCGCGGGTGGCGATCCCAAAAACACACGTTAAGGCAAGTCTATACGGCGAAATGCCTCCAAAGCTCACGGGCCCGAGACGAAAACACGATCGGGGTTGTCAACAGATAGAGCGCGACTGGTTCCTTTAGAATCAGGTTGCGCGTCTAGGTATCTGATCTAGCGTCTGTTTATCCCGCTTTTTTGAGTCAAAAGAGACGGGACAGACCCCAGAGCACAGCGCAGACCCCGCCGAAAGTCACTTGGCAATCTAGATCGGTCCACCTAGGCTAAGCGTTATAGATGAATCGTGAGAACGGCGTGCCAATATCACAAACCAAGGCCAAAATCCTCAGCACCGCGCGCGAACTCTTCAATACCGAAGGATTTGGCGCCTTGGCGGCGGTGGATGTCGCAAATGCTTTGTCGATGTCACCGGGCCATCTTTATTATCACTATAAGGGTAAAGGCGAAATCGCCGCCGCTTTGCTCGACGCCCATGCTGGGGAACTTCACGCCATAGCCGGGGGGGCGATGGAGAAATGCGCGCGCGAAGGAGCAACAATAGAGGATGTCTGGACATGGGTTCATATTTTGGTGGAAGAAGCATGGGATGCGCGTTTTGCCTACCGCGAACCCTTCTCGATCCTACGAGCCGACCCGAAGCTCGCCACGCTCATGCGGGGCATTTTGAATATTCAACAAAATGCGGCCAGTGGCCTATTGCACGCACTTCGTTCTGCCGGCGTGATCAAAGCCAGCGACGAGGCTTTGGATGGCCTGATCTCCCAATTGGCCCTTGGTTTGTCATTTCAACTCGTGCGCTTGGAGTTTGAAGCCGGTGGTGGCCAGAAGCCGAGGGATTTGATCGCAAGGGCCGCGGCGTTGATTGTGCTTCCGATTACGGGGTTTATTGTTTAGGGGGTGGAGCGCCGCGCTGGCCTTACTGATGGCTGGCAAAAGCGCAACTCGCGCTTCGCACTCCGCTTATCGCCCTGACAGCCGTCCATAATCATCCACAAGAACCACTTGATGGGGAATATCGTGGCTCCACTGCCAAAATACGAGATTGATTGCGCCCGTCGGCGCGCTCGCCGCGAAACTGGGGACCATGATAGCTGCGACACTCAAAGCCATTAGGCGATCTTGTATAAGCCAAGTTGGTACTGGCAGCTTGCGGGTAGCAAAGTCCTCCCATGCGCATGCTAGATCGGCAGCATTAATCTGTGCCTGCGCGCAGGCTTTGGGTGTCGTCAAATCCAGAACATCGGTGCAATTAACGCGATAGGCGCATAATGTCAGAGGTTGAGCCTTGAAGGCAAACGCCTGCTGCGTTTCAGCCCAAGCACCTTCGGGCGTCAAGCTTGTATAGAAAGCTCGAGTACCAGCTGCATTTAAACGTCCACCATAGCGCTTAGCACCGTCCCCTGAAAGCGGGTCAAACGCCCATTTAGGATGATGTCCGCGAAAGACGACACCTTTCCAATGTTGCAACCTTATGTCAGCACTCAAACTCAAGCAAACCCGCCAGCGGCGATCCGATCAAGATAGCGGCGCACGTCTTCGAAGCGCCCAGCTTGCACCAAAGTTTCAGGCGTGGCGTCGCCAAACGATGGCAGTCCTTGCGACCGATACCAAGCATAGGCCCCAAGCAAACTACCTGCCCATGGCTCCACCCGATTGAGTATTTCGAGCATCTGGCGGAGGCGGCTCTGCGTCGCTTTTGATTGCAAACGTGCGGTCTTGGTGACCGCGTCTCGTGAGATGCCAAGGGTAATGGCAAGCTCACCTAAGCTAATGCGTAATCGAGCCGTTAGCTCGGAAGGCGCGATATAGTCGTCGTTGATGGCCTTCAAAAGCGCAAAGCTGGCTGACATTGTTTGCCTCACAAAATACCAATATTTAGGTGCATTATGAGCGGCAAAGTCGGAAATGTCAATGAAATGCGTTTAGAGCATCTTGCGTCAAATCTGAAACAGAGTTTCGCGAAAAGCATGCTCTGGTTCAAAGTTCCAGAGCGACCTGAGCGCTTCCCATAGCTCTTTAGGCGCAGCTGTGATGGCGCCGATGGCCTTCAAATCGGGGCTCGTGCTGCGCTCGAACTCTCCCATAAACAAAAAGCGCCGCCCAGACATTTCCATGGGCGGCGCTCATTGCGATAATGTGGAGACGTGGGGCTTATGCGCCTTCAGCCTCGACCTTTTTGGCGGCTGCTTTTGGGGCCGCCTTTGCGGACTTCAGCGCTTCGATTTCGGCTTTCAGCGCCTCAACGGTCGCGGTCAAGTCGCTAACTTGTGTGCCCAAGGTGAACACATTGTATGGGGCGATCTTGTCTATTATGGGCGAGACTTTCTCCATCACGGTCTTGCGAACAGTTTCAAACCGCTCTTCAAGTTCATTGATGCGGGTTTCTGACGCTTCTTTTACTTGAGCCGTTGTCTTTTCAACATATTCAGTCACTTTGCCGGCAGTCTCATTTTTGGCGATGCTGGCTTTCACCAAATCTTCAACTTGCTCACCCTTTTCAACCAATTGGTCGAACATTTCGTTCGCCGCACCGGTTACTTTTTCAACGCGGCCTGCGGCTTCTTGATATACGCGGCCATAAGCGCCCACGCCAGCCAGCCAGATTTTGCGGGCGATTTCCATGCCTTCATGGCGAGCGGCCTCGATGGCGTCAATCGTCTTTTTGGCTTCGGTCATTATCGTCTCTCCAGGTTAGGAGGTGGTCTCGGGGAGGAGTATCACCTGTTTTTGCGATGACCCCTCCCTAACGGATGTCTTTAGAAAGCGCATACTAATTGCTGCGGTGCAGCAAAAAGACTAATCAACTTGAAATTGCCGCCAAACTTCGGCTTTCATGGGCTGGTGGGTGACAGAGCTGGTATTGCATCGATGACCCTAGCCAGAAACTGGCGGCTGACCTTTAAAGTCAGTGAAGCCACACGATCATCGAGCTGGATTTGGAG
>JBEINE010000003.1:0-41596 GCA_040378245.1 Hyphomonadaceae bacterium | reverse complement strand
CTGATCGCCGCCTTGATGAACGCGACAGGACTGCTTCATCGTGGGCGGGATCGCGATGGTCGAGGCAGCGGTGATAGTGTCGCCTCGTCAAAACGCGGTCGACCTGTGGGCAGTCGGCGTGGCGCAATCGGTGGCCGACAGCGCATCCATTTGATTGATACGCTGCGCGCTGCTGCGCCATGGCAAAGGCTGCGTCAGCAAAGCCTTGCGAGCACCAAGTCGCTTGAAAGCCGCATATGTGTGCAAAGCCAAGACATTCGCATCCGCCGCTTCATCGAGAAGCGCGAGGCCACTATCATTTTTGCCGTTGATGCCTCTGGCTCTAGCGCGTGGCAGCGCTTGTCAGAGGTCAAAGGTGCCGTTCAATTGATGCTCGCAAAGGCTTACCAAACACGCTCAAGGGTTGGTTTGGTTGCGTTTCGCAAAGACAGCGCCGATATCATTTTGCCACCGACGCGGTCTCTCGCGCGCGCTAGGCGCTTGCTAGCCGATATGGTTGGCGGCGGCGGCACGCCGTTGGCCACAGGTATTGAAGTGGCTCTGAAACTGGCGCTTGAGGAAAAATCCAAGGGCCGAACCGTGCGCCTTCTTCTCTTGACCGATGGCCAAGGCAATGTTGCACGTGATGGCACATTTGGTCGCGTACAGGCCAATGCAGATGCCCTTGCCATGGCCAATCACGTGCGCCTATCAGGGATCAACACAATTCAAATCGACACCGCCTCACGACCTCGTCCAGAATCGCGGGACCTCGCACATCGTATGGGTGCAATTTATGCGCCATTACCCAGCGCCAGGTCAGGTGATCTTGCCACTTTGTCAGCTTTTAGCCGATCTTTTTGAAAAACTCATTTTGATTGTCGCCGAGAAGTGACCCGGCAGCGGCACAAACCTTCATTGAGAATTGACCCATGTTTGAACTGCCCCCTGGCTGAGAGTTGGGGGGGTGAGGAGTGATCAACATGGATTGATTGAGTGTGATACGCCGTTGGCATTTTCGCCAAGGGATGCCGATACGTGAGATTGAGCGGCGAACGGCATTGTCGCGCAACACGATCAGAAAGTATCTGCGCGGCGATATCTCGGCGCCGGTTTTCAAGACGTCAGTTCGGCCCAGCAAGCTTGATGAGTTTGCGGATAGATTGGGACTATCAGCGATACGCCCTTGTTTGCCTTGTCTTGTTTCCGTTTCCAGGCGGTTGACCAAGTCAACCACGTTGAAGAAGCGTCCTCTCGATCCACCTCGGGTACATCGCGCCTAGCGAAGCATTCTCCCGACTCTAAGCGGTCGAGAAGGCTTCTTGACGACGTTTGGCGCTTGCGGGAAACTCTGAAATGGAAATTCGCACCTTATCGAGAATCCACAAACCCCTGTTCACCAGCATGGTTCGTCTTATAAAACGATTGAATGGCCCCTAGTCAGAGAATACTGTTCTGATTGTGATGGTTTTTTCTTCTGTGAACAGCGCCGCGCAACCATCGCCACTTTCCCGCCCAAGGCCGGATTGTTTCCAGCCGCCAAAAGGCGCCCGCAATTCGCGCATCATAGGTGTATTAATCCACACCGCCCCGGTGTTCATTTTATCTGCAACGCCAATGGCTTTGTGGATGTGTTGGCTCCAGACATAGCCAACTAAGCCGAAATCATTATCGTTTGCCATGGCGATGGCTTCTTGGGGGGTGTCAAAGGGGATTAAAGTGGCAAAGGGGCCAAATATCTCCTCTTGGCAAATAATCCTTTTATTGTCGGGTGCTTTGGCGATGATCGGATCAATATAAAAGCCTTTGTTAAAGCCCACTGTGCGCCCGCCTCCGGTAAGGATTTCGCAACCGTCGGCCTTTGCGCGCTCTACAAAGGATAAAATGCGCGCCATGTGCGGGCCGTTTTGCATAGGACCTAGCTCTGTAGTGGGATCTGAAGGTGGCCCGATTTTCATTGAGTTGGCTTTTTCGATCATGGCCACTGAAAAACGCTCAAACAACGGGCGTTCAATCATCACGCGCGTGCCATTGAGGCATTGCTGGCCATTGCCGGCAAAGTTGGCTAAGTGAACGCCAAAAAGGGCCGCATTAAAATCGCAATCGGCAAAGACAATCGCCGCAGACTTCCCCCCAAGTTCCATAGTTGAGGGCTTGAGCATCCGTCCGGCACTGGCCGCGATCAAACGGCCCGTTTCGGTGCCACCGGTAAACGAGAAGCAATCAACGCCGCTGTGAGACGACAGAGCGGCGCCGGTTACGGCACCTCGACCATTGATCAGATTGACGGCCCCATCGGGCACACCGGCTTGCTTGAGGATTTCCATCATTATGGGAAAGGTTACGGGCGTCATCTCCGATGGCTTCAGCACCACCGTACAACCAAATGCTAAGGCCGCTGCGGTCTTCATCATACCTAGCCCCAGCGGGACGTTCCAAGGCGCAATCAAAGCCGCGACCCCGATTGGATAGCGCTTCACATAAGTCACGACATTGGGTTGATCATTAAAGCTTTTGGCGTGTGATTGGGTGATGTAGTCGGCAAAAAACCGGAAGTTGAGCGAGGTGCGGGGTAAATGCATGCCTTTAATCTGGGTAATTGGCATGCCTGTATGTTGGCTCTCCAACGCCGCCAGTTCATCGGTTCTTGCGTCAACAAGGTCGGCCACTTTACGCAAAATGGCTGCTCGGTCCCCAGGCGATAACCGTGGCCAAGGCCCGTGATCAAATGCCTTGCGGGCAGCTTGGACGGCTTGATCAACTTCATTGCTATCAGCTTCCAGTAAGATCGCCATCGCATCTTCAGTGGCTGGGTCAATAACGGCAATCTCATAGTGCCCAGCTTGGGCAACGCTTTGACCATCGATCCAAGAGGAGATACGCGGTAGGGTCGATTGGGTCATCATAAGTCCTCACGGCTGGTGTTGGCTCTGAGTAAGACAATGATGTACGCTGTCAGTATCAAGGTCAAAAACATCCGACAGACGAAAGGTTTGTTGTCTGTGATGCACCAGATGCTGCTATGGTCTAAGCATCTCGCATGAACCAAGTATTGATTGAGCCAGATGCGAAATTTGACATGCACGCCCAAGTGCTGATCGTTGGGGGTGGTGCGTGTGGGCTGAGTGCGGCATTGGCAGCGCGCGATTTGGGCATTGGGGTTGTTGTGTTGGAACGCGACCGCAAGCCAATGGGGACGACTGCGATGTCCACGGGCCTTATTCCGGGGGCGGGCACTGCTGAGCAAGCGGCAGTTGGCATAGTAGACAGCCCCGATATGCTGGCTGCCGATGTCGCAAAAAAAACCAAGGGTCAAGCGCCAGGGCCACTCGTGAAATTCCTTGCTCGCCAATCCGCTGAAACAATTTCGTGGCTGCGTGATGACCACAATGTCCCGCTGACGTTGGTCACGGGTTTTTTATATCCTGGTCACAGCGCTATGCGCATGTATGGCACGCCCAATCGGACCGGGTCGGAGCTGATGGCTGCTTTAGAGCAAGCAAGTCAACAAGCAGGTGTCGATATCCTCACTGAGGCTTTAGCTAGCGATTTAATTGTCGATGAAGACGGTAAAGTGCTGGGCGTGACCCTTGAGCGACCTGATGGCTCCACCGAGCGATTGGGTTGCGATGCCTTGATACTGGCGTGCTGTGGGTTTGCTGGTAACCGCGATTTAGTGGCGCGCCATATTCCTGAAATTCTTAACGCAACATTTCATGGTCACCCCGGCAATAAAGGAACCGCGCATGCGTGGGGACAGAGTTTGGGAGCCGCACTTGCGGATATGAACGCATATCAGGGTCATGGCGGGCTAGCCTTTGGTCACGGCATTCCCATTTTATGGCCCGTCATTATGCAAGGCGGCTTTCAGGTAAATAGTGCAGGGGTTAGGTTTTCGGATGAAAGCCAAGGCTATTCAGAGCAAGCGGTAAAGGTCGTGTCTCAGCTGGGAAAAGCGGCTTGGACGATCTATGACGAGACCATCCACACAATGATGGCGCAATTTGATGATTATCATGATGCGCTGCGTGCGGGTGCGGTCGTGCAAGCGCCCACTATAATTGACCTAGCCCAAGCGCTGGGCTTGCCAAGTTCAGCATTGGAAACAACGCTTGCTGGGGTCCTTGCATTGGCAAATGGTGATGGACAAGATGTTTTCGGTCGCGACTTTACAAAAAGTCCAAGTTTGAAAGCACCTTTCTTTGCTGCCAAGGTGACGGGTGCGTTATTTCATACCCAAGGTGGTCTGGCAGTGGATAATGAAGCACGGGTTTTGGACAGCTCGGGGACACCATTCCCAAATCTCTTTGCTGGCGGGGGTGCAGCACGGGGTGTTTCGGGTAAAGGTGCTGCGGGTTATCTGGCAGGCAATGGCCTTTGGACAGCCACAACACTGGGCAAACTAGCAGGGCGGGCAGCGGCCAAACAAATCTTGGCGGAGACAACATCATGAAGCGCATCGAAGGCCAATCTGAACATGCTGTGCTGGTAACCGGCAGTCTTGAAGATCGCGCAAGGCAAGACTTTGCATTTACGCTGCGCAATTATGTGACCGGTGAGTTGATGCCCTCCAACCGTGTCGTCTTTGATCGGCGGGCTACCAAAGCCTTCCAAAGCCGCACAGGTAGCCCAATTGAAACATCCAAAGACGTCCGCGCCGCCATGAGCCAGGATGAATATTTCAAATTTTACGCCTCAGCGCGCCGCACCAGCCAAGAACTGATTTGGGCGTCTGTGATCCCTGCCGTAGAAGCGGAATTGGCGACGAAATTGTCAGGGGAGCCATCTACGACAAGTGGTCGATTGACCCTCAACCCTGATTTACAAATCCCCAAATATGCTAGGGCGATTGATATTCATTGTATGCCCGGTGGCTATGCTCAAGACTTGGGGCCTGGCGATATGTCGGCGGGCGCGGTTTATGATCGCGGGGTCTATCTCTATATGTCGGGGCTTATGGGCCCCAATAATGATGGGGTAGGCCAGTTAGCGGCGCGCTATCTCAAAGCTCGGTTTCCAGACTTTGCCCCCAAACGTATCCTCGACATGGGCTGTGGCGTCGGACATGCGACCTTGCCATACCGTGATGTATTTCCAAATGCGGAAATCGTTGGCATTGATATCGGCCCAGCACTTCTGCGATATGCCGATGCACGCGCCCAGTCTATGGCCAAAGACGTTGATTTTCTGCAAGCCAATGCTGAAGCTACCCATTGGCCAGACGGTTATTTCGATTTGGTAACAAGCCATATTTTCTTGCATGAAACATCGAGCGTAGCGCTGCCGGCGGTTCTAGCTGAAAGCTATCGATTATTGGCTGCTGGTGGGATTATGGCCCATGTCGACCAGCCACGTTTTGCTGATTTGGACCCATATCAGAGCTTTATGCAAGAAAACGAGACATATTATAATAACGAGCCATTTTGGACGGCATACCGAAAGCTCGATTTAGATGCTATGGCATTGGCCGCTGGCTTTAATGCTGGGAAGGTTGAAAGCGACGTCTTGGTCGCAGCGGTTATTCAGCAAAGCCAAAACAATCAAAAAATTGCTCCTACTGATCCCGCTGCTAAGAAGCGCGGCTTTCAAATTCTAATGGGGCACAAATAATGACAGGCCAAAAAGTCCCCCGCACGATACGCGGTAAGCGCCCAGCCTTTCATGAGCAAAGTGCAATTGACCGCCTCATTGCGATGAATTTGGCATTAGTCAGCGAAGTTTCGGTGCTGCGTGATCGGCTTGATACGTTGGAGCGCGTTAGTTGCGCGCACGGCTGGCTGGGCGCAACCACACTGGAAGATTATCGCCCGCCCTTAGACGTGATCAAAGCACGCGAGGCATCGCGGGAAGGGTTGGTTGAGCGTGTGTTTCACGTCATGCGTGAGGAAATCGAAGGTCTTGAGCGCGATGAAACACCAGAAGGCTATTGGTCGACCATTCGCGAAATTGAAGGGCCCCAAAATGATGATGTTTGAGCGATAATACTCAGTTGAGGCGTTGCAAAACAGGGAGATAAGTATCGCCGCGATTTATCCGCAAGTCTGTATCTGCATAGGTAACTACCGACGGGAAAGGTCCGTGCGGTGGTCCACCAAAGCTGAGCGGCATTGCATTTGGGATTCCTAGTGCTTGTTTCAGTGCTTCTGGCGAAATGCTACCATACGCTGGTACCATTGATGTGGTCGTGAACTGTACTTGAAACACATTTGGCACTTCAGCACTGATAGCGAAATTGGCTGATGAGATATAGCTGAACAAAAGCCTGTCCGCACCCGCCCTCATGATCATGATATTGCGATAGAAATTCATTGCTGGGCGCAATTCCTGACATGTCGTCAAAACAGGGATCATTTGAGCAGGAAGCGCTCCGCCAGTCATGACCGCCAAATTGGCTTGATCTAAAAGGTCCCGACTGTCGAAGATGCAGATCCAAACACCGTCTACTCAGTCCGGATTGGCGAGCAAATCGGGTGGCCCATTTTGTATTTCGAGCGTCAAAGCAGCGGCTTTCACTGCTTCATCCAACTCTGGTGTAACCGCAGTCCCTAGCTTATAGCGACTGATGATCTTTAATAACGTATCTTTTTGATCCCTTATAAGCCCAAGACTCCCGGGTTCATCATATGGGTGGGGTCAAGTTGGCCTTTGATGGCGCGCATGAGTGCAAGGGCAGGATCGCTAAGACGCTGGGCATAAGGATAAGCCCGCCCAATCTGAAAATGCCCTGCATTATGTGCTCCATACAGTGCGATAAGCTCAGCTTTTAGCCCTTCAACATAAACGCGCGCCGCAATGTTTTCTGGGTAGGTGGGTAGGTCGAGCAAATAATCCTTGTCGATCACGCTTTGATGATATGGCGTTTGTGCGTCTGGCCAATAAAGGGCAATTTCATACAAGAAAGCAGACGGCCCAACGGCCTCAAACATGGATCCCGTCCAGATCCCAAGCCGCTTCATATCCGCTGCACGTGCTTCAAAAAAAGCGTCCAGAGCCACGTGAAATGCCAAGGCATCACTGTGTGCCATCACACCGTGCAAAGGCACCCAACGCTCTCCCGCCGGGCCCAATGTGTTAAATAAAGGCGCAAAAGGCATGCTGCGAACAATCTGTGGGACTGTATTGGGGATCTCGGAGCCGTAATCAGACAAGATCGTTTTGAGCCGTTTGATCCGTGCTTTGGCTTCGTTGTCATCTACGCCTTCAACAATATAGTGGCAGGCATAATCAGCTCTTTTAAGGGCTCTATCGCCCGCAAGACCCATTTTCGCCAATTGGGCAAGACCAGCGGCGAAGCCTTTGGATTTTAGAACAGCCGCTGCCATGTCGGCTTGGCGCCCAGCGCGGTCTTCGCGCGCAATCTGACCCTGACTGAGTGCCGCATCAAGCGCGAAATGGCTTTCATCAAGGCCTTCAATTGCTGTAGCGCGCATACCCCCCTGTAGCGAGGCGAAACTCTCAAACGACCAAGACAGCGTTGCATAAGCTGCTTTTTGCCGGATAAGAGGCAGAGTGATCGCGGTTTTAATGCCTAAAGCACCACAATCGCCAGTGAATAGCCCGGTCAGGTCGGGCCCAAAGTGACGCAACGCCGGTATAGCGCCCGCCGCCGCTGATCCGGTTCGTAATACTGAACCGTCGGCCAAAACGACTTCAATGCTCAAGGCACTGGGTGCGGAGATGCCATATGCGCCCGAACCATGACTAATGCCGTTTTGGCTCATAGTGCCGCCGACAGTCGCAACGAGACCCGAAAATGGTCCCCAAAACGGAGTCCGCCAGCCTTTCTCATCGAGGGCCGCTTTGAGGGCGGCCCATGTCACCCCTGAGCCGACGGTTACGCAAGCATTGAGTTCATCAATTGTGATGCTATTCAACCCGCTTGTATCGACCAAAATCGCGGAGCTGCCAGTTTGCGCATAACCGTCAGAGTATGATGCACCTCCTCCGCGCGGGACAAGCGTTAGCTCTGAGGCCGCTGCGATCTTCACGGCAGCTTGTAAGCGCTGAACATCAATCGGGCGAATGACCAGACTGGGCGGGGTCCCGACCCGGTACACATCCATGCCCATAAGCGCGCGGTGGTCAGCGTCAACAGAAACGTTTTCTTCGCCGAGGGCAGCGTTGAATTGATCGATCAATGAAACCCGCACGTCAAGATCGGAGCTTACAAAGTCCATTATCCCCTCACACGTCGCCAACCGCGATATCATTGAGCACTTTTTCATAGCGTGCTTGGGTGTCTGCACTTGCCATCTCAGAAGCGTCTTTTCTAGCCAAATAATAGAGCCTTGTGTAGAAGGCTTGCCTGCGTTCTTCTCGGGTTTCGAGGACGGATTGGTCGGGCTGATATGCCTCAATCTCATCTTCGACTATCATTTTTTTGGCCGCACAAATACGCTCAACCGTATCTAGACGATCGCGCATAACTAGTAATTCTTGCGCTAAAACAAGGATCATACTCATCGCGTGATCAACCCCTTCAACACCAACAGCGGGGTCTTTGTAGAATTGGGGGCGCTTACCCTTAGCGTCGCGTTTGACTTTTAGGCTAGTGTCGGGAGGTCCCATGATTGCTGCGTCTCCAAGCTTAAGTTTAGTGGCCTTTTTGACCGATAAGGATTTCCCAACCACCCCCGGGTGCAAACTCCCCCGCATTGACGTCACGGTCCGCCACCGCACTGGAGGCCTCCTGCGAGTAACCCTCAGCTGCTTGCATGGCATATTCCATCACAGCCATTGGCGCGTTATCAAAACGCACGGTCTGGGGATCAAAGCCTGCATCGCGTGCCAGTTGCTCTTGATCTAGCTCTCGCATTTTTCCCCAAAAAGGCTCGTTATTATAATAGGTTTCATTGTCGAGAATAAATTGAGCAAATGGGTCAAACTTTGCGAACGGGGGTAGGTCGGCATGGATCATATAGCCGCCTGGTTTGAGCAAGCGATAGCATTCTTTGAATATCTGGGGCATGGCTTTACCGGATGTCTCGTGCAACAAAATATGACTGACAATCAGGTCAAAACTCTCGTCTTCGAAGCCGGTGTGTTCAGCATTGCGTTGATAGAATGCGATTTCGTGTCCTAACCCCGCGGCGCGGGCGTGCGCGTATCGCACTTGGGGCCCCGCTACATCTATGCCCACGACCTGCGCGTCAGGAAAAATCTCTTTGTAGGGCAGGGTCGAATGACCAACGGTGCAACCCATTTCCAAGATCTGAGTTGGCTTAAAGCCACCAAGTTGCCGATTAATGTAATTGCACACCGAGCGGCCCAAATCGTCGTTAAATGGCCCCATATAGCCCATCGCATAGAGATAAACGCCCCGATCATAGAGCGCTCCTGTGGAGATATCGTCGGGGGTCAATTCACCGGCGTATCCGCCCGGCATACAGTGAATATCTAGCTCCGTTACGTAGCGAGGCGTCTTGAAATTGGGATCAGTTTCAAGAGGCGCCTTTGCAGCAGCTGATAACGCTTTGGCTTTTTCGATCATTTCGGGCAATTGGCGGTCAATCGTGTCATTGACGCCTTCCCAAAGCAATTCTTGGGCAATCCGGTTAGCGGCGGCATAATGCTGATGATAGGGGTCAGAAATCATAGCTTTGCGAATATCAAGGCGATTATCAGCCACTTTGCCGGTTTTTTTTGTGTAAGCAGGGCCTGCGCGACCCTGAAACACCGGGCCAAGCCCTGGCAAAAGACCTTGCTGAACGAATTGTTTGAGGCTTTTGGCACTTTCTTGCCGTGCCCGCTCATCATGGTTGGGTTTAGGCAAAATTGGATGATCGACTTGTTGAAACGTATTGAGCATCGGATGTACCTCTCATCTTTGAGCCTGACAGTGTTTCATGAACGCGCAAGATTACAACCCACACAAGCGTGACTATTCGACTAGCGAAGGGCTTTTCGATATTTATGCATAAAGACTGGCAGTTTTGAGCAAAGCTGGCGTCGCGAAGTGAGCGTTGAGTGAGTCTAGCTCTGGGATTTCATTCTTGTTTTGGGTCGCGGCCTGCGTCCGCTTTAAGTGCTCAAGAGCGCGCGATCCACTATCTTGAAGGGTCGCCAACAGCATTAACGGGTGAAGCGCCAAGGAAATGCCCATGGCATCAAGCTCGCTAGGCTCACTAATTGGGTTACGACCGCTGCCCACCATATTATGCACTAGCGCAACGGTACCATTAAAGTGACGTTTGATCGCGGTCATATCTTCTAGACTGGCAGGGCCTTCAATAAAAATGAGATCTGCACCCGCCTCAAGGTATAGAGCCGCGCGCTCTATCGCGGCCTCTGTACCTTCCAAAGAAGCGGCATCGGTTCTACCAATTACCAAGGTATCGCGCGAGGATCGTGCATCGACTGCAGCCATAATTTTGCCCGCCGCTTCTTGTGCTGAGATTACGGTTTTACCCGACATATGGCCGCATCTCTTGGGCGCGGTTTGATCCTCAAGTTGGATCGCGCTGGCCCCCGCGCGCTCCAGCACACGCATGGTTTGAGCCGTATTGATTGCATTGCCAAAGCCATTGTCCGCATCAACAATAAGGGCGATATTCGTGCACCCAGCAATAGCGCGCGTTGTCTCGCTCAGTTCCGCTAATGAAACAAAACCCATGTCAGGGACACCAAAACGACCCATAGCCAGCGCGCCACCCGACAAGAACGCTACTGGAAAACCAGCTTGTTCAATCAGCCGTGCTGAAAAGCCGTCCCAGCAGCCAGGTACTGCCAGACATGTTGTTTGCTGGGCCAGAGTGGTACGAAGGCTGGGGCGGTCAATTATCATATACTATTGCCCGATGTGCCACCCTGCATTTGTCCGGGAATGTGGCTCTCATGATTGGCTAGGTACCAATCGGCAATCTCCTCACGGGTAGCAAACCAAACGCCGCCGAGGTTCTTCGCATATTCAATAAACTCGGCAATCGCACGGATCCGATAAGCACGGCCCGTAACGTGCGGGTGAAGGCCAATATTCATGATCTTACCGGTTTTAGCGCCCTCTTTATGAAGCTGCGTAAGCTCATCAATAAGTATGCCGCGGTATTCGTCGGTCGTATGGTTGCGCCGCGTCAGGATAGTGAAGTCATTGATCTCATTGGAATAGGGGATCGATACTAGAGGCGCGGACGGGGTTCGAATTAAATAGGGTTGGTCGTCATTCATGAGGTCGCAATAAAACTTTAAGCCCGCTTCGGCCAACACATCTGGTGTCTTGGAGGTCCCGCGCAGGGATGACGATAGCCAGCCAGGTGGTATGCGCCCAACGAACTTCTTGTATTCGTCAATGGAGCGCAAAATAATCTCGCGCGCGCGTTCTGGTTCATGCTCATATTCAGTTAAAAGCTCGCCTTGTTCCCAATTGTGGGCTAGCAATTCCCAACCCCGCTCAAGGCAGGCGTCTACCATTGCTTTTCGGCGGTGAAACGTGACCGCATTGGTCGTGCAGGACGCTCTTATTCCAAGCTCGTCAAACAACTCATAAAGCCGCCAGATACCAACGCGCTGGCCATACTCCCGCCATGTGTAGTTTGGAAAATCGGGTACGTCGCCTGGAAGTCCATCAGGCAGGATTGCAGGACCACCGGCATAATAGGGCTTTTTATAGGGCTTGATCAGGTCCCATGTTTCTAGATTAAACGTCAAGATAAGCGCAACGCGTGCGCCATGGGGCCAGATTAAAGGGTTGCGCGCGGGCAAAGGCGTGTAGCTATATTCCATGTTGTTTCCTTTTTAGCGCTATCATCGCAGACCGAGTTGAATGATGTTTGGCAATGCAGCATCGTCCCACGCCGTGGTTGCTTTCCCGATCCGCACAATCACCAAATCCGACTTGCGCGATACATAAACCCGCTGCCCACCCGCTCCGTCAAAATAGATCATGTCATCTGCCAGAAAGGGTTCAGATGCCGGCACTTTAAGTGTGATTGCCGGTCCATAGGAGCGTTGCGCCGCATACGGACTCGCCCGCCAGAGCTGATAGCCGAAGTTTGGATTGAGCGGGCTTGGCGCGATCATTGCCTCAATCCAACTTGCCGGTATGACTTGCCGCCGACCGACTTTTCCGCCGTCCTTGATCATAAGACCAACCCTAAGCCAATCTTCGCCAGTCGCAATCAAACAGCAATAAGTTCGAGCAAATCCGCCCTCCTTATCCAGCCAAGCAGCCCCATCTCGTGCACCTAAGGGGCGCCAAATCGTCGTTGAAACCCACTGGACATAACGCATACCTGTCGCACGCTCGATTACCATCCCACCCAGTGACGAGTTGAAATTATTGTATTGAAACTCTGTGCCCGGTGGTTTTGCGAGTGGGACAGCATTTATGACGCCACGAATATCGGTGCCTAAGGAATGCTGCATTCCAGGGCTTCCAGGCGCAAAGCCCTGCGCATTTTGCAGGCCCGTGCTCATTTCCAGAATATTCTTGATTGTGATAGCGCCGCGCGGGTCGTTAGCCCATTCTGTGAGGTAAAGACTTACCGGGTCGTTTATTGATTTGATTTTGCCTTGCGCAATTGCAGTGCCAATGGCGAGGGCCAGTATTGGCTTCATCATGCTGGCGGGGCTAGAGCGAGTGGTCGTACTATAGCCCTCACCATAATACTCCAGTTGAAGTGATCCTTTGTGCCAGACCAGAAGTTGAGCGGTCGTGAGTGGCGCAACCAGCGCAATCGCAGCCGCTTTGGCTTGCGGGCTGAGGCTTGAGCGATCCGCGCGTGCCCGAACAATCGGGCGTCCATTACCCCCTTTTATGACTTCTTGGGGTGTAAGTGCGCCAACATCTAAAACGCTGTCACCACCCTTCATGGCCCAATCGACACGTTGTTTGAACAAGGCTGCATCGCTTGTCGGATCGGCCCAAGCAGCAACTGCCACTGAACTAATCATTGCCACGAACCCGGCGGAAATCCATTTCGAATGCTTCAGAGCCAAAACAATCCCCGCTATGCTCATGTGCGGCACTATTCCCCGCACTCTCATCATCATCGCGGAATGCCTCATCCGTCTAGGCCGCTTTTGCAGAGTGTTCGCGAGACGACAATTGGACCGGATCGTTATTTGGCTTTTGCTGGTGAATGAAACTGCCGCTATGCTTGTTACACATGGGCAACTATTGTCGTATCAGTTGCAACCCTGCTTTTCGCGTAACAACCAAATAAAGGCGCAGAGATGTCGATTGCTACCCAAAAGGCTTATGACTATCTCAAGGACCAAATTCTGTCAGGTAAAATTCCCCCGGGCGATCATCTGGTAGAAGCCGATATCGCCGCCCAAGTCGGGCTCAGCCGAACACCTGTACGAGAAGCCATTCGCAAGCTGAGCTCTGAAGGGCTATTGGTCATGCGACCCCATTTGGGTGCCGTGGTACCTAGTTGGAGCCAAGAGGAATTGGAAGATGTCTTCTTTTTAAGGGCCTTACTGGAATCACGAGCCGCAGAGCGGGCCGCTGTTCGACTAAAAACAGCCAATATCGAAATACTCCAAGGCTTAGCTGATGAAATGGTAGAAATTGTGCTTGCACGCGCAGAAGGTTACCGCGCGCGCTTTGCACACTTAAATGGACAGTTTCATCGTCTTATCGTTGCTAGCGCAGATAGCGTGCGGCTGGGATCAATGCTCGATCAAGTTATTCATATCCCATTATCTATGCGCACGATCACACGTTATGATGAAGCATCCCTGTCGCGCAGTTCTGGTCATCACTTAGAACTTGTCGCGGCGTTTCGGGCCCGTGACGCAAGCTGGGCAGCTTCTGTTATGCGCAGTCATGTGTTGGCTGCTTGGCACGCCGCCAGTCCAGATATTGCCGCTGATACATACGATGCGGCGACGTCCCCAAATTAAGGCTCGGTCACGATTTCGTGAGGTGACTGCAGTCAAATTATCACGCTATTGTATCCCACGCACTCAATGTCAAAAACTCTTTGACTTGGTTGCCCCTAACGACTAGTTCGCGTCAGGATCGAAAAATGGGGGTTTTGATAAAAAATGAAGCGCTTTAAGTCACTCTTGCTGGTAGGCTCAACGTTCGTTAGCGTATTCATTGCATCCAACGCCGTCGCTCAAACCACCGCGGCTCCGATTGCTGGAGCAGGAAAAGAAACCGAAGTGGTTGTGGTGACGGGGGCCCGCCAGCGCCAGGAAAGCGCTAAGGATGTGCCGCTTGCGGTCAAAAGCTTCAACGCTGTTCAAATCAAGGATGCGGGCATTGCGCGCCCTGCTGACTTTATCGCGTTGACACCAAATGTTTCATTTATCCAAACAACCAATGTCGGAGAAACCCAAGTCCATATTCGTGGCATCATTCAGCCACGTGATACTGAACCACCTTTCGCCTATGTCCTAGATGGCGTATTGGTCCCTAACCCAAATGCGTTCAACCAAGAATTATCTGACATCGCCTCTATCGAAGTTATCAAAGGCCCAATTGGTTCGATTTACGGTCGTAACGCTGTTGGTGGTGCGATTTTAGTTAATACCCAAAAGCCGCGAGATCGGTTTGAGGGGCAGCTCAACGCAAGCTATGAGACCCAAGGAGAAGAGTATAAGCTAGGGGGCTTTGTTTCGGGTCCGTTGGGGCCGAAGGTGTATGGGCGCATCACCGCACACATTAGCGACCGAAAAGGCTATTTTACCAACATCACACGTAATGCCAACGAAGATCCGTTTTCTGAACAATTGTTGCGCGGTCGTCTCATTGTTGACGTCAGCGACGATATTGAGCTCGATTTCCAAGCTGGCTGGGGCAAAATAGAAGGCTATGCGTTTGCGTTCAACAACCAGCTATCCTTCACGCCGGGCTTCGCAACTGGGGTCAATACAGGTGACACGTCCTTGCCGTATGTTGGCAATTTGGAATCGTTCAATAATCAAGACCGCTGGAACGTATCGGCCAAAATGACATGGGATGTAGCAAGTGGCGTTGTATCCGCCTTTGTGGCCCACAATGCGCTAGATGAAAACATGGGCGGGGAAGGTGCTGCCGATTTGGCATTATTTGGACTGCTGGGTCCGCCAAGTGCGGTGAATCCAGCACCAGGTGCATTCTTCGGCGATTCGACCCTTTATGAGGGCTATGGCCCGACGGACCGCGATGGCTCTCAATATCAAGAGCGAAATCAGCGTGATACCAGTGCCGAAATCCGCTTTACCTCTGATGGCGAAGCGCGGTTTCGCTATATTGTCGGTGCTTACGCCATCACGTTTCAACGCGACATCCTTTTGTTGACAGGCGATGTCGGCTTTGGTCGGGGGGTGCGACGCGCGCCGGTTTTGATAAATGGCGCACCAGGTAGCCAAGGCACGGGTGGTGATAATGATAACTCGGCTTGGGCAATTTTCGGGCAAGCAGCTTACGACATTTCACCGGATCTAGAGCTCTCCATGGCACTTCGCTATGACAAGGAAGAGCGGGAGAACACGAATACTGTCACGGGTGTTGTTGCTCCAATCGGTAGAAAACGAACAGCTGAGTTTGACCAACTCCAGCCTCGCATTTCGCTGAGATATAAAGTTAATCCGGCCGTGAGCTTGTATGGCACCTATGGCGAAGGGTTCCGCTCTGGCGGGTTTAATGCGTTAGGAAGTCGCAATGCCATTTTGACCATTGATGGCAAGACAAATACGACAGTCCAAGATGCTTTCCCAAAGGAGACATCAAAGTCATTTGAAGTGGGCTTTAAGTCGATCTTCTTAGACAATCGATTAAGCTTCAACGCGGCTATATTCTCAACCCAAGTGGAGAATGCGCACTTCTTCCAATTCTTCCCGTTTTCCTTGGCGCGTGTCATTTCCATCGTTCAGAAAAATGAAATCAGGGGTGGGGAGTTTGATTTCAACTTCCTAATCAACGACAATTGGAAACTGTTCGGCGGCGCAGGCGTGCTTAGTTCTGAAATCCAAAAAAATGACGAAGTTCCCCTATCAGTTGGCAAAGACTTTCCGTTTACGCCTAAAAGTTCGATCGTTTTGGGTGGCCAATATGATCGCCCGATCTCGGCGAATCTTGATTTGACGGCACGGTTAGAATGGAACCGCACAGGCGAAATGTGGTTTGATACTGAAAATACCAGCGGCACCGTTCGACCGGTGTTGGATCTCGTAAATGCGCGGATCGCGATTTCAGGCGAGAATTGGACGGCGAGCTTGTGGTCGCGCAACCTTCTTGATGAGTCCTACAACGTTGACGGCGTCGTGTTGAATGTACCACCTCCGGCGGGCCTGACCTTTAACTTTGTTACCAAGGGAACACCGCGCACCATTGGAGCCGATCTAACCTTTAAGTTCTAGCTTTCGACTTTCTAGCTTGACCTGGCCCGCCAGTGAGGACCACTTTTCTCATTGTGCGGGCATGTTAACCGATTGCTCTTCCTCAAACCAATTTGGCCGTTTAACCGTGTGAACCTTAAGCGTCCAAAAATAGGGACTGTAAATGCAACAAAGAGCGGTTGAAATTGTTGAAGTTGGTGCGCGCGATGGTTTGCAAAATGAGCCTGAGATCGTATCGACAAGCAATAAAGTTGCTCTCATTAACAGAGCCATTGCTGCTGGTGTCAAGCGGATTGAAACTGTTAGCTTTGTCAATCCGGGCCGCGTTCCCCAAATGGCAGATGCGGAAGCCGTGATGGAGGCGTTACCCGATACAAACAGCGTTTGTTACATTGGTCTAGTGCTAAATCAACGAGGTGCCGAGCGAGCGCTCGAGACAAAAGTGCATGAGCTAGGTGCCGTTGTTGTCGCCACCGACACATTTGCTATGCGCAATCAAGGTCAAACCAGCAATGATAGCGTCGTCACAGCGCAGTCTATTGTCGCAATGGCCAAAGCAGCCGGCCGGTCTGGACAAATTACGATTTCTGCCGCTTTTGGCTGTCCATTTGAAGGCGAGGTGGACCCGCGTCGTGTGGTTGAGATTGCTTCTCAAATTGCACGGTGCAATCCTACCGAGATTGCGCTGGCTGACACTATCGGTGTCGCCGTACCTGCTCAAGTCAGTTCGCTGGTTAGGCAAGTGCGCGCAGTGATTGGAGATATCCCGTTGCGCGCCCACTTCCACAATACACGCAATACCGGGTTGGCGAACGCTTGGGCGGCTTATCAAGCAGGGGTTGGAACGCTCGATTCAAGTCTTGGTGGACTGGGCGGTTGCCCCTTTGCGCCAAAGGCTACCGGAAATATTCCAACCGAGGATTTGGCCTATCTTTTGGCGCGCTCTGGCGTGCCTACTGGTCTTGATCTTGATGACCTGATTCAAACAGGGGCTTGGCTAACCGATATGATGGGGCGGGTCTTGCCTGCAATGGTCAGTCGCGCTGGAAACTTCCCACCTACTAATGCTGCCCTTTTTTTTACCGCGTGATCCCCGTTTTTTCTTGGAGGACTTTATGTCGTATCGCTTAGGTGTTGATGTTGGAGGTACGTTCACGGACCTTTTGTTGTTTAATGAGGCCAATGGCCAGATGTGGCGCGGCAAAACCCCCTCGACCCCTCAAGACCCCTCTATCGCTGTTGTCTCGGGCACCCAGCAAATCTGCGAAGATGCGGGCATTAAGCCTAGCGATATTGGTGTATTCTTGCACGGTACGACTGTCGCAACCAACGCCGTCTTAGAAGGTAAGGGTGCGATTGTCGGTTTGATTGTAACCGAGGGTTATCGCCACGTTATGCAAGTGGCGCGTTCGTTTGTGCCGGGCGGCTTGGCAGCATGGATCATCTGGCCAAAACCAACACCTATGGCTCTGCTTGAAAATACTGTTGAAGTCTTGGGCCGTATGGACGCTAAGGGTGAGGAAATCCGTCCGTTAGACCCGGCCAATATCCGCGCTGAACTGACCAAGCTTAAAAGCCGTGGGGTGCAGGCGCTTACGGTTTGTTTGATGAACTCATATCTTAATGGCGCTCATGAAAAACGTGTGGGCGAAATTGCGCTCGAGGTTTTTGGCGCTGATATGCCGATTTCACTCAGCCATGAAATTTTGCCAGAAATGTATGAGTATGAGCGTACACTCACGACTGTCGCCAACTCCGCTATGCGGCCTGTGGTTGGAAAATATGTGCGTAATCTCAAGTCTGAATTGACCAATATGGGTATGACCGGCCAGTTATCGCTTTTGCGGTCCGACGGTGGCCTTATGAGTGCGCAAGCAGCAGAGCTGAAGCCCGTGAATTTGTTGATGTCAGGGCCTGCTGGGGGTGTCACGGGAGCGATTTTCGTTGCCAAACACGCGGGCTTTCAGAATATTTTGACCCTCGATGTTGGTGGGACATCAACCGATGTTGCGTTGATCGAACATAGTGAGCCACGCTTGCAACGAACAACAGAGGTCGCTCATTTGTCGGTTCGTGCCTCCTCACTGGATGTACGCACAGTGGGAGCTGGGGGAGGATCAATTGCGCACGTGCCGGAGCTAACCAAAGCGTTGCGTGTTGGACCCCAATCGGCTGGCGCCATGCCAGGCCCTGCTTGCTATGGACGTGGCGGCACTGAGGCCACGGTGTCAGACGCCAATTTGGTGCTGGGATATCTGCCTGAAGTTTTGCTGGGCGGGCGAATGAAATTAGATAAGGCGGCGGCTACCGCTGCAGTTCAAACCGTTGCTGACGCTATGGGTGTTGATCTCATGGAAGCCGCACGCGGTATCATCGACATCGTCAATGAGAATATGTTTGGTGCCTTGCGGATGATTTCGGTCCAACAGGGATACGACCCGCGTGAGTTTGCGCTTATGGGCTTTGGTGGGGCTGGGTCCTTACACTCTAACGCCGTTGCCAAGCTCATGGGATCATGGCCTGTTATTGTACCTATAAGCCCCGGCGTTTTATGTGCAGCGGGGGATGCAACAACTAGGTCTCGCGCCGAAATTGCCCGCAGTTTTTCGAAGCGCAGGTCACAGACCAATGATGGTGATGTGCATGCCACATTGGCAGCTATGGCCAATCAAGCCAAAGCGACCTTGTTGGACGATGGGATCGCGCAAAGCGATATCAGTCTCAAGTTTGAAATTGATGTGCGCTATTATGGTCAAGGTTTTGAAGTGCCGATGGCGGTTGAGCTATCTGATTTTGAGGCCGGTGGCGTCGATAAACTGGCGGCCGCTTTTGATGAAGAGCATCGCCGTTTGTTCACGTTCAACATGGAAACCGAACATGAGCTTGTCAATTTGCGCTGTGTCGCGCTTGGCAAGGCGTTGGAATTGCCAGTGGCTGAAATTGAAAAAGGTGACGGAAATCCAGCCGCCGCCCATGTTGTCGATCACAAAATGTGGGTCGAGGGCGGCTGGCAGGACGGCGCGATTTATGAACGCGCAAAGCTGCGAGCTGGCGATAAAATCGTCGGCCCTGCCATCATCACTGAAATGGATTCCACCGCTTTGGTTTTGCCCGGTTGCATCGCGAGCGTCGACACCGTGGGCAACATCTTGATCAACCCGTTCTAATTTTCCGCAGCCGTCGTCTCTAAGTCTCGACCCTTTTCAGGAGCCTGCAATGCCCGCAACGATTCTCGAAACTAAACCCCGCCCGTTTAACCGTATCACGGTCGATCCTGTCTCTCTCGATATCATCGAGAACGCCTTGCGTAATGCGCGGGTCGAAATGGACGCGACATTGTTCCGCACCGCTTTGTCGCCTGGTATTCGCGAGCAAGGCGACGCTTTTCCTATGATTGCAGATCCGCAAGGCCGCATGATCGTGGGGCAATTCGGCTCATTCTTACAGGGCTTTCTCAAAGGCTATAGTGGGGAAATCGAAGAGGGTGATGTTATCCTGACAAATGATCCTTACTCATGTGAGGGTGCTATCAGTCATACTTCAGACCAATTGGTGATTATGCCAATCCATCATGATGGTCGCTTGGTCGCGTGGGGCGCAATGTTTGGGCACATGACCGATGTTGGTGGCAAAGTCCCTGGGTCTTTGCCCACTGACGCGTCGTCTATCTTTGAAGAAGGCATGCGCCTTCCCCCCGTAAAGCTTTACCGCAAAGGCGTCCTGCAAGAAGACATCTTACGGATAGCCACCCACCAAAGCCGGATGCCAGAATGGTACCGTGCTGATATGATCGCCATCGTCGCTGCCTGCCGCGTTGCCGCGCGTCGTTTGGTCGAAATGTGTGAGCGGTTTGGCGATGACCAAGTCAACTCTGCCATGAACGACCTTCTGGAACGTAACCGTCGCGCTATGAAATTCCTGATCGGCCAAGCCATTGGCGAAGAACGCGTCTTTTTTGAAGACTATATTTGTGATGATGGAAAGGGTGCAGGACCCTTCAAAATCAAGTGCACAATGTGGCGCGAGGGCGAACGTGTAATCCTCGATTTTGAAGGCACTGACCCACAATCGGATTCCAGTATCAACTTTTATCTCAATGAGAACATGTTCAAGATGTTCTTTGGGATTTACATGATCATGGTCTTTGATCCCCAGATCCTGTTCAACGATGGCTTTTATGATTTGGTTGAAGTGCGTATCCCTGAAGGCTCGTTGCTCAAACCGAAATTCCCCGCAGCTTTGTCGTGCCGCACCCACGCTTTGGGCAGGATATTTGACGTATTGGGTGCGTTGCTTGGACAAAAGCAACCCGACTTCTTGTGTGCCGCTGGCTTCTCGTCGAGCCCGCATTTGATGTATTCAGGATTTCACCCTGATGGCGAATGGTTCCAACTCTTTCAAATCGGCTTTGGCGGTATTCCTGGGCGCTTCCTCGGCGATGGCGCGGACGGCCACTCGCTCTGGCCAGGCTTTACTAATGTCCCCAATGAGTTCTTGGAGCGCTACTTCCCGATGCGCATTGAGAAATATGAATGCGCGGTTGATTCAGGTGGCGCTGGCCTTAACCGAGGCGGCAATGGCATTAATATGGTCTATCACTTCTTGGAAATCGGTACGATTTCCATTCATGACGACCGCTGGTTTGTACCCCCTTGGGGCGTAAATGGTGGCCAGCCCGGTGCCCGCAGTTGGAAGAAGCTGGTCAAGAGCGATGGCTCTAGCGTGGCATTGGGGTCCAAAATGGACCGCGTTATCGTCGAAAAAGGCGATGAGCTGCACTATGTCACATGGGGCGGCGGCGGTTGGGGCGATGCGCTTGAGCGTGACCATAGCCTTGTTGGCCTTGAAGTGCGGGGCGGCCTTATTTCTGTGGCGGGTGCTCGGGACTATGGTGTCGTGTGCGACGCGGAGGGTAGCGTTGATGAAGCCGCAACTATGGCCTTGCGGGCAAGCCTGAAGGCAAGTCGCGCGCCGTTGAATGTGTTCGAGTTTGGTCCTTCAATCGAGAACCTACGCGATACCTGTTTAGTGCAAACGGGCCTTCCCGCACCGCGACAACCGGTATGGCGTGGCCAGGGCGGCGCTGATGCTAGTGCCAAGATCGCAGCCGAATGAGCAGGGTGACGCCTGAGGCAACAGGCCCGCTCAAAGGCTTGCGTGTGATTGAGTTAGGTGTGCTGCTAGCAGGTCCTTTTTGTGGGCAATTGCTGGGCGATCTAGGCGCGGAGGTCATCAAGATCGAACCCCCCGGCCAAGGCGACCCGATGCGCGATTGGGGAACCATAAAACCCGAAGGCCAAGGCCTTTGGTTCTCCATCGTGGCACGCAATAAAAAGTGTATCACCGCTGATATGAGAACCCCTGAGGGGCAACAAATTCTGAAGGACTTAGTCGCTGAGGCTGACTTTGTTCTTGAGAACTTTAGGCCGGGAACCATGGAAAAATGGGGCCTTGGTTATGATGTCCTTAGCGCCATAAACCCGACTTTGATCATGATCCGCGTGTCGGGCTATGGTCAAACTGGACCTTCCAGTCATAAAGCTGGTTACGCCAGTGTGGGCGAGGCGATGGGTGGCTTGCGCTATGTTATGGGGGAGCCTGATCGGATGCCATCTCGCGCGGGCATCTCAATTGGCGATACGTTGGCTGCAACTTATGCAACCATTGGTGCGCTGGCTGCACTGCAACATCGTAACAAAACGGGACGCGGGCAAGTGGTCGATTCAGCGATTTACGAGAGCTGTTTTGCCATGATGGAAAGCCTGATCCCCGACTTTCAGTTTGGCGACTATGTGCGCGAACGCACGGGCTCTTTCTTGCCCAAGATTGCGCCGTCCAATATTTATCCAGCCAGTGACGGCATGCTGATTATTGCCGCTAATCAAGATTCAGTTTGGCGTCGTCTCGCTGACTTGATGGGACGACCGGAGCTTGGGAATGATCCCAAATATGCAACCCATATCGCGCGCGGGGAAAGCCAAGCTGAATTGGATGCAATGATCTCAAGCTGGTCAAAGACCCAGACATGTGAAGCCCTTGAAATCGCCTGCGAAGCCGGTGGTGTGCCGTGCGGGCGTATTTACCGAGCTCCTGAAATGTTGAATGATCCTCATTTTGAAGCGCGGGAGGCGATTATTGAAGTGGAACACCCTGTGCTAGGGCCCTTCAAAATGCAAAACGTCTTCCCGAAATTGTCTGAGACACCGGGCAATGTTCGCTGGACAGGACCAGAGATGGGCACGCATACTCATGACGTGCTGCGCGACATATTGGGTTACGGGGAAGAAAAAATCGAAGGGCTTAGAACGGCAAAAGTAATTTAGCCCGTATGATTTAAGTGAGCCAGCGCAGCGTCCAGCCCGATCACCTCAGCATATTTGGCTTGTAGGTCAAACAAATTCGCCTCATGCGGACGCAGGTCACGGTCGGCGCAGGCGTCGCGAACCACAAAGGGTGCGAACCCAGATTGCAGCGCGTCCAAAGTCGTAGCGCGCACACAACCCGATGTTGAATAACCGCCGATTAGAACACAATCGACCTTGAGCGCGTGCAATGTTGAGGCCAAGGACGTTGCAAAAAAAGCCGACGCGTAATTCTTCAAAACGACAATATCAGAAGGTGTGGGTGTTAAAACACTGGGGAAGGCGGCCATTGGACTACCAACCTCAAACAGCTTGAGTGCGGGAACTTTTTTGAAAAAAAGTCCACCATCCACACCCCCTTTTTGAAAGCAAACACCTGTTAGAACAACAGGTATGCCTGCGCTGTGGGCGGCTAGTCTCAATTGTGCCATTGCCGCCAAAGCATCATGGGCACTTTGCCCTGCATATAGTGGGCACCCAGCATCAAGATAGGCCAAAACTGGATCGACCAAAATCAAAGCAGGCTTATTACCAAACACCAATCGACCGCCAAAACCAGCGTTTTGATAATCGCCGTCTAAATCGGGTGCCTCATGAGTTCCTGTCATAGACGCGACCTATTTTTGCGCAATTGATGCGCCTTTGTTCTTTGTAATTCCAGCGATCAATGTGTTGGGCAAGAAGCTATTATCCCATTCGGGCACTCCAGCACCACGGGGTGGCGAGTTGCCGGTGCGGACAATAATCATCTGTTGGCTAGGGATAATATAGACGATCTGATTGGCGTTGCCGTCAAACATAAACATATCGTCGGCCAAATAAGGCTGGCTATGTAAAGTGCCTCGGACGCCTCGAACGGTTTGGGGATTGAACGCGCCGCGCCGCTGAGTATACGGGCCAGGCAAATAGACACCTAGGCCATAATAAGGATTTTGGGCTGTCCCTTGGCGCATCTGCGCAACAAAACCTGCGGGTAAAAGCTGCTGGCGTCCAACTTTGCCATCATCCATGTACAGTTTTGCTAGATTAAGCCAAGTCGTGGCGGGCACCATCAGGCAACAACCCGAATGGCCGGTTCCACCAGTGCGATTGACCCATAAATCGCCCCCGCTGGCCCCAATTGGTTTTAGCACCTCAGTTGAGACAAATTCAGCATAGCGACGCCCAGTTGCGCGCTCAATAACAAGGGCAACCAACTCGGAGGTCGCATTATTGTATTCATAGACACTGCCTGGCTCATCTGGAACGGGATATTCTGTTACAATAACCTCGACATGTCGCGGGTGCAGGTAAGCGCGGTTGAGTACGTCGTCAGCACTTGTCGCAATGGCTTGACGTAAAAAGCCTGAGCGCATGTCCAACAAATGACGCACCAAAATGCGTGATCGCCTTGGATCGGTGCGCCACTCGGGTATAAAGTCAACGACGGGCTGATCCAACGACTTAATCTTGCCGAGCGCGATGGCTCTGCCGATAGCCGATGCGGTGACGGGCTTTGCCAGCGAGCGGCTAACAGTTTGGCTGGTGGCGGTATGATTGCCGTAATAGGCTTCTAGCTCTAATTTGCCGGCACGCCACACCAGCAATGCGTTGGAGTTATTCGCGCCAGCGTAAGTATTCGCCGCTGCCAGGGCCGCGTCTGAAATTGTACGTTGTGCTGGTGTAGCAAGGGCGAAACGTTTAGGCCGTGCCGCACCGGGCACTGCTTCACGCACATCATAAAGAGCAGTAGCGTCTCCACCTGTTCCCCCCGAAGCCATAAGTGCAAAGCGGCTGGCATAAAGGCGTGTTTCCTCTGCGCTATCGGCTAGTTTTCCCAACGGGGCGCCGGGTTGGCCAGACGCAGGGATAGGTTGTGGTGCGGTTTGGGGCATAGTCGGGGCCTGTGCTGGGGTCGCTAACGGCATAACTGGACTCGTTATTGCAGGTAGCGCCTGGGCCAAACCCGTATTTGGGATGGAAATTAAGGCCAATGCTATTGATAAAAAAGCAACTTTTGAAGGAGCATGCCTCACAAAAAAGTCCCTTGGTTTTGGGCCTCTGTCGTTCTCACTAAGGTCTTTGAGCATTATACCCTCGCACAAGTTTCGCAATTCACGCTTAGCATTAGCGAAAAAACTTGTCTGCGCGCCAAGATGATTTTTCGCCTGTCGACAAGAATGAGAGGCCCACATTGCGCTACTGTCGATTTGCCCTAGCGTTTCTCTCACCAAAAAGGGGCCGATAATGTCAGATCAACAACATCAAGATGCACCAGAAGACCGTTTGCCGATAGGTTTGAAATTGTCATGGGCAACTGGCGCTTTGGGTGTCGCGTTATTGATGAACGGCATATCTGCTCTTAGCCTTGTTTACATGGTTTCGGTGTTGCAGATCGAGCCTTGGCTCGCAGGGGCTTTGCTGGCTATTACGCGGCTTTACGATGCGTTTTCTGATCCAATCGCCGGGGTTATGAGTGATCGCATGGTATCAAAGATGGGACGTCGCAGGCCATTTCTGCTTTGGGGTGCGGTAATTTCTGGTATATCGTTTTTCCTGTGCCTAGCTTCGCCGTTTATTGGTCCTTTTGATGCGCCGCTTGAGGGGCAAGGTCTATTGGCTGCTGCCTATATGCTGGGTGTACTCATTTTGTATTCGACAGGCTATTCGCTGTTTAACGTTCCCTATATGGCGATGCCCGCCGAAATGACGGATGGTTATCATGAGCGCTCTTCTATTCACGGCTACCGCGTTATGCTTGCTTCCATTGGCGGAATGCTCGCCCAAAGTGGGTCGCTATTGGTGATCGGTTTGACCGGCGCTGAAAAAGGTCGTGCGGGCATTGGCGCGGAGGATTGGAGCACATTTTTATGGATTGGTGCTGTTGGGGGCGTACTAATTACTCTGACAATGATGGTCACTTTTTGGGGGACCGCCAAAGCGCGCCAGATTGAGCGACCGGAGCGGGAATTGCCTTGGAAAGCGCAACTAAGTGCCTCTTTCAAGAACATCCCTTTCATGCAGATACTGTCGGTTAAGTTGCTACAATTGATTGGCCTGTCGTTCTCCTCTTCGGCGCTTATTTTCATGGCCGTCAATATCCTCGGGCTCAACCCGGCAAAATTGGCCTATATCGGTATAACGATGGTGTTCACAGTCATCTTGCTCACCCAGCCGCTGATGAAACTGGGCAAGATCATTGGCAAACGAGGCGGCTATATTGTCTCCAGCTTGTTCACCGTTGGCGTCGCTTTGTCATGGGTGTTTGAGGGCCCCGGAACCGTAAGCGATATTGAGCTGATTGTGCGCGGTGTTGCTAACGGCATAGCCTTCGCCGGTAATGTTGCTTTTGCTATGTCGATGTTGACAGATACGATGGAGCTTGATGCCCATCGCACGGGTATGCGCCGGGAGGGCATGTTCACGGCCCTTTATAGCTTTATCGAGAAGATCGCAGCCGCGACGGGT
This sequence comes from Hyphomonadaceae bacterium, assembly GCA_040378245.1. GTDB lineage: Bacteria > Pseudomonadota > Alphaproteobacteria > Caulobacterales > Aquidulcibacteraceae > Aquidulcibacter. Next base: position 15,539 of record JBEINE010000003.1, on the reverse strand, counting down.
CCCTTCATTGTTGGTGTGGCGCTATCTGCGGCGGGCTTTAACCCTCGGACACCACCAGCGGAAATCACAGACAGTGTGCGCCAAGCCGTCTTATTGGGCGTTGCGTGGGCCCCGACCGCCTTCATGTTGGCTTCGGTCCTTATTTTGGTGTTCTACAAGCTTGATAAGTCTGACCTGGAGAAGGCCAAGCAAGCAGCTTTGGAACCAAAAGCCGCATAAGAAGCTACCGACTCAAAGAGATTTCGATCCAAATCTTGAAGGCTGGCTGGTTTAAAGGGCAAACTTATGCTGAGCCGTGGTTCGCACCTACTGCATGGCTATGTATTTTATCGCACTGCGAACATCGAAAACAACATTCTTGTTTGGCTAAAATTCGCGATCACACTGCGTAACGATGACACAGTTTAAAAACGGTCACGTTAGATGAGTGCGCCGAGTTTGGTCGTTCGCGAGCTCAACGCTTAAAGGGGGAACTACAAATGAGAACCAATTGCAGGCTTTTATCGGGAACGGCACTTGCCGCTATAGCTTTTTTAGCTGTCACGCCCAGCTTCGCGCAAGTTGTGCCATCGGCACCTAGCGATCCAAATGGTCCTGAGGTCATTATCGTAACGGCGAGGAAGACTGCCGAGAACATTCAAAACATTCCGGTCTCGGTTACGGCTGTGACTGCCGAGACAATTGAGAAACTTAATATCCAAGGCCTTACCGACATCGCTCGTTTTACGCCAGGCTTTTCGTTTGAAAATTACACAGGACCGTTTTCGGCGCCAGTTATCCGGGGTCAAACCCAAACTCGTATCGATTTGGTCGTTCAAAACACCGCGACTTTTTTCAACGGTGTTTACCTACAACGCGGCTATATGGTCGATTCGTCTCTGCTAGAGGTTGAACGAGTTGAGGTTATTAAAGGGCCCCAGTCTGCTCTTTATGGCCGTAATGCGTTCTCAGGAGCGATAAACTATATCACCGCTCGCCCGGGCGATACCTTCAAAGCCAAGGCCTCAGTGACCGTAGGCAGTGACGAACGGGAAGACTTTAAAGCTTCTGTTGTCCTTCCCATCGCTGGCGACACGTTTTCGACAATCTTTGCCTTTGGTAGTAGCAAGTTCGATGGGACCTGGGCCAATAGTCATCCCGGTGCAGCTAGTGGTCCACGTCGCGGGACAAATGGTAATTTAGGCGGCTATGATAAATCAAGCTATCTCATTGGAGCGGTTTTCAAGCCAATGGAGAATCTGGCGTTTGACCTTGCCTACACGAGTTCTAATATCTTTACTGAGCACGTCGCAGCCTACACGCTAACAACAGCTTCAGCAGGGGGGACGCCGTTTAACTCGCTCAATTGCTCATCACTACCGGGTGTCGCTGGTCAAATAGGGCTGATAGCAGGCGTGCAAAACCGACTTTATTGCGGCACGGTGCCAGTCAAGCCGGTGATTACACCGGGGGAAACTCGCGGGCAAGGCCTCATTATTGATCCTCGCGCCTATGGGCAACTTGGCACAACAAGCGTGTTATCCGCCAAGGCAACTTGGGACATAAATGACGATTTTGCTGTGATTTATCAATATGGCAAGACAAAGTCAGACGTCACGGGCCGTGGCTCCCCGGCGCGGGATGCTGTGAATGGGACCCAGAGCGTTGGCCTCAATTTTGGCTTGACAACGTTTGACTCTCAACCCAATGGCGCTTTTGAAAGCGAAAGTAACGAATTGCGTGTCGAGTGGACACCGGGGGGTATTTTGCGTCGTGCTATGATTGGGGCGTATTTCTCTAAAGGGACCGACAGTGCGGCGCCACGGGCAGAATATCTTCGGCCCAATACGCTTGATGCCGCTGTTGGCTTCTTCTCGCTAGGCAATACGTCTCGCAATGATGATGTCAAGGGCTATTTCGGGCTTGCATCTTTAGATCTGACGTCGAGCCTGTCGGTTACCGCCGAATTGCGTTACACGGAAGAAAAACTGACACTTTTCACGAAAGCGACACCGGCTCCGGATTTGTGCTTGTTACCTTTGCCTGTTTGCCCTGCCAACCTCTTGTTCTTCTATTCAACGCCACCTTCAATAAATGCCCCTGTATTGCGGCGCCAAACCGACACGTTTGATTATTGGACGCCGCGCGTGGCCGTTGACTACAAGCTCGCGGACGATCACTTGGTTTATGGCTCTGTTGCTAAAGGCGTGAAGTCTGGCGGTCAAATCATTCCAGGCCTTGATCCGCTGCAAGATATCTATTTGCCCGAGGAGAATTGGACCTATGAAATTGGCTCGAAGAACTTGTTTTTTGACAAAAAGCTTCGAGTTAATGTCGCAGCGTTTTACATCGACTGGACAGGTATCCAAGGCTCTGTAGCACGCAACTATCCAGCCAGTGGCCGTATTTTGGGTGTAAATTGCTTTGCAGCTTGCGCACCCCCATTGCCGGGAACACCTGCAGCCGTAGTGATCGGTAGCCTAGGTGATGCAACTGTTACTGGTTTCGAACTTGATGGGTCGTGGTTCCCAACCAATGGTCTGAGGTTCGACTACGCGTTTTCTTATATTCAGCCTGAATATAAGGATGGTCAATTCTCGCAACGTGCCGCGACGTCACAAAACTGTGATGGCATTGTTTGTGCAACATCAACTTTTGGCGCAAACGGTCGCCCAACCGCGGGTCCTAATATTGGTGGCAAGACGTTGGAGCGCACGCCTAAGCTAAAGATGTCGGTCGGCGCGCAATATGATTGGCGGATGGAAAGTGCCAATATCGATTGGACACTGCGTGGCGATGTTACCTATCAAGACAAACAATTCATCGATGAGTTGAACTTGGCGTGGGTGCCAGAGCGGACCTTGGTTGATGCTTCGCTCAGTGCAACTTGGGATAAAGTCACTGCTCGTCTCTGGGTCAAGAATTTGATGGATGAGAAATATGTAACTTCAGCCTTCTTCTTGATTGGGACAGGGGGCAATCGCTCTGCATCCTATGTTCCATTCATCGGTGACACGCGCACAATGGGCATCACATTCAGCTTTAGACACTGAACGAACATCGCCTTTGAATAACAAAAGAGGGTCCAGTCGCGGCTAGCGGCTGGACCCTTATTCCATAAATGCTCTTAAAACTAAGGGGCTTTGTTTCTTTGCATCTCAAGCCGATAGCTAACCACCCAAGTGTTTTCGCCGTCGCGCGAGACTTCGCCAACCTCGCTCCATTTATCGCCAGAAAATTTGACGGTGAAACGCAGGCCAAGGGGTGGACCTTTTACGATCCATTGAAATGTGTCGGGTGCGATTAATTGCCCGTCTGCGTCAGTTAATCGACCGCCCGTAAAGGATCGGAACGCATATCGATTTTGATCGGGCTCCCATGTTACAACCGCCATTGACCCTGTTCCTGGAGGCCCTGTGGGCGGACGGCGGATGCTTGAACCCTCAATCATCAACGCTTGGCCTATCATTTTGGACGTGACAACCACCGTTTGGTCATACTCAACCCGGACCCCCGAAGGCAAAATCCGCCACCCCGGCCCAGTCCAAGTTCCAACCAGCCCAGAAATCTTGGCAAGCTCTCGCTGACGCACCGCCGTGTCTGCCGCCAGTGCCTCTATCGACTGGCTAAAGGGGATAGGCGAAGTTGATGGTAACTGACGTGTTGGAGTTGGTTGGGCAGTGGCGCAACCCGCAAGTAAAGCCGTTCCCAGCCAAAGCCATTGTGTTTTCATTGCATTTCCTTTCGCGACATAGTGATAGCGTCACGAACCACGGGCCCCGTCACCAGCGACGCCAGAAATTATCGTTGCGCGAGTAAATCACCCAATCACACTCGACGGATCGAGCTGATCAACCCATGATAAGCCAATAAGGAACGCGATCATGACGCTTAGCGAGCTAAAAACAGAAATTCGGGCATTGGCGGCTCAGTCTGGCACCCTCAAAAAGGACACTGACGCCGAGTTAGGCGAAAAGATAACAGCGCTTGCAGCAGAGCTTGAGGCTGCCAATCCAACCAGCGATCCGACCTCTAGGACAGATTTGTTTGATGGTCGTTGGAAGCTATTATTTTCGACATTCAATTTAGACCGTAAAGCATCGTTGGCTAAGTTATCATTTGGCAAATTACCTGATGCCGAGGTGACAATTGGGGACGTGTTTCAAGAAGTCTCAAGCGCACATGGTCAGCTTTACGACAATGTCGTTGAGTTTGAAGACGCCAGCGGAAAAAAAGGTGTCAAGGTCATGCATGGGAAGTACACGGTGCATGATGGCGACCGATTAGATGTTGTCTTTGATCATGTGTTTGTCGCACCCCAAGATACACGTGCATTGGACGAGTTCTGCGTTGATCTGGGCCTAGCTAGGGATACTGGAACTTCGGTAGCTATCGCACGCACGCCTCCGATGCACTCTTCTATCGTTTATTTGGATGAAGAAATGCGGATCAATCGCGGCGTTTATGGCGGGGTTTATGTTTTGGAGAAGATTGCACCGGTAACGACTCCGTCGCGTGATCTTAACCCCTTAACCCTCTGATATGTCCAAGATCACAAGACGATCTGTCAGCTTAGGCCTTGGAGGAACCACTTTGATGGTGCCTTCAGGCGTAATTGCACAGACGCGACCGGCGGGACAAGACGTTCAAGTCTTTGATATTTTGGTTCGCGATCCAGCTGATGGCTTGGAAGTAACCACAAGATTGTTTGCCCCACCCACGCGCCTTCGCGGCAAACGCGGGGTAATTTTCTTTTCCCATGGCGCCAATTCGAGCGGCACTTTGTATGATGCGTTACTGAAGCCGATGGCGGAAGCGGGTTTTTTAGTGGTTGCGCCGACCCATGTTGATAGTGAAACCAATGCTAACCGCGCAAGCTTTACTCCCAAAATGGTCTTTGATGCGCGCATGCGCGATTTGAAGCTTTTAACCTCGCGGCACATGTCATTGGCAATGCGGGCACGTATTCCCCTCGACCAGTTTGACGGCGATGCCCAGATTATTGCGGGACATTCATATGGCGCATTATTGGCGCTTTATCTGGTAGGTGCTTTATCAGCTACGATGGGCGCACCAGTGGGCACGCCACCTGTATCTTTGCGCAATTTTGGCTATCGTGGGGCCATCGCTGTTTCTCCGCCTGGGCCCATTCCCGGGCTTTTGAAGCCAGAGCAATTTGACACCATTGGCGCGCCAATTCTGGTAACCACTGGGCAGAAAGACATTTTGCCAGGCTTTGTGCCAGAGTGGCAAATGCGCTTGAGTGCTTTTGAGCGCGCACCTAATCTGCCAGCATATGCCGCGATTTTGCCTGATGTCGATCATTATTTTGGTGGCGCGATAGGGAGGCTAACGCTGCCAGGGCCGCCACAAAGTCAAAGCCTAAAAACCACTTCAAGTGTTGCAAGTCTATTTGCGCGCGGTTTTGGCCTTGGGGATCGGGCTTCGCTGAGGCAATTGAACAGTCTTGTTTCCCAACCGTCACGCCTTGCTGCCAATCTCGACCTACGCCGCCGTAACTAGAAATTGTATCAGAGGATAAAGACCATGTCAGACAGCCTTAGCCATAACGCAGCCCCAGTATTGGAGCCAACGCTCAATCAAGCCGGTCGTGCCAGTCTTGACTTCCTGGCAGCGCTCGGCATGGGGTCGCAGCGTGTTTTAGCGCCCCTTGTTGCTAAAGATATGGCGCAAAACAGCATCATAAACGAAGCCTTGCCCGATGATCTTGACGAACGCATCACCCATGTTGAAAGGGCCATGTCCGCTTCGAATGCGTTCCGTGTCCAGCAAGTCTTGGGGGAGTTCCATGGTCGCAACTCCGGCCCCATTGCGGCGCAAGCCTTTTTGGAAGTACGAGACGACCTCAAAGAAGCTATGAACCTATATGATCACACGGGACCCGTAACGCTGTACGCCGACCCCGATCTAGTGCCGCCAATCTATTGGCAGGGCGTTGATTTTCATCGCACAACTGGAGGCTGGGACGCTTTCCCCGATGCGGGCTATGTGCATGGTGAACTTATTCATAAGATGCTGGTTGAAAAACTGTTTCCGGGCGGCATTTTCAAACAACGCCGCCTTGTTGCAGGTCTGGCACCCCGCCGCGACTATCAGTCGATTTTGGAAATGGGCTGCTCAACCGGGCATTACACACTGGCACTTTCGGAAACATTTCCTGATGCCAAGATCACTGGTGTTGAGGTTTCCATTAGCACGCTCCAACATGCGCGCCGTGTTGGGAACGCAAATGGCTATGCGTGGGACTTGTATCAAAGGCCAGCCGAAGCAACCGGCTTTGACGACGCAAGTTTCGACTTTGTAACATCCTACATTCTGTTGCATGAAATGCCCGAGGCCGCAGTGCGCGCCACGTTTGTGGAGGCATTTCGGGTCGCAAAGCCCGGTGCTGACATGTTGATGAGCGACGTAACCCGCTTTTCAGCTTTGGATAAGGTCGGTGTGTTCAAGGCCGATTATGGGGCAAAATTTGGGGGCGAGCCCTATTGGCGCCAAAGTGCGAGTTTAGATCTTGCGGCATTAGCGCAAGAAGCTGGCTTTGTAGATGTGGTGTCCCAAGGTGTTGGTGGTGCACCCTATCCGTGGATTGTTCAGGGACGCAAACCTTTATGAGCGGTACACCTGATCAGCGATTAGGCCTCGGCCCTGACCAAATCGGCGATGTGGCAATGGCGCTTTTGACATTATCGCACGAAGTTTGGGCGCTTCAAGACAGGGTCCGAATGCTCGAAGCGGTGCTGGAGGAGCATGATATTCCAGCCCATGACGCGGTTAATCGTTATCAGCCTGGTCCAGAACTTGCGGCGCAGCAGAGCGAGAAAGCCAACGCCTTTGTTGCCCGCATTTTGGGCGCTTTAAGCGGCATTGCACCACAAAATCCTATTGAACTGAACCAACCAAGTGGTTCCAAATAACATGCATTCCTGAGAAGAAGGAAGATGGACCCAATGCCCAACTTTGAGCGTCGCGCCTTTTGTGGTGCTTTCTCAGCTTTTGCAGCTGCCGCGGCGGTTACCGCTACGACTGTCCCTAACGATGCTTTGGCCGGGGTTAGCAATCTTGATGATCCCGATGAAAATCTTGAAGCCTATATTCGGATGCGCGGGGATTTGAATGGCGCGACCGTCATAGAGCGCGTTGATACGCGCACCATGGGTATCGTTGAACACGAACAGCCAAAGCCTTTATTTGCGGCCATAGGGATTCAAGTAGGACGATTTCGCCGCGTGCCAGAGGGCTTTGCCTACTTGTTTAAGTATTTTTCTCTAACCACCGACAGTGTTACGGGCGAGCCCATCACGCGCTTTAATAATCCGTATACAAACGTTATTAATGAGATCCCCAGTCGTGGTGCTGACAATAATACAGAAATTCTATTGACCACACAGGGCTGGCGCTTTCCGGCTCGCCCCCAAACCGATGCTCAGCGCGCAGCACCAAAACTAGCGCGCCCTTGGCAAAAGGTTGGTGACGAATTGATTTTGACCGATACTTTAGTGTCGCCGCCCAATTACGAGAAACAGCCAGCGTTTCAACAATTCACCTATTCAGCGCCATACCGCCAAGCCACTGATAAGCGCCGCGCCAGTGTCCAGTCACGGTTTGCTGGAACTGGTATGGAGCATTGGCGCCCTTGGATGGATATCAAGACAATCGAGGGGTCGCTAAGTGCGCATATGGTTGGCTTTAAGGTAAGAGGGCAAAGTGCGTTTCCACCTTGGTTGATTGAGGCCGCTCTGAAACATGATCCAAAGCTGTTTAATGCCATGTGATGTTAGAAAGCACCAAATTCGGCTGGCGAACAACTGAGCGAAAGTACCGTATCGGGGAGTCAACCAGGTGTAGTGGAAAACAAAAGCATTGGAGATCGTATTGGAACGCACAGAGGTACTTATAGCAGGTGGCGGTCCGGTGGGATCGGTCGCAGCCTATATGCTCGCGCGCGCTGGCATTGACGTCATTCTATTAGAAGCTCACCCAACATCGCCTTCGGACTTGCGCGCCTCTACCCTTCACCCGCCAACATTGGAGATACTCGACAAGCTGGGCATCACTGACGAGCTGATAGAGCAAGGCCTAAAAGCACCTATCTATCAGTATCGCAACCGCGCGACCGACGAAATTCTGCCCTTTGATTTGGGCGAATTGAAAGACATGACCGCGTTTCCCTACCGCTTGCAATGCGAGCAGTTTAAGCTGGCACGTGCTTTGGCAAAGCGGCTTGACGATACAGAGCATGGTCAATTGAAATTTGGCAGCCGCGTAAACTCCTTTGAACAGGACAGCGACGGGGTAACAGTTTGCGTCGAAACGCCGTTTGGAATTGAGACTTATAGAACCAAATATCTACTTGGATGCGATGGTGCTAATTCTATAGTCCGCAAATGGTTGAATGTTGAATTTGACGGTTTCACGTATCCTGAAAAATTCCTTACAATCTCGACCAAATGGCCCATTGAAGAGAGTTTCCGAGACCTTTCTTACGTGAATTACATTTCCGACCCCGAAGAGTGGGTGGTACTGTTGCGTGTGCCAGAAATGTGGCGCGTCTTGGTGCCTGCAGATGAAAATGAAGAGGATTCCTATCTACTATCGGACGAAAAGAAAAACCTAGTATTTAACAATCTGGTTGGCGAAGGCGAAAAGGTTGTTACGGGCCACCGTACGATTTACCGAGTCCATCAACGCGTCGCAAAGAGCTATTTTTCGGGGCGCGTGGTGATTGCTGGCGACGCGGCCCATGTGAACAATCCTCTAGGCGGTTTGGGAATGAATTCCGGTATTCATGATGTCTCAAACCTCTGCGATAAGTTGATTTCTATTTTGCGAGATAATGGCAATCAAGAAGCTCTCTTTGGCCTTTATGAGCGTCAACGCCGCGCCGTGATGCAGAGCTTTGTGCAAGCCCAAACCATCCGCAACAAGGCCGATATGGAGGCAAAGGACGATCAATATCAACGTGCGCGCCAATCAGATTTGGAGGCCGTTCTGGCCAATGATGAGCGTCGTCGTGATTTTCTATTAACCCAGTCCATGTTCAAAAGCCTGGAACAAGAAGCAGCCATTGCGTGAGGTATCTGTGATGAAGGATGCTCAAGGGTGGCGAGCCAAGTTTGGCGTCTTAGGGCCCTCAACCAATACGATCGTCCAGCCTGACTTTGACGCGATGCGGCCAGTAGGTGTGACCAATCACTATAGCCGGATTTTTACACCCAACTCAAAAGCTTTGTCGAACGAGACTTTCCTAGCTGGCACACAGATTATTGCCAGCAATGTTCTCGATGCTGTGGCCTCGGTCATGACATGCGAGCCAGATTATCTGGTGATGGGTATGTCGGCTATTACATTTTATGGCGGCATCAACGGTGCCAAGGCATTTGAGTCTGAAGTTACAGGTGCTGCGGGGGTAGGTTTGTCGTGTGGGTCAATTGCTACGGCCGCAGCTTTACGGACATTTGGCGGGGTTAAAAAAATTGCTTTCTTGTCGCCTTATTATCCCGCTGCCAATGATCAAGTGCGTCGATACTTTGAAGAAGAGGGTTTTGAGGTCGGCAACGATCGTTGTTTGCAATGTCCGTCATGGGTCGCGATTTCCCAAGTACAGGAAAATGAGCTGATAGATGTTATCAAATCGATTGATGGCGATGATGTGGATGCGATTGTACAAGTCGGAACCAATCTATCGATGGTACGCCTAGCGGCAGCGGCAGAACTGTGGCTCGACAAGCCGGTCGTAGCTATAAACGCAGCGACCTATTGGCACGCCCTTCGGGCTAACGGGATAGAAGACCGAGTTAGCGGATTTGGGCGGATATTAGAGCAATTCTAAGCGCGTTTTAGACCAACGCGCCCGGGTTCAGAATGTTGTGTGGATCAACTCTCGCTTTTATGGTGTCCAACACAGCCAATGCCTGCGCAGACTTGGTGGCGCGGTAAGGATAAAATTTCCCAAGTTGGAAATGCTGAGCGCCATACGCACCCATCAGTCTAGTGAGTTCTAACCGCCAGTCAAAGATACGCTGTCGAACATTGTCATTGGCCTCATTCAACGGGACTTTTGCTAGATGCTCAGCCAAGGCGAGGCGTGTTTGAGCGGGTGTAAGACTGTCAGGCCAATAGAATGTCGGTTCATAAACAAAGGCTTGAGCGCCGATGGGCACAAACATGCGTGTCATCGTAAGACCAAGCGCATCGAATTCGGCTTGGTTTTTGGCCCGCCACGCCTCGAACGCAATGTGAAAGCGATTAATATCGCGGTACGAAAAGACCCCGTGCGTGGGTAACCAACGACCACCTTTAAGCGGAGCGATGGGGGCTAACGGCAAAAAAGGATTGCCGCGCAAAGCGAGGGGTGCAGCATTTGATATCTCGGCGCCTGTTGTCCCGATCAGTGTACGGATTGTTGCCGATTTTGCCGAGGTTTCGCTACGTGACCATCCTTCGACCGTGAAATGAGCTACAAAATCATCGCCGCGACTATAGTCTCGTGTCGCAGTTGCAGCACGTAACAACGCGCCACATGCGCTGATGACGTCACTTGTTGTCGACAAAATCGCACGAGCTGCAGCTAATGAGGACTTCGTAGTTAATGCACCCAAAAAGCCTTTTTGAATCTCTGGATCGAGGCCAAGAATATCACTCGCGATGGCGCGCTGTGCAACGCTTTGGCAGGCTTGGCGCATAGCGTCAAAGTTTGGGAAGGCAAAGGAGACCGCTCCCACATGGCTGGGCGCCTTGAGGAGCTTTAACGTAATTCGCGTTTTGATACCCAGTGTGCCGCAGTCGCCCAAAAATAAACCCGTGATATCAGGGCCATGCGTACGAAAAAATCCACTATCAGCACTGTCGGTCGAGAACAAATTGCCCAGCCCGTCAATAATTTCCAGCCCGATAACGCTCTGCGAGGAGGTCTCCCATAGGGCGGTTCCTAATGAAATGGCGTGCTGAGATAACGACCCGCCGATTGTTGCGGTTAAACCAGAATAGGTTCCCCAGAATGGGGTTCTCACACCTTTGTCGCGCAACGCAGTATGCAAGTGTGCCCAAGTAACGCCCGGTTCAAGCGTAACTGTCATGGCATTCAAATCAATGTCTAAAATCCTATTTAGCCGCGCCGTGTCGACCATTACCCCGCCCGACGATAAAGGTGCATAGGCTGACGTATACGACGTGCCACCACCACGCATAAAGATAGGTGTCTTATGTTGCGCGCAGATCTTCACGCACGCCTGCAATGCAGCAACATCATCAGGAATGATGATGGCACTAAACGCCGGATGGCTGCGAAAAATATCGTGCGCAGCATCGCTGCAGGCACCTTCCTCAATAATGAGATCGTCAGTTCCTAGAATGTTTGTTAAGGCAGATAAAAGCGCGCTCATACTGTCTCCAGAAAGTTCAAAATCGGTGCCGTGTAAAGCTGCGTTCGCTCTGGAAAATGAATGGGATGATCGCCTTCAAAAAAGTGTTGGCGTGCTGTTGGGACAAGCTCACAAGCACGGGGAAAGTTGCTGGCTAGCGTGTCTGTCGCGGCACCTAGCAACAATAAAGGCTGGGTAATATTTGGCATCGCAAGGTCTAAGTCATAGGCCCCCGATATTGGTGCTGAAGAGACAAAATCGGTCTCAAGATAGTCAATCATGGCGGGCCAAATCATTTCAAGGCTCTGATTTGTCAGCCTAAAACTGGGAATATAGTGCGCAAAAGTGGTTGCTACTGTCCCGAAGGCAAGTTTCTCGTGGCTGTGATCGTCCTTTAGGCTAGGGCGTGGTGCCTTGGCCATGCCTTGAAAAACGGCCTTGAGTTCAGGCGTTAGAAACGGGCATCCATCCAGCATGATTTTTGTTACAAGGTCTGGCGCGCAAAGGGCAAGCTCAGCCGCAACGCAGGCCCCGCTATGCCCCCCTAAAACTGATGCCATTTCAATGTCAAGATTACGTGCCGCTTGTTCGATTGATGTCGCCCATTGCGCCATCGACCATGTTTCTGGCCGTGGGTCAGATCGCCCATAACCTAGTAAGTCAAAAGCGATTACATCATAGCCATGCGCATAGAGGATCGGCATGACATATTGATACATACGCGATGATAACGGCAACCAATGCAGCAATATTACACACTCGCCGCGCGCATTCGAGGCGTCCGGGGTCAAGCGGCGATAATGAACTTGACCCGCAGCTGTACTGACATAGCCTTTGGGAATGTTGTCTTTGCTCATAGGGGGCTTCTCCGCAAAAGCTTGAAACTGAAAGTTCTAATTTGTCGTAGGTCGATAGTTTGAAAAGAGATTGTGGCGCGGATACCGAGCGAAGGGCAACTTGTGTTTATGGACTATCCATTTTTAACCCCCTTTGTTGCGACTTTGCTGCAAAACCTTGGCTTTTTTGCCCTGGCGAGCCTTTATGTCTGGATTGGTGCAAAAAGGGCGGCTGGGACAACCCCGTTTCCGGGCCCTAGACCGCCAGCCGATTGGTTCAAAAGCTGGCTAATCGTCATTTGGTTAGTTGGCTTGATGCTGCCTTTAGGGACGCTGATTTGGGCAGGTTTGGTGCAAGGCCAAGACCAGGTCACGATTGGTTTGGGTGCTTATCTGATTATGGTGTTTACCCAGATTGGCACCGAGATATTTGTTTGGAAACGCTGGAAAAGTCCGATTTGGGTGATTATTCCGTGCCTGTATTTGACGTGGCGTGTGTGGCAATGCGTGTGGGGACTGCATATTCTGGAGGGTGAAGGCTCGGTCATAGTGACGGTCACCTATATCGCTTTACTCGTGCTTTGGATTATCAACATCGGTGTTCATTTTACCAATATCCCAATGACATTGCGGTGGGACTATCATCCCAAAAGTGCGACATTTCCGGCATTGCACAACCCTATTGTGTTAGCTGAAAATGCCCACGATGCCCTTGACCCTCACAGCGGAGCCAAAGTTCAATGATGGGCGCGCAAAATCCTGTCACGCAAGATCACATAGAGCGCTATCAACGCGACGGCTGTGTCTTGGTCAAAGATGTGTTTTCACCTGCTGAAATTGCGGCTTTAGTGGCCAGTTTAGACAAGGCGGCTGAGCTTTACGGCACACCTGGTTTTGAAGCGCTTGGAACCGATCTTGATCATCAAAACCCACCGACAGTTCACCGTGGTGACGGGCAAGTGCAATTGCGCAACTTTTCAGGCTATTTGAGCACTTTCAACAATTGGCTTCATAATAGCATTGCGGGCGAAGTTGTGGCTTCGTTGATGGGGGCTAAGCACGTACGGTTCTGGATGGATGCGACTTTTATCAAGGATGGGGCAGGGGTTTCATCTGCAACGCCGTGGCACAATGATGAATGCACGTTTCCGTTTCGCGGCGAAATGATGCCGTCTCTTTGGGTTGCCCTCACCGATGTTGGTTTGGATAACGCTCCAATGCTAACGTTGCGGGGCTCAAACAAAGATCCATGGCGCTATCACTCGGCATTTTCGGATCCAAATGGTTTTGAAGTCGATCACATACCGTGGTCGCATTTAGAGGCTAGGGTCGCCCGACCCGATGCACCCATTGACGTGTGGCCATGCAAGGCTGGTGATATTTTGTTGATCCATCCTAAAACGATACATGGATCGATGGCGCGCACAGCTGCATATGAAGGACGCCGGATTGCTTTGACAACACGTTGGCTTGGTGACGACGTTACGTGGGCACCAAATTCGCTGTCCATCAAAATCCCAAAGTTAGAAGCGACAGGCCTGTTAAAGCGTGGGCAAGCGCCGCCGGATGCGTTATTTCCAATTATTTGGCCTAAAATCAAATAGATGAGCCTGCCGACATAGCCCGTGGAGGCAAGCGCCTATAGAAATTGACAGACCGTTTTGCCTATCAGCGTGTTATCACTTAGTGCCTTCAGACCAAATGCGGCGACATCGGCGCGCGGAATAGCGATTTTTTTTGGAAATGGACCGTTGCTAGGCGATATTTGATAGGTCTTGGCTTCAGGATCATCACGCAAGCCACCCGGGCGGATAATTGTCCAATCAGCATTAGAAGCTTTGATCACAGCTTCTTGGCGATCACGGTCACGCCAAATGTTGCGCGCGACGGTCTTGATGATCATCTTAAAGACAAATGACGTCATCGGCTTATAGCTATCGCCAGTGCCAATGGTCGTGATGACAACAAATCGCTTTACATTTTGTGCTGTCATAGCGGCCAATATGGAACTGGTTGCGTCGGACATCTCAGTGTTGGGCTTTTTATTGAAGTTGCCGAGGAAACTGATGGCGCAATCCTGACCTTCCAGACAAGCGGCGACGGCAGGGTCATCATGAGCGCTACCGATTATCCAAGTGACGTCACGTTGCGTGCTCGTGGGCCCCGTAGGTTTTTGTCGCGACAAGGCGTTAACGGTATGACCAGCTTCGATCGCTTTTTGAACGAAGATCTGACCTGTTTTTCCTGTGGCACCAAATACAGCAATCTTCATCTCAAATCCGTCATACATTGAGAGCACTATACGGCGTCGGCTTTTTCTAGCATTTCAGAAAACGACTTGTCGTGTGGCGCCTTGGCGATGTCCTTGCTTGTTTCAAGGCTCAAGACTGCGGAGATATCACGCGCGGTTTTGAGGAGAGCCTCTAAATGTTGATCGACCGCCTGTTGAATAGACAAAGCAGAGGCAAAGAACGTTATCGCCATTGCGGCGACGACGCGACTATCTTGAAAAACTGGCACGGCGATACTGGAAGTTTTGCCTGGTGTTGCGGTGTGTTTGTTTCGCCCATGAACAGCATAGCCAAGGGTGCGGATCTCTTCAAAAGTCGCGCCATTACGCGCTAGTTGCAGCGTCGCTGGGCTTGTGTCTGAGCTCTCACCTTGGCGCCCAATTGCCTCTAGAACGATAGCCCGCTCTTCGTCGGGGACAAAGGCCAAATAAACTTTCCCGCTCGCACCTCCCAGGATCGGCAATGTATAGCCAGGCGGATAGTTCTGCAGGCTGAGGGGAGATAGAGCATGGGTACTATCACGCACCATCATGGCACACCCTACCCGTGTCGAGATCGCCAACGGCCATACGACGGATCGACCGAGTTCCAGCAAATGGGGGCGAGACGCCGAGACGATTTGATCGGTTTCTTGATAGCCGCTCGATAATGTACGAACCAACATAGTCGGACGATAGCATTTGCGAGACGGCTCGCGCTCTACCAAACCTTCATGCATCAAGGTTTGAAGGATCCGGCAAGCCGTAGGATAGGGCACCTTTGAATAGCGTGCAATGTCCATCATAGACAAAGAATGATGGCGGTTAATTGCCGCCAAAACCGCAAAGCCGCGACTGATGGCTCGAATTGGAATTCCCTTTTCCATGCTCATGCAATCCCCTCAAAAGCCTGCGCTCTTTTGCACTCTGCTGGCAGCGGCTTACAGGCTAATCCCTCAGGGATAATGCTGTCATCCCTAAGAATAGAAATAACCACAAGTTTCGCATCTGCCAAGCCGTTCTCGCCTGGCGATAAACAGTCTTGAGGCCCTTTTCATGAATTTTGTTCGGCCT
>JBEINE010000280.1:0-2379 GCA_040378245.1 Hyphomonadaceae bacterium | reverse complement strand
TGGCAATTTGTAAGCCTTCCTCAGTGGTGAAGACATCCGGAAGTTCGTTGTAGAGGCTTTGCTTATCAGAAGGGAACTTATCCAGTGGGCTGGCATTTGATAGAATGGAGTGAACTTTCAATGCAGATTTCTTGAAGTACTCTGCCAGCTTTATCGCTCCTTCAACGGCTCGTTCCCCGATAGCCAGCTTTTGGCTTTGGTGACAGGCATACTGAAGAAGTTCCAGGATCAGGGCAAGGCGCAGAATATACATATCCATTTTACTGTACATCCCGCTGAGCAGTTCACTTTCCACTGCATTGCAGGCATCAGTGTTCTTTCTTTGCCAGGCAATCAAAATGGCTTTGGCTTCCGGCGTAAACCTTAAAACCTGCGGTTTCGGGTTTTGGGTTTCCGCATCAAAAGAAAGCGGCATTTCCAGCAGATTCTGAATTATCCTGTACCAGTTATCGATAGTCTCCTGCGGCAAGTCCGAATCAGACCAGGGTTCTTTCTTATTGTTTAGAATTACAAACAGAATCCTGTCGATGAATCCGTTTTGCGAGATCGCCGTTGAAGAGGCGGTCCGCCTCAAGGAAAAAGGTGTGGCGACTGAGATCATCGCTGTCTCCATTGGTCCCCAACAGGCTCAGGAAACCATCCGCACCGCTCTGGCGATGGGTGCAGACCGCGGTATCCTGATCCAGACCGATCTCGACCTTGAACCTTTAGCGGTCGCCAAATTGTTGAACGCGGTAATCGGCGAAGAAAAACCTGATGTTGTGCTCATGGGCAAGCAGGCCATTGATGGCGACAATAATGCCACCGGCCAAATGATGGCGGCACTATTGGGTTGGCCACAAGCAACCTTTGCGTCCAAGATTGAGATCAGCGATGGTAAAGCTAATGTCACCCGCGAAATCGATGGTGGCCTGCAAACCTTACAAGTGGCTCTGCCAGCGATCATCACCGCCGACCTGCGCCTGAATGAGCCCCGCTATGCGTCGCTGCCCAATATCATGAAGGCCAAAAAGAAGCCGATCGATGTTAAGGCGCCCGAAGATTATGGAATTGATATCAAAGCGCGCCTGACGGTTCTTAAAGTCACCGATCCACCAAAGCGTTCGGGCGGGATCAAAGTCGAAAATGCCGAGATTTTAGTCGGTAAGTTGAAAGAAGCAGGAGTGATCTAATGGCCGTTCTCGTTGTTGCTGAACATGATAATGCATTGGTCAAAGATGCCACCAACAAAACCATAACCGCGGCTTTGCAGCTATCCGGCGATGTGGATGTGTTAGTGGCGGGCCTCAATGCCGGTGGCGCAGCTGCCGGTACGGCGGCCATTGCTGGCGTGCGCAAAGTCCTGCACGCTGAAGGCGAGGCCTTCGCTCACAATATTGCCGAGGCCGTGGAAGGCTTGATCGTGCCACTGATGGCCGGTTACGACGCCGTGTTGTTTGCTGCCAGCGCCACTGGCAAAAATGCAGCGCCGCGCGTTGCTGCGGCCCTCGATGTTTCGCCCATTTCTGATATCCAAGAGGTCGTGGGTGTCGATACATTCGTGCGTCCGATCTATGCTGGCAATGCGCTTGAGACGGTGCAAACATCTGACGTCAAAAAAGTCATCACCGTGCGGACGACCGCTTTTGCAGCCGCCGCCAATGGTGGTTCGGCACCTATTGAGACCATTGCATCGGGCACCGCCTCTGCCACTGTGACCTTTATTGGTGCTGAGATCGTTAAATCGGACCGCCCTGAATTGGCTGGAGCCAAGCGTGTCGTATCTGGCGGTCGCGCTATGGGCTCAGCGGATGAGTTTCACCACATTATTGAGCCTCTGGCCGACAGATTGGGGGCGGCGGTTGGCGCTTCTCGCGCCGCCGTTGATGCGGGCTATGCGCCCAATGATTATCAAGTCGGTCAAACCGGTAAAGTCGTCGCGCCAGAGCTTTATGTGGCCGTGGGCATTTCAGGTGCTATCCAACATCTGGCCGGGATGAAAGATTCCAAAGTCATTGTTGCGATCAATAAGGACGCCGACGCGCCGATCTTTTCGATCGCGGACTTTGGATTGGTCGCTGACTACAAATCTGCTGTGCCTGAGTTCTTGGCAGCTTTAGACGCGGCAGGCGTTTAGCGCGCCAGTCAGCTAACAAACCTCTCAGGGCAACCTCTAAAGGGATCACGCAACACCAGAGCGCCCTTCGTTTCCATGGAAACGAAGTTGCGATATAAACTTTTGAAATAAAGCCGATTTTACACCGTTTCTTGATTCCAAGAAACGGTGAACGGCCTTGGCTGCGCGTCTGGTTCTTTTAGAACCAGGTTGCGCGTCTAGATATTTGATTTAAAGCGCGTCTGGTTCTTTTAGAACCAGGTTGCGCGTCTAGATATTTGATT
>JBEINE010000018.1:0-25377 GCA_040378245.1 Hyphomonadaceae bacterium | reverse complement strand
TGGAACCCAATCCTACGAGACATGTATCAAAGGCTCACAATTGGAGAGCGATCCAAACGACAAGCCCTCATCGCCGTCGCGCGCAAACTACTCATCCACCTCAATGCCATCGCACGCAAAATTATGGCTCAAAATTACATCACACAACTTGACTGAGACACAATCACTGCGCGCTCCTTTGTGTTCGTTGATCAGGCGAATGTCACAATCCTTCAAATAATCACGACTCTATTAGGTAATTCATTAGCATCATTGTCTGCGCGCGGGAAATGCTCGGCCAGGACCCGCCCTGACGTTTCCACCGCGCCGATCAGCCCCGCTGTCAGATCGCCTGAGCGGGCACCTGTTAGCAACGCATGGATCGCCTCGCGCCAGATTTGGCGATCCACCCTCGCATAAATGGCCGTATCAGCAATGATTTCAGCTTGATGTTCGCTGAGACTTGCAAAGATCAACACCCCGGTGCGGCCTTCGGTTAGATGAATACCTTGGGCCAAAAACTGCTCCAGCGCGACGCGGTGGACATTATTGCGCTTGATAAAGCGCGGCGTCATCGCCTCGCGGACATCGCTGTTAAGCCCCAAAAGTGACACCACCATGAATATGAAGGTTTGCAGGCCCGCAACAATCGCCATGCCAAGGGCCGCTTCATCGCGCGGCGAACTTCCCAAGCCAACGCTCCATCCCCCGCCCATTAGCCTTGAGAGCCCTTCGGCAAGATCAAGCGGATTAAGGCCAAAAGCAAGCAATAGGACAGGTGCGAGAAGCGCCAAGACGGCCCCATAGACGAGGGTCGTCCAATAATAATCGCCACATTTGCGGGCGATCACACAAAAGATTTCCCCCGAAGTGCTGGCCTCGGCCGCTGAGATAGCGCGAGCGATCGCATCGCGCTGGGTTGCATTGAATACAGAGCTATCTTGGGCGCTTACCATGATCCAGACGAGCCCCCACCACCAAAGCTGCCACCACCGCCGCCAAAGCCGCCGCCGCCGCCATCTCGACCACCGCCACTCAGCAATGCCCCTAAAATACCACTCGCGACATTAGCGACAATGGCATGATTATCCCAATCATGAACGCTCGAGCGTCGACCGTTCCAGCCACCGACGCGATGAAACTTGGTTTGGTGAGCGCTCAGACTCGCAATCCACACCCAAAACAGAATAAAAATGACCAAGAAAACAATGACGCCGGGGTCGGCTTTTTCAGACGCCTGCACATCTTGAAGGCCGCGCTTAGCACGCGCCTGAAGTTCAGCGGGATCGGCCTTCAACAATTGCTCAATGCCGTTGACCCCCGCGACGATGCCGCCCGTCATATCCCCCGCTCTAAAGGCGGGCAGAATATTGTTGCGGATGACTTGGCCCGTAAACATGTCGGTCAGCACGCCTTCAAGGCCATAGCCAACTTCAATACGGACTTTGCGCTCAGTGGGGGCGACCAACAGGATCACACCATTATTGAGCCGCTCGCCTTGGCCAATCTGCCAAACACGGCCTAAGCGATAGCCATATTCCTCGATTTCATAGCCTTGAAGGCTTGGGACCGTGACGACCACCAATTGATCTGATGACGTCGCCTCAAGGGCTGTTAATTGCGAGATGAGTTGCGCCTCCACCTCTTCTGGGATGATGTTGGCTTGATCCACCACGCGCCCAGTGAGCTGCGGGAAAGTTGGCCCCGTCGCCTTGACGCCCTGCGCCCAAATTGGTGTCGCACCGAGCATAAGCAGTGCGAGGATCGATGCGAGGAAACGTCGAAGGATCACCAATTTGAGTCGCTCCTAACAGATTGTGGCACGCAAATGCGCGGTAAGGCTTTTGGGAGGAGCCTTAGAACTTTACTTCTGGCGGTTTTTCAGCCCCGGCTGTGGCCTGGAACAATTGCATGGGCTTGGTGCCGGAAAATGCGGTGTTCGCCCAGATCACGTTTGGGAAGGTCCGCAATGTGGTGTTGAACGTTTGAACCGAAGCATTGTAATCGCGCCGCGCGATCGCAATGCGGTTTTCAGTGCCCTCTAGCTGGCCTTGCAACGCCACAAAGCCTTCAAGCGACTTTAGTTGCGGGTAATTCTCTTGGATCATCATCAAACGGCCCAAAGCGCCCGATAGCCTGTCTTGAGCGGCCTGGAACTCAGCAAATTTCTCAGGATCCGTAATTGTCGAAGCGTCAAACTTGGGCTGCGTAGCAGAAGCGCGCGCCTCAACAACGGCTGTCAGCACTGATTTTTCTTGGCTGGCCGCACCTTGAACGGTCGCGACGAGATTGGGCACAAGGTCGGCGCGGCGCTGATATTGAGTTTGAACCTCTGCCCACGAGGCCTTTGCAGCTTCTTCCTGAGTTGGAATGGTGTTATAGCCACATCCGGCGACCGACACACTGGCAGCAGCCAAAATTGCAAAGGCTGCGATGCGATTCCCTAAAGCCATTTTCCGCTCCTCTTGTCAAAAAAGGTGGGCCCAAGCCCACGCTTTCGCGGGCATAAGTGAGGCTTGATAAAGCCAAGCGCAAGGCCCGTCTGCTCCTAGTTGTGCAAGCTAATTTTCCGCTTACCCGCCAAGGCCTGATCGACGGCCTCAAGAGCCGCATCAAACGCCAACATGACTGAGGTGTGGCGGGGTGGGTAATCGGCGACGGCCGCCAGATAGCGCAATTCCCAAAACCGACCGCTTGGGGCTGCCCCGCCGTCCTTCAGCATCGCGCGTAAGCTGTCACGGGCATGAGCGATTTCGTCGCGACCCACGCCAATGATGTTGCGAGCCAAAATGCTTGCGCTGGCTTGTCCGAGTGCGCAAGCCTTTGGTTCGATAGCAAAATCCGTGACAATCTGATCCGTCATGACAATATCAACACTGACATCGGAACCACATAAGCGCGAGACTTTCCGCGCCCGCCCCTCAGGGGCCGCCAAAATCCCGATATGGGGGATTTGGGACGCCAGTTCCAAAACGCGCCCTGAATAAAGGTCTGAACTCATTGAGAGCGATGTAGGTCGTTATAGGCAGATTGGAAAGGCATCAATGCACCGTGCTCACAGCAAGTGACGGGGCCACTGCCTCGATCAACTTTAGGGAGACGAGATGTTAACGAGCTCATGTTAGGTCGTTTCACGAGTAAAACGTGAGCATGATCTAGATTGATACATCATTCTGCCCTTGATAACCACCACGCTCGGTCGTTGAAGGAATTCCCGATGGCCGTGGCCCTCTTACTCGTGGCCGGCTGTGCGACCGCGGCCTTTACGGGAAGTTTATGGCCAGTAGCATGGGCTCTTGCAACGACCATAATGATGCGCATTGATATCGCTGGCATGAGCGGGGCTCTCAAGCCCAAGTCATCATTAACCACCGCAAGCGAAACGTCGATGATGTTAACCGGAATCATCCTGGTGTGTATCTACGTAAGCCTGCCCACCTGGATGCTGCTGACGTTTAACTACACCTTTGTCATGGCTGCGATGGCCTTGTTCGCTTCAGGCGCGACCCGATCTGCCTCAATGTTTGCCATTTCTGGCCGCGTTGGCGCCGCCTATTTTGCGCCCTATCTTCTTATACCGTCCGCGGCTTTGCTTTGGGACGGTATGACTAACGACGAACGGTCTTTGAGGGGCCATCTTTTAGGCATTCTGGCCCTTTCGTGTTGTCTACTCTACATTTGGAGGGCGTGGCTGACGCGCCACAGCTCGGAACTGGCGCTCGACGCAGCGCGCAGCGAAGCCATTGAGCAGCGCGACATTGCCAGCCGCGACGCGATGGTCTCCCGTCTTCTGTTTGCACACACCTCCTTGCGCGCGGCCCTTTTTGACAATCAAGGCCGCTTTATCGCCGTCAACGCCTCGGGTCTGCGGTCTATAGGCAAAAAGGAAGCCGATGTAATCGGACGCACTTTGGTTGAGGTTGTGCCCTATCAAGAGCACAGCTGGAGCCGTGCCATCGAGCAAGCCCTTCAAGGAATTACAACATGCGTCTCAGGCGAGCCGCACAAGCGCAGCAACCGCCTCACTTTCTATCACGATTGGGAAGTTCAGCCTTGGTACGCCACCGATGGCAGTATTGGAGGTGCTGTCGCCTATGCGCAAGATGTAACCGAAGTTCATATGGCTCGCTCTACCGCTGTGGCTAAACAAAACCGCCTGGAATTGGCCCTTAAAACCAGCAAGGCCTTTATCTGGGAAGTCGATTATCTCAAGCGCACAATCACCCATGACGATGACGCGATCGCCTTCTTCGGCTGTGCGCCGACATTTGAGAGTTTATTCGATGAATCGGGAATGTTTTGCCATCCTGACGATGTCGACCGCGTCAAACGTCAAGCCATACTCATCATAGAAAATGGCGGCTATGGTCGGATGGATCATCGCCGAATTCTACGCGACGGTGCAATCGGTTGGGTCCGAACGGACTTAGCGCCCATGAAAGACGCCGATGGTGCGGCTGGACGAATTGTCATGCTGACACGCGATGTTTCAGAAGAAATGGCATGGCAAGAAAAGCTCACCTTGATGATGGCGCGCGCTCAAACAGGTCTCAGCGAGAAGAGAAAACTGCTGGAAGAATTGTGCGGCGCTGCATTACCATCATATTCCGCGCCTTCGCCCTCGCCTGCACTCGACAACGAAGTTAGCCCCGCCCATGTCGCCGACACGATGGAAAGCGCGTTTAACCAGCTGTTCTCGGGGCTGGACCAGATTTTGCTTGAGATTGATGAACGCGATATGGCCCTCACAGCGGCGGTCCAACAATTACAAGATGCGCGGTCGAGTGCCGAGGCCGCCAATGTCGCCAAGTCGCAATTCCTCGCCAACATGAGCCACGAGTTGCGCACGCCGCTGAACTCAATCATCGGCTACACCGAGATTTTGCTTGAAGACGCCGAACAGGACGGACGTAAAGATGCCGCACGAGACGCAAAAAAGGTTCAAAAGTCAGCAACCCACCTTCTGCAGCTGATCAATGAAATCCTCGATTTGTCGAAAATCGAAGCCGGCAAGATGGACATTATCAGCGAACCAATCCTTTTGAATGAGCTATTGACTGATGTTTTCATCGGCGCGGAACCCCTTGCTGCGGCCAAAAACAATCGACTTAAAATGGAGATTGGATGTGAGCGCACGTTGGCCCTCACCGACGGGTTTCGTTTGCGGCAATGTATTTTAAATCTTGTATCCAATGCGTGTAAGTTTACCCAAAATGGCGAAGTTCTTTTGACGCTGAATATCAACGAGGGAGATGAAAATCAGGCTTGGTATGAGATTTCGGTTAAAGACACTGGCATTGGGATGTCGCCGGAGCAATTGGCACGTTTATTCCTTCCGTTCAGCCAAGCTGATGGATCAACGACGCGAAAATATGGCGGCACAGGGCTTGGCCTGGCGCTGACCCGCGACCTGATGCATCTTTTGGATGGTGATGTGTTTGTGGAAAGTGAAGTTGGCCTTGGGTCCAAGTTCACATTGCGCATTCCCGTGCTGGGCCTGGAAGCATGCGATGTTGAGATTACACTAGGCGCAGATCGGGCTTCGCCCACGATTTTGGTCGTCGATGATGAGCCTGTCGGGCGTGAATTAAACCTGCGATCAGCTAACTCTTTAGGCTTTTCAGTCGCTTGCGCGGAGACCGGCCGCGCGGCGCTAGCTTATTGCGACACGCACGACGTTGCCTTGATCCTTTTGGATCTGAATTTGCCGGATATGAACGGCCATGATGTCCTGGCTGCACTGCGCAACTGCGGGCGAACACGCGCTGTCCCCGTGGTCGTTGTGTCAATCGACGATGACCGCCGGAAATCCATCTCGCTGGGTGCGCAAGAACATTTAGCAAAACCCTGCCCTTCCGCCATTTTGACTGCCGCGATTGCCCGCTGGGCACGGCCAAGCGCGGTCCAATCATCAGGCGCTGCTCCCAGCGCTGACCAATTGTCGCAAGCCAGCGCGCCCATCGATTCACAGACCAAATTTAAGAGCCAAAGGACCGTGTGATGTTTAAGCTACTGCTCGCTGAAGATCATGATGATAATCGTGAAATGCTGATGCGTCGGCTGGATCGGTCGGGTTACGAGGTTCGCGGTGCTGTCGATGGCGCGGATGCGGTGCAACAGGCGCTCGATTGGAGGCCAGACGTTGTTTTGATGGATGTTTCCATGCCCGTTATGTCAGGCTTGGAGGCGACAGCCAAAATCCGCCAGAAGATCGGGAAATCCATGCGCATCATTGCGCTGACGGCCCATGCGATGACCGAGTCTCGCGAGGCGTGCTTGGAAGCAGGTTGCGACGCGTTTGCGAGTAAACCCATCGATCTGCCGGCTCTTTTGACAGAGATAGAACATCAATTGACATTTAATTCAAAGGAGACAGCCGCATGAGTGCGCACGGAATCGACATTCCATCAGAGACTAATATTCTGATTGTAGATGATTTACAGGACAATATTGATGTTCTTGCGCGACGCTTACGTAATCGCGACATCAATGTATATGAGGCCGATGATGGAGCCGAAGCGCTGGAGATTCTCTCTGTATCGCCGATTGACATCATTTTGCTCGACGTGATGATGCCCGGCATGAGCGGCTTGGAAGTCGTCAAGAAAGTCAGGACGAAACGTACCGCTGCCGCTTTGCCTATCATTATGGTTTCAGCACGGACCGATCAATCCATTATGGTTGAATGTCTTCAAGCTGGCGCCAATGATTATGTGACCAAGCCAGTCGATTTTCATGTGGTGTGCGCCCGTATCATGACCCACTTATCGGTTCGCGAGACCTATCGCGGGGCGTTGAGGGATCGCTCAAAGCAAATGAACACAGCAGAAGAAAATCGGATGAAACTGCAAGAGGCTGAAGCCACCATCGCGCGCCTGAAGGCTGGTGGGCGCGCTTAGTCGACGCGCTGCGCCCTCATCTTATTGGAAGGCCGCGCGTCGGCGAGACTGAGCGCATGGCTAGAGCGGTATTGACGCGCACAACACTGGGCAATCGCGTTAAGACTTCGCGGTGGATGCGCTCAAGGTCGGCGACATCGCGCGCCGCCACGCGCAGCAGATAATCGGCTTCGCCCGTCATCAACCAGCATTCCAACACTTCAGGTGCCGCCCGCACCGCGCCTTCAAACGCCCCGAGGTCGCGGTCGGTTTGGGTACCGAGCGAAATCGAAACAAAGACTGTGAGAGAGAAGCCCAGCTTGGCTGCGCATAAATCCGTGCGATAGCCTTCAATAATGCCACGCTTTTCCAAGGCCTCAATCCGGCGGCGACACGCACTTTCAGACAGAGCAATCCGTTCCGCTAAAGAGGCGATACTCGCCCGCCCATCGCGTTGAAGCGCGCGCAGCAATGCGCGATCTTTATCATCTAATGAAACGGAATCCATGGCAATATCCCTTGTTGACGCTCAAAACCTCTAACGGGGGCTGCAATGACAATCAAGTTAGGCGGGAACCGCCACTCTTTCTGTGCTAATGTCATGGTTTAAAGGAGACGATCATGAAAATTGGTGTGCCAAAGGAAATCAAGCCGCAAGAAAACCGCGTTGGTGCGACGCCGAGCACGGTGGCTTTGCTGGTGCAAGCCGGTCATGATGTATTTGTTGAAACTGGTGCTGGCGATGGCATCGGTGTGGCCGATGCGGCCTATGAAAAAGCTGGCGCGAAAATCCTGAACAACGCCGACGCAATCTTTGCGACCGCCACTCTGATCGTCAAAGTAAAAGAACCACAGCCGGTTGAATGCGCGCGCCTAAAACCGCACCATATCCTCTTCACCTATCTGCATCTGGCCCCTGACCCTGAACAAGCCAAAGCGCTGATGGCGTCTGGCTGCACAGCCATTGCCTATGAAACCGTGGTCGGTCCCGATGGCGGTCTGCCTTTATTAGCGCCCATGTCCGAAGTGGCTGGTCGGATGGCGACCCAAGTTGGCGCGCATTGTTTGCTGAAGCCGCAAGGCGGCATGGGCAGGCTGATGGGTGGGGTTCCCGGTGTGGCACCCGCCAAAGTTGTCATCCTTGGGGGCGGCGTATCAGGTCTCAATGCGTGCGAGATCGCCCATGGCATGCGCGCGGACGTAACCGTTTTTGACCGCTCCAAAAAGGTTCTGGTTGACATTGATCGCCAGTTTGGCGGCATGGTCACAACTTTGATGTCCACCCCCGATGCTGTCGAACAGGCCTGTATCGAAGCTGATCTTGTGATCGGCGCGGTTCTGATACCCGGTGCTTCTGCGCCCAAACTTGTCACCAAAGCCATGTTGGCCAAGATGAAGGATGGTGCGGTGCTGGTGGACATCTCCATCGACCAAGGCGGATGCTTTGAAACCTCCCGCCCAACAACTCATAACGACCCCACTTATGTCATCGACGGCGTCGTCCATTATTGCGTCGCCAACATGCCAGGTGCGGCCCCCCTCACCTCCACCTACGCCCTCAACGCCGTCACCGCGCCCTATATGCTGGCCATCGCCAATAAAGGCATCGACAAAGCCATGGCCGACGATCCGGGCCTCGCTCTGGGCCTCAATGTGCGCGCGGGGGAGATAACTTATGGGGCGGTGAGGGAGGCTTTGGGGCTTTGAGGGGCGCGCGTTCGGGGCTGACTTCAGGTTCAAGACTGGGTAGAATTGGCGCGCTTGTAGCCTCTGGGTGCAGTCGCCAACGACTGCTCTCCACCGAGCTTCTGACCTTCATGCCCAACCATAAGGCCTCAAACCAAATCCTCCCACTCCCGCGCGCCATGAAGAACCCTCACATTCTCGGCATCGGCGTCCATTACGCGATAGAGGATCAAATAATTACCATACAGAAAAAGATGCATACCCGACAGGACATCAAAGCGTGGCTCGCACTGGAGCGTGCAGCACGAGCTGCGCATATCTATCATAAGTTATTGTGTTAATTATAAATTGCGCAGCTCGTGCTGCGCGCTCCCCCAACACTCGGGTCCCAAATAACTGGTATCGTAAGGCCGTTAGACTCAAACATTTTGTAAATCCGCTCAAATATGCGCAATGGGGCAACACAATTATCAGAGGCAATGGTAAGGGCGATGCTTTCGATACCGTTGATCGCCACGGGTAGGCGACTTTGGCACAGCCTCAAATATGAGTGTGCCTACATCCCTGCCTTCAAAACTGGCATTGAGCTGCTCCAAGCACACAAAAAATGCAACAATGACTACAATGTAGAACGAGCTCCTTCAATGCTTGGCGGAGCCGCCCTTTTTGAGGCATAGGCGAAGTTCGAAAGCTAGTTTTATCGAAGGTTAACATCGGAACAATCTAAGCCGGAAGTCAAAATTGCAGCGTAAACATCAACAACCGATTCTAGCTCAACTTTCCCGCAAACCTGTCAAGCGATTGGGGACCACCTTAGTCCCCGCCTCGGCCATTTCGGTCGTGTGCGAGACCCGTCATCTGGGTTTTTTAGATCAACTTCGGCTTCTCAAGGAAATGACATTATGATTAAGTTATTTGGGCGCATGATCCCTGCCGCCGCACGTGGCCTCACGCAGCCGCGGATCATCGCTTCAAAACCGGTATCTAGCCGATTCCGCGTGTTACCACACGATATCGACATCAATCTGCATCTCAATAATGGTCGCTACCTGCAGATCATTGATGTCAATCGTATGGAGTTTCTCTTGCGTATCGGCGTCGTGAAGATCGTCCTCGACTTCCGATGGAAACCCATTCTCGGTAGCACAACGATACAGTTTCGTCGCGAGCTGCGTCTTTGGGAACAGGCGATTGCGTCCACCCGTCTTGTAGGATGGGACAGCCGTTGGGTCTATTTAGAGCACCGGATCGAAACACTCGACGGTCAACCCGTCGCGATTGCCATGGCCAAGGCTGGCTTTCGCTCCAAGGGCGCTTGGGTTCCCACCGAATCCGTGCGCGCCGCCTTGCCCATTCCCCTGCCCGAAATGGTCCTGCCGACACATGTCGAGGCTTGGCGAGAATTGGATGACGGTTTGGCTGCCCAGCTGCGCTTCTTACAGCAATCGCTCGACAATACCGAAATTGAGTCGAGTCGCGGATATTTCGAAGCTTGAGCTCATGACGCTCCTCAACTTTCACCGACCCAAGTGCGAGCGGCAACAGCGCGCTAAAGCCAGCCATCTAATGACAGCTCCATATTGAGCTCAGCGACTGACCACTTTCAAGACCGGCGACCTGAAGATTGAAACCAACAGACCCTCACCCCCGTCGTGCCACCACCATATAATTAATCCCCGTATCGCGTCCCAAAGACCAGCGATCCATCAGCGGATTATAGGCCACACCGACTGGCTCATCTAAGGTCAACCCCGCCTCCCCTCGCAAGGCCGCGACAATTTCAGATGGCTTGACCAATTTATTATAGTCATGGGTGCCTTCGGGGAGCCAGCGTAGGAAGCGCCCAAGGCTTGACATGCTGGAGAGATTGCATTTTGGCTAGAGTTTGGCTATAGTTATGCGATGCGGCAAATTGCACTCTACGAAGCCAAAAATACGCTCTCTTTGCTAATCGCTGATGTTGAAGCGACTGGGGAGGAGATTGTTATCACGCGCCACGGCACGCCAGCTGCAAAGCTCGTCCCCATCATTCGTCCAAAGACTCCTAATGAAAAGTCGCTGCTGCTGTCACGTCTCGCGGAAAACCGCGATGCTTGGAGTCGCGGAAATGTCGAAAGCCATGAGCGTCTCAGCTGGAACACGATCAAAGCTTGGATGGATGAAGACCGATGATTTCTGTGGTGCTCGACGCATCAGCGGCCTTATCGTTTTTGGTTTCAAGCCAATCAACATCGGCGGCAGAGGCATTTCGTGTTCAGGCGAGCACAATTGACCTTATTGCGCCAAATGTGTTCTCGCTCGAAATGCGTCATGCTTTGATAAAGTTAGAGCGGCGCAATCAAGTTGGGCCAAAGACTTTAGACCGTGACCTACCAGAGCTTGAGACCATCATCAGGGTCATGCCGCCGCCAGCGCCGAGGGAGCTCACTTTTATGATTGCTTTGGCGCGTAATGAGAACTTAGGAATTTATGACGCCAGCTATTTGGCCATTGCTTTGGAGCATGATTGCGCACTGGCGAGCCGTGACGGCAGGCTGCTTGAGGCAGCAATCCACCAGAACATTGATGTGATTGATCTTCGTTGAGGTCATGGTTTGGGTGTTACCCCTTCAACCCCATACGAGGGGGCGATTAAACTTCGCGCTTAACTCAAGCCACAACGGGCGTTTAGACGCTGCAGATTGGGAACATCGTCCGCTTTCAAGCTCATGCAATGGAGCCGTAAACGACGACAAGTGGCGCAAACCAGCCGAAGCAAGTAATTTAGATGCAACATAATTCTAGCGCGAGCGAACTGGGGACCTAAACAGGTTCGCCCTCACCCCCGTCTTGCCACCACCATATAATTAATCCCCGTATCGCGTCCCAAAGACCAGCGATCCATCAGCGGATTATAGGCCACGCCGACTGGTTCATCTAAAGACAACCCCGCCTCCCCCCGCAAAGCAGAGACAATCTCAGATGGCTTGACCAATTTATTATAGTCATGGGTGCCTTCGGGGAGCCAGCGCAGGATGCGCTCGGCGCCGATGATGGCAAAGGCCAAGGCGCGCGGGGTGCGGTTGATGGTGGCGATGAACATAAGGCCACCGGGCGCCACGAGCCTTGCGGTTGAGCGCAAGAAGGCAGCCGCATCGGCGACATGCTCGACCACTTCCATGTTGAGCACAATATCGTAAGGCCCCTCGCCGGCTGCCAACAGGCCCTCCGCCGTGCCGTGGCGATAATCGATGTCTAAGCCCATAAGCTCGGCATGGACCATGGCGGTTTTGATATTGGGCGCGGTTGCATCGACGGCCGTGACCTGCGCGCCCATCCGCGCCATCGGCTCACTAAGTAATCCACCGCCACAGCCGATATCCAATAGCTTCAAACCCTTGAGGGGCTGGGGGTCGCCCGCCGTGCGACCAAAGCGTTCGCAGGCTGTGTCGCGGATAAACTTCAGGCGGGTGGGATTAAACTTATGTAGTGGCTTGAACTTGCCCTCCGGGTTCCACCAATCCTCTGCCATGGCGGCAAACTTTGCGACTTCGGCGGGGTCGATGGAGGGCGAGGCCGGGGCCTGTTCCATTGCGATATCTTGGGTCACTTTGGGCATGTTGTTTTGGAACCTGATTTGCAGTGTGACGTGGGTCAGAGGATTGACCTTCTAAGGTCATAGCGCGATCAAGCCGCGGGTCGAGTGGTTTGCGTCATTAGAGCGCATATAGAGGGATTAAAATGTCACGTTTGGTCATGAAGTTTGGTGGTACCTCAGTGGGAGACGTCGAACGTATCCGCCGCGTCGCCCGCCTTGTGGCCGCAGAGCGAATGGCTGGACACGATGTTGCGGTGGTGGTCTCTGCTATGTCGGGCGATACCAATCGCTTGGTGGCACTCGCCGAAGATGCGGGCCAAGGTCTAAGCCCCGATCAATTTGACGATGAGTATGATGTTGTCGTGGCCACGGGTGAGCAAGTCACCACCGGTCTTCTGGCGCTCGCTTTGCGCGCTCTGGGGGTGCCGGCGCGGTCTTGGCAGGGCTGGCAAATCCGTGTGGCCAGTAGCGACGTGCATGGGTCAGCGCGGATTGACGATATTGATGCCGACGCCGTCTCTGCGGCCATTGATGCTGGCGAAGTTGCGGTGATCCCTGGCTTTCAGGGCGTTACCGCTGAAGATCGGATCACCACATTGGGACGTGGTGGGTCAGATACTTCTGCTGTAGCCGTTGCAGCGGCGCTTAAAGCAGCGCGCTGCGACATCTATACCGATGTGGACGGCGTCTACACAACGGACCCGCGCATGGTTCCAAAAGCCCGTCGGCTGGCCAAAATCTCATATGAGGAAATGCTGGAAATGGCGTCTCTGGGCGCAAAAGTCTTACAGACCCGCAGCGTTGAATTGGCGATGGCCCAGCAAGTGCCGGTGCGCGTATTATCCAGTTTTGTCGAACCCGGTGAGCCAAACCCCGGAACTTTAGTTTGTGATGAGGATGAGATCGTGGAAAAACAAATCGTTTCGGGCATCGCCTATTCGCGCGACGAAGCCAAATTGTCGCTCAAGGGCTTAGTGGATAATCCTGGCGTCGCGGCCATCATTTTTGGCATTTTGGCCGATGCCAATGTCAATGTTGATATGATCGTCCAAGCTCCCTCACGTACCGAAGGCGCGGTCAACATGACTTTCACGATACCTGAACGGGATGCGGATCGCGCAGCCGCTCTAATGGAGGCGGCTAAAGACCGGATCGGCTTTGAAGTTGCCGAGGTGAAGAAGGATGTCTCAAAGGTCTCAGTCGTTGGCGTCGGCATGCGCTCTCACGTCGGCGTCGCGCGGACCATGTTTGATGCGTTGAGCAAAAAAGGCATTAACATTGAGAATATCGCGACGTCTGAGATCAAAATCAGCGTCTTGATTGATAGCAGCTATACAGAGCTGGCTGTCCGGGCGCTGCATACCGCTTATGGGCTGGACGCAATCTAAAAGGCAGGGCCACACTTCGCGAACAGACTTATGGTTGGCGCGTGTGCAGGGATATGCTGTTGAACCGTCGCCGTCGGGCCATGAACTCATCCAGACGCTCGCCGTCGGCGAGTTTGGCTTTTACATTGTACCAGTAGCTCGTGGAAAAAGCGTCGGGTTCAAACTGATGCATGAAATTGCCATAAATTTCGAATTCTGACAGCGCGTGAAAATTGTCTCGGGTCACATGATTGAGAATGAATCCGCGCAAATCGGTGCTATGGCGTGATAAGACGTTGGCATTGATGCGAGCCATGACGTCGCGTTGGAACACCATTGAATGGGCCACAAATGAACGGGGATAACGCTTCATCGCCGGCCATAAGAGCCGTGGAAACTCAAAAAATTTATGCGTGTATTCGTCTGAAAGATAGAAAATCGGCTTCTCCCCTTTAAAATAGGCAATATCTCGAACCGGAACCGTGTCTGAATCATGAACCAAGACAGTATCTTGATCGATAAAGTCGAATATTGAGAGTTTGATGAATTGTTGTTTCAGCCAGCCGATATTGAGTAAGGGGTGATCAAGGAAAGGCGCCAG
Source organism: Hyphomonadaceae bacterium (assembly GCA_040378245.1). Lineage (GTDB taxonomy): Bacteria > Pseudomonadota > Alphaproteobacteria > Caulobacterales > Aquidulcibacteraceae > Aquidulcibacter. The sequence goes on along the minus strand of JBEINE010000018.1, from coordinate 11,289 downwards.
AATGGTCTGCTCGGGGATGAATGTGGCGCCAAGCGTCCCTGTAAGTTCGCGCAAATCTGAATTGTCCTGCCCAACGACAATAAAGTCCGTGATCGGGTGGCGCACATGCGCCTTGATGGCCGGGATGCTCCTAAGCGCTAAACGGGCGTCCTTGGCCGCCAAAGGCATCACGATGGCGAGAGGCTTATCAGAAGGCGTCACATGCCTTGGCAGGCGGCTCGTGACGATCTCGTGCCAACGACGACGCAATTGGCGCGGCACTCTTATCATCGGCACTGACCACCTCGCATCATCTTAAGCTCAATCTGTATAGTGTGTCAGAAAGCCCAATAAGACCCGATGCTTTCTCCCTTCCGTTTCTTAGGCGCGATTAGGCGGAAGGACAACAAAAACAACTGTTTCGTGGGCATCAAAAGCGCATAAATTCGCCAACTGATGACCCGCCTGCGCGAAACGCAGCACACGGCGCATGTGCCCCATACTCCACAGCACTTGCACGTGCTTATTTGAGCATATTGAGTTAGAGAGACGCCGCTCGTATTTTGACAGGGAATTTATGGCTCCGATTTCATCAGGCAGCGCGGGAGGATCGCGGGTTTTGCTGCGGCGTTTGCGCGACGTCATGGTGCAGGACGCAGATACTCAAACGCGCCTCGATCGCATTGTCGCTCAAATCGGCACAACAATGGTCGCCGATGTGTGTTCCATTTACCTGAAGCGGGCTGATGGCTCGCTGGAGCTGTATGCAACTGAGGGCCTGTCGCGCGACGCTGTTCACCGCACGCGCATGAAAGCTGGGGAAGGGCTGGTGGGGGTTGTTGCCGAAGGCATAGAGCCGGTCAGCCTCCCTGACGCGCCGCGACACCCGCGCTTTTCCTACCGACCTGAAACCGGCGAGGACCCGTTCCAAAGTTTCCTAGGGGTGCCCGTGTTGCGCGGGGGACGCGTGGTTGGCGTCTTGGTTGTGCAAAATCGTTATGCCCGCACCTATGAGGATGATGAAATTGAAGCCTTGCAATTGATTGCAACGGTGCTGGCCGAGATCGTCTCAGTGGAAGATCTGATCGGCGCTCTGTCTGAGTTTCAGATCAAGCCAACGACACCTGAAACACTCATGGGCAAGACTTATTCGCGAGGCTTAGCCAGCGGCATCGCTTTCCTCCACGATCCCGACGTTGAGCCGACGCGCTATTTGTCAGACGATCCCGTCGCAGAGGAAAATCGGCTCGACACCGCTCTAAGTGAATTGCGCTTAGGCTTGGAAAGCCTGCTAGCTGGCGATGTCCAGACCTTGGGCGGCACATCCTATGATGTTTTGGAGACTTTCCATTTGCTGAGCCAGGATCGCTCTTGGGAGCGGCGGCTACGCGATGGCGTCAAGAATGGTCTCACCGCTGAAGCCAGCGTCGAGCAAGTGCGGTCAGATCACCGGGCTCGGATGTCAAACGCCAAGGACGGCTATTTGCGCGAACGCCTGCACGACTTGGAAGAGCTCGACAATCGACTGTTGCGCCACCTTCATGGCGGCGATCATGCTGGGGCGCCGGAAAACGCGGTGCTGATAGCGCGTGATATCGGTCCAGCTGAGCTGCTGGAATATGGACGCGGCAAAATCATGGCTATTTTGCTGGAAGAGGGTTCGCCCTCCTCTCATGCCGCCATCGTGGCCAAGGCTATGGGCGTGCCCATGTTAGGGCAAGTCCAGAACCTCTTGTCACGGGTTGAGTCAGGTGATCGCGTTATTGTGGATGCAGGGTCCGCCCAAGTCTATTTGCGGCCAGACCCCCATGTAACTGTGGCCCTCCAAGGGCGATTCGCAGCTCAAAATGCAGAGCAGGAGGCCTTCGCAGCTGCCCGCGATGCACCAGCGATCACGCGGGACGGTATCAAAATTGAGCTTTTGCTCAATGCCGGACTGTCTTTTGATTTGGAACAATTGAGCCTAACGGGTGCGAGCGGCGTTGGGCTTTACCGCACTGAATTTCAATTCATGATAGCCGATAGCCTGCCACGGCTAGACGCCCAAACCGCGCTCTATACTGAGGCTCTCGACATTGCTGACGGCAAACCCGTGACGTTTCGCACGCTTGATTTAGGCGGCGATAAAGTGGCGGCCTATATGCCGACTGAACGGGAAGAAAACCCTGCTATGGGTTGGCGTGCGGTCCGTATGGGCCTCGATCGACCCGGTCTATCGCGTTATCAATTACGTGCTTTGGTGCGCGCCGCCGAGGGACGATTGCTGCGAGTCATGTTTCCTTTAGTGTCGACTTTGGACGAGTTTCGGCGGGCCCGAGATCTGCTCGACAAGGAGGTCTCATGGGCGCACAGTCACGGGCGCGCGGGGCCTAGCACAATCGAGACCGGAGTCATGATTGAAGCGCCTTCGCTGGCTTGGGCCGTTGAAAGCATTGCCCGTGAAGCCGACTTCCTATCGGTTGGCACCAATGATTTGCTGCAATTTTTCTTTGCGGCAGACAGGGGTTCAGCACGGGTTGCCGACCGCTATGACATCCTGTCCACGCCCGCTTTAGGGTTCTTGAAATATATCAAGGATGGTGCCGGCGATACACCTATCTCGATTTGCGGCGAGCATGCGGGGCGACCGTTGGAGGCGATGGCGATTCTCAGCCTTGGCTTCCGGCATTTATCAATGCCAGCGGCGGGCATTGGCCCTGTAAAACGGATGCTGAGATCACTCAATCTTGGCGATAGTGCCACAGAATTGACGCATATGTTGCATAAAGGGCACAATGAGATCCGAGGCGCTTTGGCAGACTACGCAAACTCACAAGGGGTTATAGTTAATTCCAGTGAAGTCAGCGTAATACTTCCGAAACCTTCTTGAAATAACATACAGTTACAATCGTTAGCAGGATAAGCCATGAGCCCCGCAGAGGCCGCCCGCAGTTTGGATGCCGCTAAGACCCTCGGGTCAACGCGCCCTCACCTCCGCTTGGTCGGTTCGATTGACACACCAGAAGCCGATGGGCCAGGAATGCGCTTGCAACAGGCAAGGCAAGCTCAGCATTTGTCGGTTCACCAAATCGCCGCAGCCCTGAAACTGCGACCCGAGCAAGTGTCGGCGATTGAAGCGATGCAATTTGCCCGTCTGCCCGGGCTTGGCTATGCGCTTGGCTACGTGCGGGCTTATGGGGAGTTATTGAGTGTAATCGATTGCGATGGCCTCGTCAGTGAATTTCGCGACGCGTGGGAGCCTGTTCAACGCCGACGGGAAGCCGAAAAATCCTCAGTCTCCAATCGTTTTGCGCTTCCAGCAGGCATCATGCTGGCGCTGGGTCTTTTGGCGTGGTTGGTTGTCTGGGCGGTTATTCACAGTGTACACCCGCGCGCAGCCGACACAATCGCGCCCCCCGATGCCTCTATCACCGCATGGGCGCAAGCTGGGCCTGTTACGGCGCCACGCGCAACAGCAGACATTCGCCCCTTATCAAGCCTTAAAGCGCTGCAAGATGTCCGCGTTACGCTTCGGGGTGAGGACGGCGCGCTCGTCACCGACCGTATCCTGCGCAAGGGTGAAGAAATTTCCACGGACGGCTTGGGTCGCTGGATCGTGTCAGCCCCCGATGGCGGCGCGTTGGAAGCCAGCGGCCATGGTCAAACCGCGATTGTGGGCGAAGCGGGCCTGAAAGTTGAGAATTGGCGCGTCCCGAATTTCGCTCAAATTGCCGCCGACATTGCCAAAGCCGAGGCCCTAGAAGCGGCACAGGCGAAAGCGAAACTGGACGCAAAGCTCAACCCAGGCAGCATAGCGGCCAGCCAGCCATAAACTTGACATAGGCGTCATTTATAGCACTTTAGGCTCTTGCTGAAGCATATTCAGGGGGCGCAATTGGAACTGATTGTAAAACTGGCTTGGCTTGGCCTAGCTGCGATCCACGCGACACCTGCCCTTGTCATCTTCAGACCATCGCTGACCCAAAAACTCTATAATGTTGCAGCATCAGGGCCTATTGGGCTTCTACTGGCCCATAGAGGCGGACTTTTTCTGGCCGTGTGCTGCGCATGTATTATCGCGGCGTTTCACACGGCAAGCCGCCCGTTGGCTGCTGTAGTCGTCGGCATCAGCATGGCGAGTTTTTTACTCCTTTATGGGCGCGCCGGTATGCCAGCGGGGGGATTACGAAAGATCGCGATTGCTGATGCGATTGGCCTACCTTTGCTCGGTTTTGTGATTTACGCGGCCTTCCATAATTCTTGAAACACAATAGCCGCCCATAATGGCTGCGCATTTGATATCTGGCAAGGCGCACGTTCTGGCCCTATAAAGAGCTTTAATCCCACTCAATTCGCTGCGACACAGATCAAGGAAACCTAGTGGCTAGCTCTATTGAACAAATCCGGCCTTGGCGCACGATTATGCGCCGTCAATCGCGTCAGATCATGGTCGGCTCAGTCCCCGTTGGGGGCAATGCCCCCATAACTGTTCAAACGATGACCAATACGCCAACCGCCGATGCTGCGGCCACAATCGACCAAATCCGGCGCTGCGAAGACGCGGGCGTGGATATCATACGGGTATCATGCCCCGATACTGAATCAACTGCGGCACTCTCCACCATCGTGAAAGCCGCCAATGTCCCCATCGTGGCCGATATCCACTTTCACTATAAACGCGCCATTGAGGCCGCAAAGGCCGGTGCAGCATGCTTGCGCATCAATCCGGGCAATATTGGCTCTGCTGAGCGTGTCCGCGAAGTGGTTAGCGCCGCGCGCGACCATAAATGCTCCATCCGGATCGGGGTGAACGCCGGCTCACTCGAAAATCATTTGCTCGAGAAATATGGTGAGCCTTGTCCAGAGGCTATGGTTGAAAGCGCGCTGGATCATGCACGCATTCTGCAGGACCTCGATTTTCATGAGTTCAAGATTTCAGTCAAAGCCTCTGATACATTCCTAACGGTTGCCGCCTATCAGGCCCTGTCAGAGGCCATTGATTGCCCCCTACATGTCGGTGTGACGGAGGCGGGTGCGGCGCGCTCAGGCACAGTGAAATCCTCAATCGGTATTGGCTCGCTGTTGTGGGCCGGGATTGGCGATACAATTCGGGTGTCCTTATCGGCAGAACCAGAGGAAGAAGTGCGCGTTGGCTATGATATTCTAAAATCGCTGGGCCTGCGCACCCGCGGCGTCAATATCATCGCCTGCCCATCGTGCGCCCGCCAAGGGTTTGACGTCATTCGCACCGTCGAAGCACTCGAAGCCCGCCTATCCCACATTTCTGAACCCATATCCTTGTCAATCATCGGCTGCGTCGTGAACGGACCGGGCGAAGCCCTCTTCACCGACCTGGGTTTCACCGGTGGCGGCAAAGGGGCCGGCATGGTCTATATGGCCGGCAAGGCCAGCCATAAATTGAGCAATGACGAGATGGTTGAGCACATTGTCGAGCTGGTGGAAACCAAAGCCAGCGAGCTGCGGGCGCTGGTGGAGTGATTTTCTCGTGCCTTGCCCGATGTCTTGTGCTAAGTTTTTGATGTGGAGGGCGCGGAAATGGGTCGCTTTGAACAAATTGCACTAAAAGTCGCGGCTTTGCCGATGGATCGCCAAGATGTGATTGCGGACGTTATTGCAGATGTTTTTGATGGCGATTTGAATCCAGGGTCGCTGTTGAGCGATGCACAATTGGAAGATCTACGTATAAGGCTTGAAGAGCCTTTTGATTATGACATTGCAACCGATGAGGAAGTTGAAGCCGCTTTTACGGAATTGATGAGCGCATCGCGCCGTGCAGGTTAGGTGGAGGAGGCAAGCGCTCTCGGACTTACTTGCTTTTCGGGAATGGCTCGCAAGTTTGCCGGACGCACAGGCTGACCGGACTGTGGTGAGAATTAGGGTGGCGGCGCAATCCTTGGCACGACGAGGTGACATTGGTCGACCCGGCAAATTCCAAGATACGCGAGAACTCTCGGTTCGCGATGCGCCCTAAGTGATCGTTTACCAAGTGAGAAAAGACCATTTTTCGATTGTGGCGGTATATCACACCGCTCAGGATCGATAATTAAGCCGCTTCTGGTGCCAGAACAGACTGGGGCAAACGCGAAGACGCGTTAAGCACCTCAATCCCGACAATCAGCCCTGCCCCCATCAAAGTCAAAAATGACGCCGGGCGTTACCTCTTCGCTTTCGTCGACTGGGATATCGGAGAGGACCATGTGTGCCGCGTCAGCGTCTGGGTCGTAAATCCACTTCATCGGGGTTTCCCTGTAGGGTCACTACGTTCCTTCACAATCAACAAGAACGATTGTTGAAGCGAAATGCAACTTCTATTCAAATCCAAATAACTCTGATAACTTTTACAATTGGAGAAAACTAAATGGGCCACTTAGAGAAGATTAATATGGAGGGTGCTTCAGCGCCGCTTAATTTGGAAAGCGTGCAGGCCGACCACTCAGTGAAATCGCTCCTCACAGACGCTCAAAACGAAGAGCTGCGTCTTATATTGTTGCAATCCATTGAAATAGCTTCTGAGGAAGAGATGGAAGAAGTTTTCGGGAATTGGGGCGACTGACGCGTGCGAGTTCGGTGGGCGCAGAGTGCCAAGAAACAACTTCAAGCCTTCAAGATATGGCTATCAACGATTGAGGATGCAAACCCAAAGAGAACAATCGGGCGTATCAAAGCTAGCGGCGAAAGCCTTGAACGGTTGGGCGATATTGGTCGACCAAGCCGCTTTGCCGGGTTTCGAGAGTTGTCAGTTAAGGGGGCGCCTTATATTATTGTTTTTACTGTAAAGAACGATTATTTCTTGATCGTAGCTGTCTTTCATACGGCACAGGATCGATAACGCAGCCGCCTAACGCATCACCAAATCAGGGGCCTGATACGATGGAACTTCGAACGGCAAGGACTATTCTCCGGCTATGGCGAGAAGAGGACCGTGATGCGCTGGCCGCGATGCTAGGGGACCCTGAGGTCATGCATGACTGGCCCGCGCCGCTCAATCGAGCGCAAAGCGATCAAAAGTTTGATCGCTACGCCGCAGGCTATTTTCAAAACGGCTATGGACGCATGCGACTTGGGACGAGAGATGGCGCATTTCTTGGCTATATTGGCATCAATTCAATTCCACAATTACACGCGCAAGCCGGTCTGGGCGACGGGGTCGAGATCGGATGGCGTCTGATCAAAGCCGCTTGGGGCCAAGGCTATGCGACAGAGGCGGCGCGCGCTGCGCTCGATGACGGATTTGACCGGCTCGGATTTGAGGAAATCCTTACATACACGTCGCCAACAAACATCCGCTCACAAGGGGTAATGTTGCGCCTTGGGCTAAGTCGCGAAGCGTCGAGAGATTTCACTTACCAAGTGGGCGGGGAAACATATTCGAACGTCGTTTTTGTGGCTTATCCGCCTAAGCGCTGAGGAATTGGCTTGGTGAAATAACCCCCTTAAATCACTGCGCCATTGGATGAGATTGCGCAGCCAGTGCTGCGCGCGCCCACCCCCTACAAAGGAATATTATCATGCTTCTTCCAAGGGTTCTCCAGCTTTTTCCCGCGTAGAGCCCGCAGCGCTTTGGCGACGCGGCGGCGGGTTGAGTGGGGCATGATGACGTCGTCGATATAGCCGCGTGAGGCGGCAACGAAGGGGTTGGCGAAGCGGGCTTGGTATTCGGCGGTGCGTGCGGCGATGGCGTCTGGGTCTTTCATGTCAGCGCGGAAAATGATTTCCACCGCGCCTTTGGCCCCCATAACGGCGATTTCGGCGGTTGGCCACGCATAATTAACATCGCCGCGTAAGTGCTTGGAACTCATAACATCATAGGCCCCGCCATAGGCCTTGCGGGTGATGACTGTCACCTTGGGGACAGTGGCTTCGGCAAAAGCAAACAGCAGCTTTGCGCCGTGCTTGATCAAGGCGCCATATTCCTGCTTGGTGCCCGGCATAAAGCCCGGCACGTCGACCAAGGTCACGATGGGAATATTGAAACAATCGCAAAAGCGCACGAAACGGGCGGCTTTTCGGCTGCTGTCGATATCAAGCACCCCTGCAAGGCTCATGGGTTGATTGGCGACAATACCGACGGTTGAGCCTTCAATGCGGGCAAAGCATGTAATGATGTTCTTGCCAAAATCCTTCGCAATTTCAAAATAATCGCCTTCATCGACGATTTTCTCTATCAGCTCTTTCATGTCGTAAGGCTTGTTGGGATTGGCGGGTATGAGGCTATCAAGGCTCATATCCAGACGCTCAGCAGGATCATGCGTCGGACGAACCGGCGGTTTTTCGCGGTTCGAAGAGGGCAAAAAGTCAATCAATCGCCGCATTTGAAACAAGGTATCAAAATCATTGTCAAAGCTGCCGTCTATGACGCCAGATTTGGCCCCATGTACACTGGCACCGCCCAATTCCTCAGCTGTCACCACTTCGTTTGTCACGGTTTTGACCACGTCAGGGCCTGTGACAAACATGTAGGATGTGTCTTTTACCATGAAGATGAAATCGGTCATGGCCGGCGAATAGACATCGCCCCCTGCACATGGCCCCATGATGACGCTGATTTGGGGAATGACGCCGGAGGACAGCACATTTTCCATGAATATATCGGCATAGCCCGCCAGACTATCGACGCCTTCTTGGATGCGCGCCCCGCCCGCATCAAACAAACCAATCACCGGCGCGCCATTTCGTGCCGCCATTTGCTGAACTTTGACGATCTTGGCTGCATGGGTTTTAGACAATGAGCCGCCGAATACGGTGAAGTCCTTCGAGAATAGGTAAATCAAACGGCCATTAATCGTGCCTTGCCCCGTCACCACACCGTCGCCTGGAATAATTTGATCGGCCATCCCAAACTCGGTGCAGCGATGCTCGACAAACATGTCATATTCTTCAAAGCTGCCCTCATCGAGCAGGATTTCGATCCGCTCTCGGGCTGACAATTTGCCCTTTTTATGCTGGGCATCGACCCGCTTTTCTCCGCCGCCTAAACGCGCCGCAGCGCGTTTTTGCTCAAGCGCCAAAAGAATATCCTGCATGAGTATGTGCCCCGAAAAATTGCGTCTTTGTTGCAGCTTTGGTTAGCGGGATGACGCGCGGGTGGCAAGGTGGGGAACGCGCCTATGTGCTTGACCCGCTTGCGGGGGACAGACTTGCTGCCACCCTGCTTTGCTCCTGCGCGCAATTCCAGATAAAGCCATCTCATGACTGGACAAGCGATCATAACCAAGCGTCTCGGCCTTTCCCTGATTTTGGGCGTTTTGGCGCTTGATCAGCTCAGCAAATATTGGATCATCACTGTGCTGAGGCTGCCTGAGATTGGCAAGATTGAGCTTTCTGCTTTTTTTGACCTGACCATGGTATGGAATTATGGCGTGAGTTTCGGCGCGCTGAAAGCTGATGCAGTCTGGGAGCGTTGGGCTTTGGTAGCGCTGTCGGGCGTGATTGCGACTGTTTTTGCGATCTGGCTGACGCGGGCGCAGCGGGCACAAACCATCCTCGCCCTTTCATTGGTGATTGGCGGCGCCATTGGCAATATGATTGACCGCATCCGTTTTGGCGCGGTCGCAGACTTCCTCGATTTTTCTGGCCTTTATTTCCCTTGGGTCTTTAATGTCGCCGATTCGGCCATTACTTTAGGGGCTGCACTTTTGGCGCTTGATATGCTGCTGAACCCCGATGATCCGCCACAATCGCGACAAAAATCTGAGACATCGCTGGACACTCGTCGTCCAACAGAGTGAACACCTAGACGAGCGCGCGGCCAAAGCGCTAAGACCAGTCAAGACCGCCCCCCAATTGGAGCTAAATCCCGTGACCCTGACGCCCCTTCGCCTAGCCCTCCTCGCTTCTTTCGCCGCTTTAACCTTAGGCGGCTGTACAAGCGTGCGCCAAGCTCTCGGCGGCGAGAAGACCGCACCAGATGAGTTTCGTGTCGTCTCTAAAGCCCCCTTGGTCGTCCCGCCAGAGTTCAACCTCCGCCCGCCCCGCCCCGGCGAGGCCCGCCCCATGGAATTACGCGCTGATCTTCAGGCCCGAACGGCTGTTTTTGGCGTTCAAGTGGGCACTGCCGCCAGCGAAGGTGAAAAGCTTTTGGTGGCGCGCGCTGGTGGTACGAATGCCGACCAGCGTATCCGAGCTGTCATCGACGAAGAAACCGGTGGGGTCGCTCGTAAATCAACTGGATTTGCGGATCGCATTTTAGGCAGGACCGCGCCTGCGGCAAGTCAACCCGCCAATCCCTTATCGTCAGAAGCCGAGGCCGAGCGTCAACGCCTTGAGCAAGCGGCAATACGCAATGCTACAGGTGGGCAACCCGTCACAATCCAGCAAAACAGACCACGCGGATTCAAGCTGCCAGGCATGTAATTTGAATAGCCGACTCACGGCCAAAGGGCCAATAATGCGCTCATGATGATTACCCGCCTTCCTCCTGATGCTATCAACCAGATTGCGGCGGGTGAAGTGATTGAGCGGCCGGCAGCAGCTGTAAAAGAATTGGTTGAAAATGCGCTGGATGCAGGTGCTAGGTCGATCCGGGTTTTGATCGAAGATGGCGGCGTTTCACGCATTCTGGTTGAAGACGATGGCTCAGGCATAGAGCGCGATCAGCTGGCACTCGCGGTAGAGCGCCACGCAACCTCTAAACTGGCGCCCGATCAACATGGCCTTCTCGATTTGCTTGACATCAAGACGCTTGGCTTTCGGGGCGAGGCATTGCCCTCAATTGGTGCCATTGCCCGTGTCACGATCACATCGCGCGCGCGCGGGTGCGATCAGGCTTGGACGTTATCGGTCAATGGGGGTGCGGTAGAAGGTCCGGCACCCGCCCCTTGGTCTGGCAGCAGACCGGGCACGCGGGTGGACGTTCGGGACTTATTTTTTGCGACTCCGGCCCGCTTGGCGTTCCTAAAGTCACCGCGTGCTGAGGCTTTGGCGATCTCAGACGCTCTCAAAAGATTGGCACTCGCGCGACCTGATGTGGCCTTTCGCCTTGATAGTGACGGTCGCACCAGTTTTTCTTATCTACCCGAAGGCACGGACCCCACAGCGATGCGGGCAGCGCGGGTCAGTGCCATTATCGGCAAGGATGCGTCTTTGGATGCACTTGTCATCGAGGCTGAGCGTGCCGGTGTCAGGCTTGTTGGCTTAGCGGGTCTGCCAATTGCAGCGCGCGGCGATGCACGTCATCAGCACCTGTTCGTCAATGGTCGGCCTGTGAAAGACCCTTTGCTCAAAGGGGCCGCGCGAGGTGCCTATCAAGACGTCTTGGCGCGCGATCGCCACCCGGTCTTGGCGCTTTTTTTAGAGCTGGACCCGCGTCTG
>JBEINE010000290.1:0-2096 GCA_040378245.1 Hyphomonadaceae bacterium | reverse complement strand
GTGCTTGTCCATACCCCTGTTGGAGCAAGTTTGACAGCGTTGCCTGATTAGCCAAGGACTGTTGACGGGCCAAGTTTGCTTGTGCAATGCCAGCGCGGTCGCCGCCAAATGCTCCAGCTCGGATAGCCTCGCCTTTAAGGGCTGACCGTTGAGCTTGGTTCTCTTCAGCCTGAAGCGCTTGCTGTGCGCGAACAACTTGGTTGGTAAACGGCGACATATACCGCTCAGTTTCAAGCTCGCCCGGACCAACATTTCGCGTACCAGCGCCTAGATACCCACCAGCCATCCCAGCATAATTCTGCCCAGCCCCTAACCCCATGCGGGTGAGGTTCGCGGCCTCCCCCATGTAAGGTTGTGCTTGGTTTATGCCGGCGTACAGACGCTGCGCTGCATCTTGGGCATAATTTTCGCCAGTTGCGGCTGCGCGTTGGACGGCAGGAAGTGCTTGCCCATAAACTTGTTGAGCAGCGCCAAGACCCGCAGCGGACGTGCCGAGAGACCTGTCATAAAGTTGAGCGCCAATAGCCTGACCTTGGCCAGCCGTATTCAAAGACTGACCGTAAAGCTGCTCACCAATACCTTGGCCGCGCTGCACCGTATCTAAAGATTGTCGTTGTAGATCGCGGCCTTCGGCCATCCCCTGACGGATATAGTTCTGACCCTCTTGAACATCAGGCGTCGCCATGCCTTGCAAAGCGTTGATATTTTCTATGCCAGCCTGTTGAGACGCATTCAACGGCGCAACAAATGCGTTAGGGTCTTCCGAGTAGGCAACGAAAGGTTTCTGAGCTATCTGCTCAGCGCGCGTATTAACCGCATTATATCGGGCCAAAACCTCTGGCGGAATTGATACTTGTTGCGTAGAGGTTTGTGACTTACTGCTCATTGCGCTTACTCCGCAGCGTCTTTCCACCCGCCAGTGCGGGCGTTATACAGGAAGAAAGCACCACTCGGCTCTCCGAATTGACGCTTATAAAGGCGGACTTTCGCCTCTGTTCTATTATTAGAGAGTACACCAATTATCAAAGGGATACCCAGCGAATCAGCCGTATTCTTCGAGAACTCACAGAGCCGACGCGCACGCCCCCCTTTAGCGCTGCGGTAATCAGGATGAATGAAGATAGCCTTTTCTTCAAGCACCTCGTGGTCACTATACCACATTGCGCCAATTCGCAGAAGAACAGCCCCCTCCGCCTTCTCACCTTTTTTTCCGATAATTCCCACCAATCCATAATGAAGGTTCAAAGCAGGATAAATCTCGTTTAACAGTTTTGCAGGATTGGGCTCCACGAACCCATTCTCGTCGCAAGCTGACAACGCCAGCCCCATGATGTCATCCACATCGTCAAGCGTTCCAATCCGAACGTGCATTTCTTCGGCCATTTTTCCCCCCGTTTAATCGCGTTTTGGTCCCGGTAGTGCTTTAAGCGTTGCTACTGTCTTCGTTCGCATTTTCTTTACGAAAGAATCTAAAATACGATGCCCGTGATCCAGATCGCCCTTGGCTAACCCAGACACATTATCAGGATGAATTACATACTCACCGCCGGCAGCCACAATTGGAACCGCTTCTCCATCAGGGCGGCTCGTAGGTTGTTCACCAAAGATGTCATTCGCGACCTTAAAGCCAGCCATCGTATTGCCTTCACCCATCGCTGAAATAATATCAGCAGGTATGACATAAGACCCCGATGGGACGTGCATTGGCAAATGGTCTGTGCGGCCCGCAACAGGGCTGTGGATAGGGCCGACGTGATGTTGAACGGTCTCGCCGCCAAACTTCTTTTTTTCACGTTCTTCCGTCCAAAACATTTTATCGACGTTTGGAGAATTAACATGAGGCAGATGTCTCGGCTGAGGAGCAAGTCCAAGAAGCTCTCGCGGTACGTCATTCACATTCGGTAATTTTACAGCCCCATTTGTGGCATGTTTAGGCCGCGCCGACCGAGCTGCATTTAAGGCGATGGCAATCGCCTGCTTTTGCGGGCGGCCAGAGCCTACAAGCTCAGAGATGTTTGAGCTTACTGTCTTTTGAGAAGAACCTTTTTTAAGCGGCATGATTATTCCTTACGGGCCTGTCGGACCTGTTGGACCAG
>JBEINE010000021.1:0-23138 GCA_040378245.1 Hyphomonadaceae bacterium | reverse complement strand
CTGGTGTGGGCGATGCTGCCCGACACCGTCGAATACAGCCAATGGCAAACCGGGGAGCGCCATGATGGTAAAGTGTTTGGGGTCGCCAGCTTCTCGCGCCAACTCGCATTGGGCACCAACGGCTTTTTGCTGGGCTTTCTGCTCACCGCTGTCGGCTACGCTGAAAAGTCTAAAGTTCAATCGGTTGAGGCTGTTGAGGGCCTCAAGCTGATCATGACCGCGGTGCCAATGGTTGGCCTTTTGCTGTCGGCCTGGATTGTCTGGGGCTATACCTTGGACCGCGAACTCCACGCCAAGATTAGTGCTGCGCCAAAAAGCTGAACTTAATTCGGCAGTTTCACCCAAGTGTTCTTGGCGGTTTCAACTACATTGGGAACCAACGCCCCATTAATGCGGACATTGTCCAGTTGCACATTGCGCACATTGGCGACTTGTAGGGGGGCCGTGGCCTGCTTGATCTCTATATTGCGCAAGATGATATCGGCGACAGGTGCCCGCGCGTCGCCGGAGATATGCAGGCCAACAATGGCTTTCTCACACGTCACATTCTCCATCGTAATGCGCTCAAACCGAGTGGGGAAATTGCCACCGCGATAGGAATGAAAATCATTGGAGAATTTGATCACGGCGCGCACATCTCCTGCCCGCACATTACGAATGCGGATGTCTGCGATAAAGCCGCCACGGTCCAAATTTGCCTTGAAATAAAGCGTGTGGCTGGCCTTTGGGATATCCCAACCATCGACAAACACATTGCGCACCCCACCCGACATTTCAGAACCGATCGCCATGCCCCCGCCCGTATCGCCCAAATACTTGCAATTGCGCACGACAATATCCTGGCACACTTTCCCCACACGCCAGCCATCCTGATCGCGGCCAGCCTTAAGCGCTACGCCGTCATCCCCGACTTCAAAGGAACAGTTTTCTACCAACACGCGCTGGCATGAATCGGGGTCTACACCGTCTGAATTAATATGCTTGCTGACAATTGTCAGACCCCGCACGACCACGTCGGTACAATAGACCGGATGTACGCACCAAAACGGGCTGTCCTTGAGCGTAAAGTCTTCCAGCAAGACCCGCTGGCAATTCACAAACTCCACAAAACAGGGGCGCAGTTTCTTACCCTCGCCGAATTGGCGTTGCGCGACCGGCACGCCATCACGGCCCATATCGCGCAGCAAAGTCTGATCAGGGCGCTGCTGTGCCCGCCACGGCAACCAGAATGCCGCCCCTTGGCCGTTGATCTTGCCGCGACCGGTGACCGCGATATTGGACTGGTCCTTAGCGTAGATAAGAGGGGAGTAGTTCCAGCATTCTGTCCCCTCCCAACGTGTGAAAACGACGGGCAAATAGGACGCATGATTGCCAGAAAATGTAAGGCTCGCTCCAGCGCCTATATGCAGATTGACGTTGCTTTTGAGATGAAGTGGACCGTCCACGAGCCAATCGCCATCAGGTATGATAACGCGGCCCCCGCCCGCATAGTGTGCTGTATCAATCGCAGCTTCGATCAAGGGCCTGGCGTCGCTATTGCGATCACTTAATGCGACAGGAAAGTCTCTCGCAGGAAATGAAGTTGGGCGAATTGCTGCGACAATCGCATCGCCATCCGCCCAGCGCCACTTCTGCCTCGCCCCTATTTGGCTGGCACATGCGCTGAGGGGAAGCATACTGGCGCTCACTAACAATGCGCGGCGAGAAATAGCGTTCATGGTAGCCCCCTAAGGCACAGAAGCAGCAATGGCTTGCCCATCGACGCGCAATTGTTTTACGTCCCTTGTCACTAAAACTGGGAGTTGATCAGCCGCTGTTACGCCAATAGCTGACACATTTGAGACCGTCACATGGCGCGCATGGCCAATCACGATTTGGCCAGATAGCGATGAATAGTCCGCCGCTCCAGTTCGCGGCGCATGGGCACGATTGCCGCGGGTCTTGATGTCGATTCCGTCAAAGCTCAATCCCCTTATCCGGCCCCATCCAGCAGGTGAGTCAGGTTGGCGGGTGTCTATATCGACAAAGATCGGATACTCGCGGGCATGACGACCACCTGTTTCAATGATCATATTAGAGAACCGATTGTCCTCGTAAATGCCACCATCTTCCATGAAAAGCGCAATGCCATAGCGGGAACCCGTAATGGTCACGTTAGAGACATTCACATGGCGAATGCCAGGCTCGGAACCTGTGCCAAACTTGAACGCCGCATCGTCAGATTTTAAAGCGCAATTACTGATGCTGATCCGCTCGATCATGCGGTTGCCAGATTTTAGTACAATGGCGTCATCACCGGTTTCAATCCTGCAATTTGAAATGCGCACATCGCTGGTGTCGCGCAATTGCAAGCCGTCTGAATTGGGGGCCAGCATGTCAGCCAAAATGGTGATGCCGTCAAACACCATGTTGGAGCAAGTATTGGCGGTGACATGATACTTGGACGGATCAATCAAGGTAACATTACGAACGGAAACATTTGAACAACCAAATAGCCCGAGTGAGAAATCGGGTCGCTCTGCATTTGGCGTATGAAAGGGCTTTCCAGCTCCATCAATCGTGCCTTGGCCCGTAATGGCAACATTGGGTACGTTGATCCCAACGACAACGCCGCGCTTTCGGTCATTATCATTGGTTGCCAGCAGGCGATATTGCACCAGACTTGGCGCACCGCGCAAAATCGCTCCACCCGCCAAGTGCAATTCCATATTGGATTTTAACTCAACGCCACCTGTCAGAAATACGCCAACTGGCACAAGCACTTGGCCACCACGGTGCGCGCATTGCCCAATTACTCTGGCAATCGCGGTATCATCGATGTTCGCATCATTCGCGATAGCCCCAAAGCGGGTGACGTCGCAAACTAAGGGAATTGCTGGATTCGCGCGCTGAGCATACCCAGCAACTGGCACCAAGATTGCCGCACAAAGCACGACAATTTGTAGCGCCCGCGCCATCATAGCGGCACCGCGTTGGTCCAAAGAACAGGATCATATTCAACCCCAAAACCGGGTGCATGTGGCAATGTCATCATACCGTCTTTCAACTCATAAGTGGAGATTGGCCCATACGGATGAGCGCGCGGGCGCAGTCGATATTCTTGCCGACCCCAAAGTTCTGGCACTGCCGCGCACAAATGGACCAGTGGCGCTTGTTCGGCACCTTCTCGCGGCCAATGGGGATTGGTTTTTAGGCCAGCTTCTGCCGCTAACCTTGCAATCGCAATGCAATGGATAAGCCCGCCGCCATAAAGGGGATCTGGTTGGGCGACATCAAGATGTTGGCCGTCGATCCAATGGCGCCAAATCGTTGGATTACCTTCATTCTCGCCACTGGCCACCACTGGGCTGCCTAGCCTTTGCCGCAGCGCATTGGTGACTTGGCTGGTCATGATCATATCGTCGCCGGGGCAAGGCTCTTCAAATAAGGCAACCCTATTGTCACGCAGCAGATTTGCGACCTCGATGGCGGTGGGGGCATCATAGCTGCCGTTAGCATCAGCGTAGATTGTGAGGTCATTCCCTAACCTGCGCCGCGTTTCAGTCACGATCCGGCGTGTCCAGCCAGCGTCGGTTGCATCCCCAATTGAGGCATCAATGCGTGCATCGCGATTACGACCCATCCGGGCACCGACTTTGATTTTCACCCCTGTACAGCCACTGGTCTCCAGCGCGGCTGCCATCGCATCTATTTCGCGTGCAGGATCTCCACCACGACGATTAGAGCTAATATACATGGGGATATCTGTGCGTTTGATCCCGCCCAATAATTCTGCGACGGGCTTGGCGCTAACATTGCCCAACAAATCAAATACCGCGCATTCCGCGTGTCCCCACGCGTTCCACATCGTGGCACCCGCATATTCATATTGCTGGCGCGAGAAGTCCCATAGATGATCCTCCAGTTTACGCGCGTCCTTGCCAATCAGGAAAGGCGCTACGAGATTTTTCACCAACGTGCGTAATTCCGGCCACTTATTCGGGCTTGCGGCTGTGACGCCTGTCGCACCATCACGAGACACGACACGCAACAGGATCGACTCCGCGCTGAACTCAACAATATCAAACCGTTCAATGATGATCGGTGCGCTTGAGGAAGATTCCAATGTAAGAAGGGGCTGGCGTGGCCCAAATGCATAGAGACCATCACGGTTTCGCGTAGCGAACAACGGATGCGCCGATACTGAGCTTGCTGCACCAGCCGCCATCATCGCTAAAGCAAGCCGCCTTGAAATAGCTAACGACTTCGCTTCGATTTCTCGGCTCATTGAGCGCGTTCCACTGTATTCATTTTTCGGCCTCGGACAAAGATGTTAGGATCATAAGTCGCGCCAAAGCCAGGCCCTGTGGGGACAGCTAACACGCCATTGGTTGGCATAAGAACGGGAGCATGCTCAAAATCGAGCACACGTTCGCGCGCCCGATATTCTTGAAAACCATATAGATTCGGTGTTGCTGCTGCGAACGCTAAAAGTTCAACGGTTTCAACGCCGTTACGGGGGTAGTGCGGTGCCACGGGGATATCTGCTTCTTGTGCCATTCGCGCTACTTTTATGGTCCTGCTCATGCCACCATTATACATGAAGTCGGGCTGCAGAACATGAAGGGCCTTATTCTCTATATACCAGCGCCAGCGTTCTAATGCGCCATCTTGTTCACCCCCGGCAATTTTCAACTTCATCCGGTTTTGTCGCACATAAGCAGTGACCTGTGCGGTCATCTCAAAGTCTTCATAGGGGCATGGCTCTTCGAGTATATCGACGCCATTGTCTTCCAGCACGTGGCAAAGCCTGATTGCGGTTGGCGCATCAAAGCTGCCGTTTGCATCGACATAAATGGTAATGTCATCCCCCAAACGCCGACGTGCAAGTGCAACCAAGGCTTCCTGTCTGCCGGGGCTTGCGTCAACATTGCGGCTCATACGGCCACCCACCTTGATTTTGACCGCCTTGGCTCCTGTCCTTGCTATCCGCTGTTCAAGAAATGCGACTTCTTCCTCTGGAGTTGAATTGCGGTTCAGGCTGGAAAGATATACCGGCACCGTGTCGCGGACCCGCGCACCCATAAAAGTTGTACACGGCACACGCGCAGTTTTGCCCAGCATGTCCCAGATCGCCAGCTCTAAATGTCCAATCGCCGTCCAAAGGGCGAGGCCTGCAAACTTGTATTCCCGTCGATAAAGATCATCAATAATAGCTTCAAGTGCGCGAACATCCCGCCCCAAAAAGCGTGGTGCGACGACTAAATCGAGGAGGCTCATCACTTCGGCCATTCGACTATTGGCTTTGATAATGCCTGTTGCTCCATCTTTTGACGTGACACGAATAAACTCGCTCTCGCGCGAGAGGCTGATAACTTCAATCCGGTCTAGGCGAACGGGCTCTGGCAGCCATGGCTTAAAGTCAATGATTTGTCGGCGTTGGTTGTTAAAGGCAAACAAACCGTCCGCTCGGCGCACAGCTGGTTGAAACCCCGCCTGAGCACGTCCACAAAGGCCAGAAGCCATCATGCCCAACAAGACAGCCCGGCGAGCTTGTAGTGACTTTTCCATCAAATCGTTTCTTCAGCCTCACTACACTATACAACAGCGCAGCACGCATTTGTAATTGGTAAGGCCGATTTTGGCAAGGGTCGCGCTCTTTCCCAATGTCGGGGCCGAAGACTCAAGGGTCGATGCTATTTTCGGCACCATGCTTGGTCGCCATATATTTTCTTGTATTTATGACAAAAAAGCCAGTTGAGATGCTGTTTTTTAATACCAAACCACCTTCGAGGCTACTTTGGCCTGACCGAAGTGGCCAAACCAGTTTTGACAAACCGTTTCTCTGCGTTATACAGGAAGGATTGGGCTGCGTCTGACGCAGTACCTGCGTCCCACTTCAAGGGGCCGGATTTTTGGGAGAGTGAGATGCGCGCACAGGTTTCGATGATTGCATTGGCAATGGGTTTGGGTGTTTCTGGACTCGGGTTTGCCGTGCCAACAGCCGTTCTAGCCCAAGCCAGTTCTGCAACGCCGCCCAGTTCGCAAGGCCAAGAGGTTGTTATCGTGACAGGGCAACGCGGCGCCACACAACGCGCCCGAGCCGAGGAGCGCATTGCCGACACGCTGATCAACGTCGTATCCGCAGATGAAGTCGGTCAGTTTGGTGATCAAAACTCAGCCGAAGCACTTCAGCGCCTACCGGGCATCAATATCGAGCGCAATGAAGGGGAAGGCCGGACCGTTTCGGTGCGCGGCCTACCGTCCTCATTCACCCAAATCACTGTCAACGGTGCGCGTGTTGGCACGTCTGAGCCTGGTGACAGCTCAGTGGCTTTGGACGTTATTCCATCAGACCAATTGGGTGCGCTTGCGGTGTCCAAAACCTACACCCCCGACATGGACGGTGACACAATTGGTGGGGCCATTGATTTGCGCAGTCTTTCGGCATTTGCGACCCGCAAAGACCAAACCACATTGCGCCTTGAAGGCTCATATAACGAGTATTCCGATGCTTGGAGCCCAAAAACCGCCGCGACCCTGACGCGCAAATTCGGCGATGGCAAATTTGGCCTCGCCTTGGCGCTCAATTATCAAGATCGCACCGTTGAGGGCAATGATCTGCGAAATGACGAAGACACAGGGCTTTTGCCAGTCACGCGAAATGGGAGAACTTTCTACTATCCATTCGAGGCCGATGTGCGCCGCGAGGTTGGTCAGCGGGAGCGTTTAGGCGGCACGTTCAACTTGGAATTCCGTCCAAATGATAATGCAGAGTATTTTGTCCGTGGTCAGTATAATGTCTTGAAAGATGACGACACGCGCATTCAGTATCTAATCGAACTGGACCGTTCCAGCGGGGCCGAAGTTCTTGACCTAACCAATAGCTCACTCGATTTTATCGATGCCCGTGTGCGCCATCAAACCTTCTTTCAGCCGACAGAAGATCGCTTGGGTGCCATTTCGTTGGGTGGCAAAAACCAGTTTGATGGCGGCGGCGAAATATCATACCAGTTTGATTTCTCCCGCTCAAATTGGACCCAGGAAGACGGCATTCGCGGGCGTTTTCAAATTGACGATGTGCGCGTCAAACTTGGCTGGACCGACGAAAACGTCACGATCCAGCCTTTAGAAGTTGAGCCGTTGCGCCCGGCAGGCAGTGCGCGTGATCAACGAGACCCAAGGCTGCTGACCGCCTACATTTTTTCAAGCCTCCTTTTCATTGAAGAAGAGCGGATTGACGATATCGCGACAGCTCAATTGAATTATCGTCGCGACCTCACTTGGGGTGCACGTCCTGGATTCATCAAAATGGGCGTGAAGTTACGTGATAGGGAAAAAACGGCTGATAAGTCAGAGTTTAATGGCGCTCCAGCGGCTGGCAACAGCTATGCCAACATCGAACTGTTCCAACCGGCTTCTTCATTTACTGGGTTTGGGCGCTTTCCGACATTGGATGCTTCACGAGCGCTCTACACCAGTACCCGCGATACCTTACTTGCAAATCCGAATTTTAACCGCCGTGACCAATCTGTTGCCAGCGATTATAAGATTACGGAGCAAGTCTTTGGCGCCTATCTCATGGGTGGGGTAGATTTATCCGACAATCTCAAAATCATTGGCGGAGTACGTTTTGAGACCACAGAGTTTGCTTCTAGTGGCTTCTTCCTTGAGTCCAACACCGACGGATTATCGGTTACAGGTGGTACGATTACGCCGATTGCTTTGGGCAGCGTGTCAAAAACCACCTCCCATGCACTCCCTAGCCTCAATGTGCGATGGGACGCCCGCGAAGATGTTGTAGTGCGGGCTTCTTACGGTCGGGGTATTAAGCGGGGCGATTTCCAAGATGTGGCCAATCGTCAAGAAATTCGCTTTGACGGCACGGGCGTAGCTTCGGCTACGACCCGCCGGCTCGCTGCAGGCAATCCAAACTTGAAGCCATTGGTGGCCGACCAATTTGACGCCTCTTTGGCTTGGTATCCAAACCGGGATACTTCGCTTCAGATCGCATTGTTCCACAAGAGCATTACCGATTTCCACATTGAAATTCGCACCAATAATATCGCTGAAACCCCGATCATCTTGCCGATTGGAATTTCCAATAGCTTCCCGTTTGGCATCTCCACAACGATCAATGGCGGTCAAGCCCAAGTCAGTGGTGCCGAGCTCAGCTATAGCCAGAACTTCTCCCAACTTCCGAGCCTGCTTTCGGGCTTGTTTGTTGAAGGTAATGTGACTTTGGCGAGCAGCGAAGCCGATGTGGCTTTGCGTCCAGGTGAGACTTTCGCATTTCCAGGTCAAGCCGATCTGACCGCAAACCTGTCGCTTGGCTGGGAGAATGAAACTTTCTCTTTGCGCGCTTCTGGCACACATACTGGCGAGCGCTTGCAAGGCTTGGCGAGTGCTGCCCGCAAATATGAAGATCGCTACAAAAAGGCCTACACACAGTATGACGTGAACGTCCGCTGGAATATCAACGACACATTCCAAATCTACGCGGATGGGATCAACCTAAATGGTGCTAAAGAAGTGCGCTATTATGTGGGCGGGGGAAGCGGTGGCGTCTTCGAGCGCGTTCAAGACTTCGGTTCAAGCTACCAAGTCGGTGTGCGCGTTAAGTTCTAAATCGTACTCACGAAAGGACGGCGCTTGATCCTCTACGGGTCGCTTTGGGCGTTATCTTGGATGCGTGACTCGGTGAGCGCGCATCCCATTTGTAGCGTCCGAGCGCATTGATAACGCAATGGTAAGCGTTTGCCCTAAACGCGAGCGTTTAACGTTGCCACAAAGAGTTTGGGAGTGCGGCTTTGTGTCTGCATTTTAGCTATGATTGCGCAAAAAATCTCTGCGAAGAGAAGATCGCCATCGAAAAGCATGTGACCGAATAGCAGTTTGTACCGCCCAACTCCTTGTCCGCTTTGAAGAACCGACCAAACCGCCTTAAACGGCAACAACTGGCGCTTAGCAGACGATCAACTGAACTTGAAAATTGAAGGTTGCACAGTTGAACTGGCTTGCGGTTTTGCTTCAACGTTCCCGTACTAAGATAACATCTGCAGCCCCGGCTTTCGCTGGCTTAGAACAGCCCTCTAGACCTTAGCCCCAGAATGCCCCCGCCCTTGCACCCATATGTCGCGCGCCGCGACGCCGATCCGTGGATTGTCGGTAAACAGGCCATCGACCCCGAGTTCTAGCAGGCGTTGGCACTCGCCCGCCATATCGCCCGGGTCACGCATAAAGGCGGGATCAGCAACATCACCGCGTCGCAAATCCTTTGGCAGGAAGAAGTTTTCAACCCGCAGCGTCCATGGATGCACAGCCAAATTGGCCGCATGGGCGCGAGCCACAAGATCAGTTGGCGGTAATGGTGTGCCATCAGCCAATTGTGGCAGGATCATGGATTTTTGTGGGCCGATGCCCACGGCATAAGATGCAATTTGCGCCAGCCCAGCATCACTGATCAGGCTCGCATAAGTCGCATCAGCAAGTTCAGGTGGCCCGCCTGCCCCAGCGATCAGCTGGATTTTAGGTGCTTTGGTTAAGGTGCTCAGGCGCTTGAGATTGGTGACTTCAAAACTTTGAATAAAGACCGCCGCGTCAGCACGGTCCAAATCTGCAACCCGTAAAGCGGCGACTAAAGGCCCATCAAAGGACAAGCCAATTCTCTCAAAATAGCTTGGATGCTTGGTCTCAGGATAAATGCCTAACTCTCTGCCGCTGGGCGATTTTTTGCCTTTTATAAGCGCCAAGACTTCTTCAAATGTGGGCACGTCATCTTGCCCGTCAAAGGCCATATTGGCTGGACGCAATTGCGGCAGGCGCTCTTTGCAGCGCAACGTCTTGAGCTCTGCCAGCGTGAAATCTTCGGTAAACCAGCCTTCGACGCGCTCACCATCAATCATCTTCACCATTTTACGCGCCGCAAACTCAGGCTTGCTCGCAACATCCGTTGTCGCGCTGATTTCGTTTTCATGACGACACACCAGATGACCGTCCTTGGTGACGACTAAATCAGGCTCAATGAAGTCAGCGCCCATTTCAATCGCCAGACGATAGCTCGACATCGTATGCTCTGGCCGATCACCCGATGCGCCGCGGTGAGCAATAATGATGGGCGGATTTTTGTTTAATGTAGTGAATTGAAGGGGCATAAAGGACTTTCCGGTGGCGCAGGCTGAGGTTGCAGCCACCGCGCCCAATCCAGCCATGAGGTAACGACGATCAAGAGTGCTCATGGGATGTTCCAATCCAAATGTTTAAAGCTGAGTTCGATCCCTTAGCACCCATCGTAACAATCCAAAATCTATTTCTAGCGCCCCCGCGCCATTTCGCGCGCGATGATGACCCGCATGACCTCATTGGTGCCTTCTAATATCTGGTGGACGCGCAAATCGCGCACGATGCGTTCGATCTGGTAATCACGCAAATAGCCATAGCCGCCATGGATTTGAAGGGCATCATTGGCAATGGCAAAACCGGCATCTGTTACAAAGCGCTTGGCCATGGCGCATAATTTGGTTGCTTCAGGGTTATGGTGATCAAGCGCTGCTGCGGCGTGATGCAACAACACCCGCGCCGCCTCAAGCTGGGTCGCCATATCGGCCAGCTTGAATTGTGTCGCCTGAAAATCCCATAGCTTCTGACCAAATTGTTGACGCTCATGCGCGTAGCGATAAGCGCGGTCGAGCGCTTCGGCGGCGCCACCAAGTGAGCAGGCCGCGATATTGAGGCGGCCACCATCAAGGCCTTGCATGGCAATAGAGAACCCCTGCCCTTGCCCGCCCAGTAAATTGGCGGCGGGTACACGACAATCGGTAAAGATAACTTGCGCTGTCGGCTGTGCGTGCCAGCCCATTTTTTTCTCCGGTGCACCAAAAGATAGGCCCTTGGTGCCTTTTTCGACGATGAGCGCTGAGATACCCTTAGGTCCCCCTTCCCCAGTGCGCACCATCACCACATAAATGTCCGAAAAGCTGGCACCCGAAATAAAGGCCTTTGTACCGTTGAGGACATAATCATCCCCATCCTTTACGGCCCGCGTAGAAAGACGAGCCGCGTCTGAACCGGCATTGGGCTCAGTCAAACAATAGCTGGCAATCAGGTCCATGGAGGTCAATCGAGGCAGGAAGTGGGTGCGCTGCTGCGATGTTCCAAACGTGTCAATCATCCAACTTGCCATGTTGTGGATAGATAAAAAGGCCGCATGAGAGACATCGCCACGTGACAGCTCTTCAAAAATGATCGCGGCATCAAGGCGCGATAGACCTGATCCGCCCACATCCTCGCGAACATAAATGCCACCAAATCCGAGAGCCGCCATGTCAACCAAAGTTGCGCGGTCGAGCATTTGAGCTTCCTCCCAAACGCTCGCAAAAGGTGCGAGGCGTTTGCCAGCGAAAGCGCGCGCTGTGTCGGCAATGAGCCGCTGGTGATCCGTTAAATCATTGGTCATGGGTAAAGTCCGCGATGCCAATCAATTGGCTTAGGAAAGACCTAACATGACCCGCCGCACAAAGAAAACGGTCGCTATCCAGCGAAACAAACCAACCACCTTGGGCACCCTAGGGTCTGTCCCGTCTCTTCTAAATCAAAAAGCGGGATAAATAGACCCTAAATCAAATACCTAGACGCGCAACTTGGTGCCAAAAGAACCAGACGCGCTTTAGAGGGGCATGTATCGGTCAGCGAGCGAAGTGGGCTTTAGCCACGGATTTGGCTCAGAACTTTGTTGGTGACGATGGCCGATAGCGCCTCAGGCGATGCGTCATTGGTCTTCAAGTGAAGACCCGGCTCAAGCGGCGCTTCATAGGCACTGCCAATGCCAGTGAAATTGGGAATCTCGCCTGCAAGTGCCTTTTTATAGAGGCCCTTGGGGTCGCGCGTGATGCAGGTTTCAAGCGGCGTATCAACAAAGACTTCCAGGAAATCAGCTTGCCCAATCAGTGATTTAGCCATCTCTCTATCTCTTTGGAACGGCGAAATAAGAGCGCAAAGAACCACCAGTCCAGATTGATGGAGCAGTTTGGCGGCCTCAGCGGTCCGGCGAATATTCTCAACTCGGTCGGCATCGGTAAAGCCTAGGTCTCGGCAAAGGCCTGTCCGCAAGTTATCGCCGTCCAGCATGCTAGTCGCAACGCCCTGTGCCCACAAAGAGGCTTCAACGAGCTTCGCAATAGTTGACTTGCCACTGCCCGATAAGCCTGTCAGCCAAATGACCAAAGGCCTATGACCAAAACG
Source organism: Hyphomonadaceae bacterium (assembly GCA_040378245.1). GTDB lineage: Bacteria > Pseudomonadota > Alphaproteobacteria > Caulobacterales > Aquidulcibacteraceae > Aquidulcibacter. Next base: position 10,919 of record JBEINE010000021.1, on the reverse strand, counting down.
GGCGACGCGTGCGCTAGGATCAATAGTGGCGGCCACAGGTGTCAGATTGGCAGAACGCCTTAGGCTATGACGTATCATGCCAGCGCCCAGAGTTTCATTGCTAACTTGGTCGACAACAATAAAGCCACCAGTCGTTGGGTGAGTGGCGAACGGATCGCATAGCATGGGTTTGGAGAGGGCCAAATTACACAAGCCAATCTCGTTCATGCCTAAAACACTAGCTGCGTTCTCACGGTCGCTCTCTAAGTCCTTTCGGTATTTCAAGCGCGATATCGACCCCGTGACCCAGCCCGAGGCCCCCTTCAATATGTAAGTGCGTCCGGGTGTCATGGGGGTGGCGTCAAACCAGATGAGGTCCGCAGCAAACTGGCTGGCAAAGTCTGGTTGAGGCGTTTGACCACACAAGATATCGCCTTGCGTTAAATCCACATGCTCACTGAGTTCAATCGCGACGGGATCACCTGCCTGCGCCGCGTGACTGGGAACGCCCGCCACCAAAAGTGATGTGACTTGAGCCAACTGGCCAGAATGACCGACTTGAACGGTGTCGCCGACCCTTAAGGACCCGCTTGATAAGTTGCCTAGATAAAGCCTCGAATCTTGATCAGGTCTGGCGACCCACTGCACCTTGAGCCTGAGCGCTTGCGACCGAGCCTTGCGGCTCACTTCAACACGTTCCAGCCAATCGAGAAGCGTGCCTTTCACATACCAATCAGGACTTCCTTGTCGGGTCACGAGGTTGACGCCTAGCGTCGCCGCCGTCGGAAAAGCCTCGACGCTCAAAAAACCAAGCCTGTCGCTCAGAGAGGAAAAATCGCGCACGATGACGTCAAATGTCGCTTGTGACCACGCCATTAGGTCCATTTTATTGATTGCAACGGCGATATCCTTAATCCCCAACATTGCACATAATGTTGCGTGGCGGCGGGTTTGCTCCAGCAATCCTTTGCGGGCATCGATCAGGATAATGGCGACATCGCAATTGGAGGCAGCGGTTGCCATATTGCGGGTATATTGTGCGTGGCCCGGGCAATCAGCGACTTGGAAAGCCCGCCTGGGCGTCATAAAGGATCGATAGGACACATCAATGGTGATGCCTTGTTGGCGTTCGGCTTCCAGTCCATCGAGGAGATAGGCAAAATCCAGTCCGCCCGGACCCGTGGCCCCGGCTGGCGATTGCCGTCGTGCAGCCTCTACAATGTCCTCAGGCACTTGTCCGCAATCATGCAAAAGCCGACCAATCAAGGTCGACTTCCCATCGTCAACCGAGCCACAGGTTAGAAATCGCAGACGGTCGCTGGCGGGGAGGGGGCTTGGCGATACGGGCATTAAAAATAGCCCTCGCGCTTCTTGGCTTCCATCGAGCCTGTACCATCACCATCAATGAGGCGGCCTTGCCGCTCTGAATAGCGCGAGCCACGCATCTCTTCTAGAATATCGTTTACACTTTTAGCTTCACTTTCGATAGCGCCACTCAATGGATAACACCCAAGGGTTCTAAAGCGGACATTCTTCATCTGTGGCGTCTCATCAGCCTCCAACGGTAACCGCCCATCATCGACCATGATCCAAGTACCGGAACGGCGCACAACAGGCCGCAAGGCAGAAAAATAAAGGGGAACGACCTCGATGCTCTCGGCCTCGACATAGTCCCAGATATCGATCTCGGTCCAATTGGACAAAGGAAAAACGCGCACGGACTCGCCCGTATGAAGGCGCGTATTATAAACATCCCAAAGTTCTGGGCGCTGCTTGCGCGGGTCCCAGACGTGGCCGGCGGAGCGAAACGAAAAGATGCGCTCTTTCGCCCGGCTCTTTTCCTCATCACGGCGCGCACCCCCGATGGCGGCATCAAATTGATAATGATCGAGTGCCTGCTTCAGCGCTAAGGTCTTCATCACATGGGTATGGAGTGCCGCCCCGCTATCGATGGGGTTGATCCCATTCGCCAGACCCTCTTGATTGGTATGCACCAGAATATCAACACCATAAGTCTTAGCGACCCGACTTCGAAAGGCGATCATCTCCCTGAACTTCCAGGTTGTATCAATATGCAGAAGCGGGAAGGGAATTTTGGCGGGTGCAAAGGCTTTTGCGGCCAAGTGCAGCAAAACGGTGGAATCCTTGCCGATCGAGAACATCATGACGGGGCGAGCAAACGCACCAGCCGCCTCCCTGAAAATGGCAATGGCTTCGGCCTCTAGGGATTTCAGATGCGGCTTCATAAGGTCCAAGTGGTCTTTTCGGTAAACTTTTGCCCTTAACCCTGTTCGCGCGCGACCTGCAACAAATAGCGACCGTAATTGCTTTTTCCAAGCGGGCCAGCGAGCGCAATCAGCTGGTCATGATTGATCCAGCCATTATTAAAGGCGATTTCTTCCGGGCAGCCGATTTTCAAGCCTTGCCGATGCTCCAATATGCTCACAAACTCGCCTGCCTCCTGCAAGCTCTCGTGGGTACCCGTATCCAGCCAGGCATAGCCACGTTCCAATTGCACGACCGACAATTCGCCCAGTTCAAGATAGCGATTATTGAGATCGGTAATCTCCAATTCGCCGCGCGCTGAAGGTTTAACGTCTTCAGCGAATGCCACAACGCGGGGATCGTAGAAATACAAACCCGTGACGGCCCATGGTGACTTGGGCTTTAATGGCTTTTCTTCAATTGAGGTTGCCTTGCCAGTCGCGTCGAAAGACACGACGCCATAACGCTCAGGGTCGTGTACGTGATAGGCAAAGACGGTTGCGCCTTTCTCTTGAGCTGCCGCCTGCCGCAAAGAAGCTGAGAGACCATTGCCGTAGAAGATATTGTCGCCCAATACCAACGCGCAACAGCTATCACCGATAAAGTCCTTGCCGATGATGAAGGCTTGCGCCAAACCGTCAGGGCTTGGCTGTACCGCGTAAGACAGACGCATTCCCCAACGCGCGCCATCGCCCAAAAGCGCTTGAAACATCGGCGTATCGTGGGGTGTCGAGATGATCAGCACCTCAGAAATACCGGCCAGCATTAAGGTCGATAGAGGATAGTAAATCATCGGCTTGTCATAGACAGGCAACATTTGTTTGCTGACAACCATGGTGAGGGGATGCAAGCGCGTACCCGATCCTCCGGCTAGAATAATGCCTTTCATTGCACTCATGATGTCACTCCAAACTCATCGCGCAAAACCGCTAGGGTCTCGCGCATACTTTTGTCCCATGGCGGTAATCTTATGCCAAATGTTGCTTCCAGCAGATCGCAATTGAGCCTTGAATTCAAAGGCCGTCGCGCCGGTGTCGGGTAGTCAGCTGTCGGAATGGGGGTTACATTGGGCACTTTGCCTTCTCGCCACGCCGCGGTGTGGTTAAATGCGGCTTGCGCAAAACCAGCCCAAGAGGTTTCGCCCTCCCCAGTCATATGAAAAACGCCACGACCCTCATGGCCGCTGAGTTTGGCATTGATGATTGAAAGGCAGGCTGTGGCAATATCAAGAGCCGATGTCGGGGCCCCGATTTGGTCATCAACGATGGATAGGCTGTCACGGGTTTGAGCCAAGTTCAGCATCGTGCGCAGGAAGTTTTTGCCAAAGGGCGAATAAACCCAAGATGTGCGCAAGATCACCGCGTCTGGATGATGGGCAAGGATCAACGCCTCGCCATCGCGCTTGGTTAAGCCATACATATTGAGCGGATTTGTCGAGTCGGTTTCCACATAAGGCAGATTTTTTGTGCCGTCGAAGACATAATCGGTCGATAGATGCACAAATGGGATACGTCTTTTGGCAGCTATCTCGGCTGCAAAAGCGGGTCCTGTGACATTGATCGCACGTGCAGCCTCGTGATCGCTCTCTGCCGCGTCCACGGCCGTATAGGCGGCTGCATTGATGATCGCATCAGGCGACACGCGCGCTATCGCGGCTTCAATTGTAGTCGCATCGCTCAGGTCCAATGCGTCGCGGCCCAAAAAAATGAAGGGCAAATCGTGAGACTGTGATGGCTTAAGCAGCGCGCGCGCGACTTGGCCCGATCGCCCTATGACCAATATTGTCACGCGTGCGCCTTCGCAGGCTGATCATCCAGTAAACCCAGACGAACGCTGGCCCCACGACCATCGGTCAAGGGCAACCACCAATCCTCATGATCGACATACCATTTAACAGCCTGCTCCATCCCAGTTTCAAAAGAATGAATCGGTCTCCAGCCAAGCTCCCGCGCAATCTTAGAGGCGTCAATGGCATAGCGCGCATCATGTCCGGGTCTGTCGGTCACATAAGTGATGAGCGAGCGGCGTGAAGTTCCCCCTGGATCGAGGCGATCGACGATGTCGCAAATAGCGGTCACCACATCAAGGTTTGTACGCTCATTCAGACCGCCGATATTATATTTCTCGCCTACAATGCCTTGTTGCACGATCAGCAGCAAAGCAGCCGCATGATCATCGACATAAAGCCAATCGCGAATATTCAGTCCATTGCCATAGACGGGCAGAGATTCGCGCCGCAGGGCCTTAATCGACATGAGTGGGATCAGTTTTTCAGGGAATTGATAGGGACCGTAATTGTTGGAACAATTGGATATCACCACAGGCAGGCCATAAGTATGGAGCCAAGCCCGCACTAAATGATCGGACGACGCTTTGCTGGCAGAATAAGGTGAATTGGGCGCATAGGGCGTGTCTTCAGTGAATAATCCCGTCTCGCCCAAAGTCCCATAGACCTCATCGGTCGACACATGTAGGAAACGGAAAATCGCCGCCTTCTGCGGGCTCAATTGGCCATAATAGGCCCGCGCTGCTTCAAGCAGCGTAAAGGTGCCGTTGATATTGGTTTCGATAAAAGTCGCCGCGCCCGTTATAGAGCGGTCTACATGGCTTTCAGCCGCCAAATGGATGATGGCGTCAGGTTGGTGGGTGTTTAGAGCCTCATCAATGGCCGCGCGGTCGCAGATATCGGCCTTGACAAAGGTGTAATCAGGGCTGGCCTCAATGCTTTTCAGTGAGCGCAAGTCGGCCGCATAGGTCAATTTATCCAGATTGATGACTTGGCCGGCTTTTTGGGAAATGATCAGGCGGCAAAGTGCTGATCCAATGAAGCCAGCGCCGCCCGTAATGAGGTATTTCATGCTTTTTGGGCCACTTTATGTTGAGTTTAGATGTCGGCTCGGGGTTCATAGCTGAAAGGCGTGTTAAAATCGGCAAAAAAGGGCAGTGAGCGATCTTTAGCAGATAATTCGACCTCTTCACCACCGTTCAATCCCCAAGCAATGGCGAGGTCTGGATCATTCCAAATAATGCCACCATCATGGTCTGGTGCATAATAATCCGTGACCTTATAGATGACTTCGGTGTTGGGCGTCAGTGTTAAGAAGGCGTGACCAAAGCCTTTGGGCACAAATAATTGCCGCCAATTGTCGGCACTGAGCTCCGCAGAGACATATTTTCCAAAGTGCGGCGACCCGCGCCGCAAATCCACGGCAATATCCAAAATAGCACCTTTGACGCAGCGCACCAATTTATCTTGCGCAAAGGGGGGGGATTGGAAGTGTATACCCCGCAACGTCCCCTGCTTTTGCGATAAAGAGTGATTGTCCTGAACAAAGGTCGCTTCGCCAATATGCGCGGCCAACAGCTTCGCGTTGAACACCTCTGAGAAAAAGCCCCGATTATCGCCAAATCGTTTGGGTTCAATCAGTAAAACTTCGGGGATATCGGTCGTTGTTACGATCATGGGATGCCTAAACTGTCCGCGCAGGGCGGTCTAGCATCGGCATTAGGGTGTTTCAACTGGCCAGCCTTCCGCTTTGCTCAGCATGCCCCCTACGCAAGACAGGGGCCTTCAGGGGATCCATTTGTTCTCAGACTGGTCCCTCCCCATAACAGCAAATCTCTGTCCAAAAGTCTTGCCTTAAGAGAGCGTGTCGCCTATCTCCCAGCGCTCTTGGGGTGTCGCCAAGCGGTAAGGCAGCGGGTTTTGAGTCCGCCATTCCTAGGTTCGATCCCTAGCACCCCAGCCATTCATTTTATTGTTGACTAGGCTTTAGAGCGTTTGATCCGAAGCCTTTATGGCTTTGAAATCTCCAGCCAAACCTCGTTACGCCGGTTGAATGGCAAGGTCCAAGGCGGATCGTAAAAGGCAATGACGGGCTTGCCTATTGGTGCCAGACGGCGGCTAACCAAAAATGAGCTGAGTTCGCTGGTCTTGCGCGCGATGACCGCGTCACCACCCATGCCAGAGAAACGGATCACGCCGTAACGCTTAGCTGGCTCTTCAAGCAGCTTTACCTTGGGATCATTGGGGCGGGGCATAGTGGCTAAGGTTGAGCCAGCGGGCATGATGAAACGGACTTTCCAATCGCTACCCGCCTCTTGACGCGTGACCGGGGCGGTCATGGCGATTTTTGTACCTTGCTGGCGCGTCACAGGAGCCGTCATGGCGATTTTGGCGCGCGGCGCGTTGCCGCCAAAAATATAGCCCGCCAAAGGCCGAAATCCCTGACTGCCAGGATCGCCTTTCCCCGCCGGGACGCTGACTTCGGCGACCACTTGGGCCTGATAGTCGCGGATCTCAAAATCGCCTTCACGCAGCACACTGGTGAAGGGCGGCTCGGCGGTACGCTCGGCTTTTGCAGGCATAACGATAACCAATGCTGATAGAATTGCCGCACTAAGGGCGAGGGACAGACTACGATAGAGTTTACTCATTGCCACAATACGCCTTCCTGATGCTTTTGGTCTAAATCAATCGTGCCAAAGACCGATTCTTCCCGCAGCCATAGCATTTCCGCGGACAAGATGACACCGTGATGTGTGGGGTGCTGTTGTGCCTTTTCAGGGGTGTTCCACACGACTAAAAGACTAAAGGCGCGTTTGGCCCTAGGCCGTTAAGAGTTCAACCCTGCTAGATGAATGCCTCCATAATTCTTGAACCCGATAATGGCCAGTATGATGGCGAGGTGGAGGCGCTTTATGCACGCGCGTTTGGGCCGGGGCGTTTTGCTAAAGCCGCCACGCGATTGCGCGAAGGCAATCTTTGTCGCCGCGATTTGTCTTTTATCGCCCGCAGTGACGAGATCATTGTGGGTGCGTGCCGATTATGGCCCATTGTCGACAGTGAGGGTGTCAAAGCGCTGTTTTTGGGACCTATTGCGGTCGATAAACCGGCTCAAAGCGCGGGACTGGGAAAACGGCTGGTGACGGCCTGCCTAGCTGCCGCTGACGCCGATCAAGCTCAAATCATCCTATTGGTCGGCGACCTCAGTTTTTTTGCACCCTTGGGCTTTGATATCATTCCCCGTGGCAGAATTGCTTTGCCCGGTCCCGTCGATCCCAATCGCTTATTGTGGCGGCTGAAGGGTGACGGCGTTCAAAACTTGCCAGCTGGACGGCTCAGCGTCCCTCGCGCCACCAGCCCAAAAGGCTGAGGCTCAAGATCAAGACGGCGAAGATCCAATTTGGTACTAAAGGTTCGCGGCGTGTCGCTGTTACCTGACTGGCTCGCGCTTGTCGTAAGTCAAAGTCAGTGCCACTTGCGGCTTGATTGGCCCAAAACCGTGTAAATGCGGGCAGGGGGCCTTTGCCATCGCGGCCTAGCCACGCCCCGTAACCTCCACCGCCAGACTTAAGTTGCGGTTCAGCTAAGGCTTGGGCCTGTGCCCGCAATTCTCTCGCTTCGGCGGGATTGCCAATACCTGCAATGATAAAGGCCTGTTGGTCGCCTGATTTGACCTGATAGAGACCGGGCTTGTCGACGGCGAGGTCGCCGCGCCAGATGCCTGGCGGTGATGGCCTTAAAGCCAGAATTTGATTGCCGTCAGGCCCCGTAATCGCCGCAGACCCCGGATCCTTCGCCCCACGCCGCTCTATGGAGAGTTTGCCCTTGGCACTGGTCAGGACCAAACGCTCAGCTTCAAGATCCGCTTCCTTCATCAACCAATGGGAGGTGCGACGAAACAATTCATCAAACGGCCCTCCGCCATCATAGCCGCGCCGCCATAGCCACGCCTGATCGCTCATGATCGCCGCCACCCGACCTTTGCCGACTTGGCTCAAAACCAAGAGTGGCTGGCCCGCGCCTTCCAATAACACATCACCACGGGGAATGGAGGCTTGGACCCGCAACCACTGACCCCAAGTGGCGGCTTGGGGGGCGAGACCCGCTGAAACAGGATGGGTTAAGCCTAGCTGTGTCAGGCTAGGTCGAAATGCGCTTTCAATTGTCTTGCCAGTCGGCTCAGCGGGTATGATCCGCGCTAAAGATGTCGAAAAAACCCCTTCCGATTGGGTCTCGGCTGGACCCGCCAAGACCAGAAACGCGCCGCCACGTTCAACCCATGCCGCGACCGAGTCGAGATATTCGTCAGGGAGAACCGATAGTCGCTTGAACCGATCAAACACCACCAGATCAAAGCTATCTATTTTGTCCATGAATAATTCCCGAGTCGGAAATTGGATCAGGGATAATTCGTCAACTGGGGTATAATCCTGCTTATCGGGCGAACGCAAAATGGTGAATTGGACCAGATCGACGCTGGGATCGGACTTGAGGAGATTGCGCCACGCGCGTGCGCCCGCATAGGGTTCCCCCGTCACCAGCATCACCCGCAATCGGTCGCGCACGCCTGAAATCGAGAGGGCTATGGCATTATTAGCGACTGATACTTCGTCCGCCACGCGCGCGGTCTCTATCGCCACAGGTATGCGACCGCGCCGATCAATGGGTACCTCAATTATGATATCTTGACCGGTGGGGACCTCTTGGGTCTGGGGAGCCTCACCCCCAACATGCACAGTCAAAGGGGCGGTGGGTGAGCTGTCTTCAACTTGGATGACAACCCGCGCCACTTCGCCAATGGGCGCAGAACGGGGTGCCGTCTTGATGATCAAGCGCCGATCACGCTCCTCTTTCTGACCGATGATTGCCTGATGGATTGGAAAAGGACGCACAGCGTCGACGCCATCGACAATTTGCCCGTCCGTCAGCACGATAGCCCCCGCAACTTGGGCAGGAGGAACATCGGCCAAGGCTTGATCTAAAGCGGGTGACAGGTTTGTGCCGCTGGCACTATCACTCAGCGTGACGATGCGCGTTTCGAGGCCCGGAATGGCACGCAGCGCTGCTTTTAGTCGTTCAAGCGCCACGTCAACGCCGCCACTGCGGCCAGACAGAGCCATGCTCTCGGACTTATCAACTATGATGGCGACAATATCGGGCAAGGCAGTGCGGTCTTCGCGGACAAGGCTGGGCCCTAAAAGTGCTGCTATGCCGACACTGAGCGTCAAAGCGCGGGTGATGGGTGCCCGCCCACCGCGCCAGACATAGAGCGCGAGCACAAGGCACGCGACGCCAGTCAAAAGTGCGATCAGCCAATTGGCTAATAGAGGCTCAAAAGTCAGGCCAGTTGACGCGATAGCCTTCATCGCGGCCCCAGTCTTTTGAGTAGGGTTTCAAAATGGACTTGGTCGGCCTTGTAATTGCCTGTCAAAGCATAGAGCACGATGTTGACACCGACCCGTGCGGCCATCTCTTGGCGGCGCTGTGCTGGCGTAAAATCGCCAAATCGAACCGAGGGCGCAGCATTTGCCCAAGCACTCGCCCAATCACCGTCTCCGACAATAAGAGGTGATACGCCATCATTGGCGCTGGCGGCGGCTGAAGCGGCGGTTTCGACCCATAATTTTGAATTTTCATAGCGCCCGGGAAAGCCACGCAACATATAAAAGGCTTTGCCGAGCACGTGGCCTTCTGGAACCTCTTCCAAGGGTGGCGTTTCAAGATTGCGCAAGGCGGCGCGGACCAACGCGCGCGCTGCTAAGGGCTCTCGGGCAGCACCTCGTGTATCCATAAAAATCACGCCACCGGTTTTCATATAGCGGTCGAGTGCACTTGCTGTTTGAGCCGATATCTCAATCGGTCGGTCTGGCAAAAGCCAGTATAGAAGCGGGTATAAGGCCAAATCCTGCGAGGCCGGATCGACGCCGACCACGGCTCCTGGCTCCACTGATGTGCGCGCTGCCAATACACGCGATAGGCCCTCTAATCCAGCCCGCGCCCGCGCATCGGTCGCCTCATCGCCAGACTTGATAAAAGCTAGCGATAGGTCTGCTGGACTGACAGGCCCCGTCCCAGAGCGCGCTTGCGTTTGAGCTTGTGCTGACGCTGGGGCGATCAAATAAGTTGAGCCGACTAATAGCATCAATATCGCCAGTGCTTTGGTTGATACCCACGGCCGGCGCGGCACTGTCAGGCGGCCCGCAAAGGTCAAAGCCAGAAGCGCATCGAGTGCGCAAAGCATGAGTCCAAGGGCTAAAAGGCCCGGACCCATATCTATCTGTCCATTCTGTATGCCGCTCATGCGCTCGATACCCAGCAGCGGTGGAAGCGCTGGCAAGTTCGTGTCAGGATCGGCCGCTTGCAGGATCAACCGACTGCCACCGCCTTCATAGAGACCTGGGGGGTGGCGGGCATTGGGCTTTGCACTGGCGACATCTTGCGGCGCGATAGAGGCTTCGGTGCCATTTGGTGCGCGGAAATTGCCATAGCCATCTAATAGCAATTTTGCCTTTAATGGCGCGTTGGGCAGGGATAGGCTGGCGGGGATCACTGAAGAGCTCGCGCGCGCTAAGATCCGCCGCAGCATGGAGACTTGCAGGCCCGAAAAGGCAACATCGCTCCACGCTGGGCCTGCGGTGGTATGAAACAACACGAGCCATCCACGACCTCGTTGTGCCGCGCTGACCAAAGCGGTGCCATCACTCAGTCGAGCCCAAATCTGGGGCACAGGAGCCGGGCCTCCGCCCTCGACATTAGGGGAAAGAACCGCGACTTGATTGACTTGGGCATCAGCGCCTCGGGAGTCTTTTTGGTGCTGGCTGCCGTCACCACCGCCATCGTGTTCTTCCTGAGAATCCCCGCGAACGCCAGTCACGCCCAATCCCGCTAG
>JBEINE010000084.1:0-12608 GCA_040378245.1 Hyphomonadaceae bacterium | reverse complement strand
GAAACAGATGTTCGCAAAAACTAGGCTCTGATTCAAAGTTCTAGGTTCGGTACCGTCTTTTTTGAATCAAGAAAGCGAGATAAGCAGACCCTAAATCAAATATCTAGACGCGCAACCTAGTTCTGAAAGAACCAGACGCGCTTTAGGCACGCATTGTTGATTCGGGGTGTATGTCGTCAAAAAGCGACCCAAAGGCCGATTATTGCCCCGCGCTCATCCCAGTTTAAAGCGTTTGGCAGCGTTTCCCGCCAGCCCAACTCAAGACCGAACTTTGCATTAAATCCATAGATATAGCTGATTTGAGCGCGCGTAATGTTCGCGCTACAACCTTCGCTGTCGCCAAACACCTTCAAAATCGCGCGGTCAAAGCGTCTGACGGCGTGCCCTAACGTGCCTTCCCACCGAAGGCTATTTTCGCCCTGACACTGACGCAAGGCGGTCTCCACATTGAGCCAACCGCCTTTCCCAAACGATTTACCCACCCCAAGGCGGGCTTCCCCGCCGCTCGACACATTTTCATCGACACCCTCTCGCCAGACATATGCGCCCCCTTGCAGAGAAATCGCCCAGCCATTCTGCTCATACAGCGCCTTTCGCAGCGACACTTGTGCCTCGTTGCGCGCAATAACATTGGCCTGATCTGAAACCGAGGGTGCCAGCACAAACGTCCACCCGCCATCCAAGCCACGCTCATAATAAAGGTCTGTGGTTAGAGCGCGATCATCAAACGGTGTCTGGCTTAAGGCGCTGGAAATAATGATAACACCGCGACCTTTTGGCGGCGTCCACGCACCCGCATGCGCCGATTGGGTCGCGACGAGCGCAAGCCCAAATGCTAAAGCGCCTAAGTATTGAAACCCGGGCTTTGACGCGCGACTTTGCGCAAAAGACCAGGCCAAGCCAACGCACCGCCATATTGATTGGAAAAGGCCGGACTGACCTGCTGGCCGACCCGTCTTTCCATGGCCTCGTCGCATACCAGAAGCTCCCCGCCCGATTGCGCCAGCACCTGCATCTTGCAAGCACGCTCGAGATAGAACATGCGCATGAAGGCCCCGGCTGCCCCATCGCCCACCGTAAGGGTCCCATGATTTTTTAGCAACATGAAGCTATGCTCCCCCAAGTCAGCCACCAAGCGTTCCCGCTCATCCAAATCGAGCGCAACACCTTCATAATCGTGATAGGCAAGGTCAGCTGTGCACGCCATGGCCGTTTGAGAGATGGGTAACAGGCCACACTTCTGCGCGCTTACAGCAACGCCTGCATCGGTATGACAATGCAAAACACATTTGGCATCTTCACGAGCGGCATGGATTGCCGAATGAATGGTAAAGCCAGCTGGATTGATAAAATAGGGCGTGGGCGCGACAACAGTTCCGTCTAGGTCAACTTTAACCAAGGAGGACGCCGTAATTTCGTCAAACATAAAGCCATAGGGATTGATCAAAAAATGGTGTTCAGGACCTGGAATTCGCAATGAAATATGTGTGAAGATCATGTCATCCCACCCATAAAGTGCGACTAATCTATAAAGCGCAGCGCAATCGACGCGCGCCCGCCATTCCAAGTCGTCGCCGCGCGCTCCATAAAGCGCCATAGCTCCGGACATCAGATTAGGCAGTGTAGAGACCATTTCAGCGGAAATTGCAGTCTCTTTTTCTGAAGATGAAACCGGCGGGTTCATTTATGACTTCCTCATTACCAATGTTCATTCATTAATGTTACCAATGCATTTTGCTGTCAAGTTATCAATCTTGCCTTTAATTGAACACATTGTATTCGTTTACGAATAATTCACCAGATTAAACTTAGAGAACCGCATGGACTTAGCGCAAACACTTATCAAATTGGCTCAGGATCCAAGTCCGGCCGGGCGTCAGGCGCTGGTATCAGCCACAGCCGATCAGTTCTTAGACACAGGCCGCGCTGCCACGCCAGCTGAACAGAAGCTATTTTCTGATATTTTAGTCAAGCTTTATGGCTTCGCCCGCCAAGAAATACGTCAAAGGCTGTCAGCGGCTTTAGCCATGGCTGATTGGGCGCCGCCCGAATTGGTCCGCGAGCTGGCTTTGGACGCGATAGATATCGCCCGCCCTGTTATCTCTTTTTGTCCCGTGGTGACGGACGAGATTCTCATTGAAGTTATTCACAACCGCGATTTTGATCACCGATTGTGCATAGCTGAGCGGCCCTGCATTGGCGAAGGCGTCTCGCGCAAATTGATCAGCACCAATAATGACCGGATTGTTGCCAAATTGGCCCGAAATGTGACTGCGCGCATTCATATTGATGACTTCAAAAAGGCCATTGAAGTTTTAGCGCAGCATCAAGACGATGTGGATGCATTGGTCGTTCGTCATGATTTGCCCCCTAGCCTTGTTGCAACCGCTTATGCCTTAGCTGGCGCACAGACCAAACTCGCCATCTCTATGAAATTGCCCGCAAAACTCGATCAGCGCCTGACGCGCTTGACAGAGTTTATTGCTTCAGATTCCGCCGACGGGCGGACAACGGGACTCTTAAGCGAAACGCTGAATCAGGCGCTGCGTAGCACTATTCAGGGGGCAAATATGATGCCAACGCCAGGTGTCCTGTTGGCAGCCCTGATGCGAGGTGAGCGCAACGCATTTTTCGCAGGGCTTGGTGCCATGTTGAATCTTCCAAGTGCCGGAATCGCCAGTAAAATGTTGAGTTGTGACATTGAGACACTTGCATTGGTGGCCCGCGCCGCCGATTTTGATGCTTCGGTCGTGCGCACAATCTTTGAAACCTTGAAGCCCGATGAGGGGGCCTGGAACACTGGAGACGACCGCCAAGTCGCTCTTGTATGGATGCGCTTTTCCACAAGTGCCGCAAAGTTACACTTCAGCAGCAGCCTCAAAAACTGAGTGCGACAACACGTGCTTGCACTTAATGCATTGACCCGTGGCCACAATCTCGGCTGAAGTAGAGTATGACCTCGAAGCGCCGCAGTTTTGAACGCATTTCATTTGTTGCCAGCCCGCGCCCAGAAGCGCGTGAAGCCATGTTGCGCATGCGACACACCTACGGATCGGTGCCTGAGGAACAAGCCGATGTGATTGTGGCTCTCGGCGGCGACGGTCTGATGTTAGAAACCCTTAGGCGGCACATGAATGATAGCATTCCCGTTTTCGGCCTCAACCAGGGTACAATCGGATTTTTGATGAATGACTACCGCGAATCTGATCTGCCTAAGCGGATCGCGGCTGCTAAGGCGTCGGTGATCCATCCTTTGCAAATGTCGGCCACTGATATTGAGGGGCGGCAGTTTGAGAATGTTGCGATCAATGAAGTGTCTTTGCTGCGCCAAACCCATCAAACAGCACGATTGCGAATATTTATTGATGGGGCGGAACGGCTCAACGAAATCATCTGCGACGGTGCCCTTATTGCTACGCCTGCTGGCAGTACGGCCTATAATCTCTCCGCACATGGTCCAATTCTCCCAATCGGTTGCAGCTTATTGGCATTGACACCCATCAGTGTCTTTCGACCCCGCAGATGGCGAGGTGCCTTGCTGAAGCGGGAATCCTGCGTAAAGTTTGAAGTCCTAGATCCTGAGTTGCGCCCCGTGGCCGCGTCTGCCGATAGTCAAGAAGTCCGTAATGTCGCTGAAGTTGAGGTGCGCGAGGATCGATCCCGCTCGATGGTCATGTTGTTTGATCCCGAACGCTCGTTGGACGAACGCATCTTGGCAGAACAATTTGCCCAATAGCTTACCCCCTTACATCACATTTCATGCAATTTTAAGTCTCTGTTCCTATGGTGATCACGAGCTAGAGCGCGTCTGATTTCCACGGAAATGACGATGCGCCTTAAACTTATGAAATAGAGCTAATCCTACACCGCTTCTTGAGTCTAAGAAACGGTGAACGGCTCTCGGAGACGATGATGTCGAATGATTTGATGCCGGTGCAGCACATCACGCCGCCAAACCGCCTTAAGGCGAAGTTGGGAAAGGGCGTCGTCTCTTTTGATTCTGGCGCCATAGCACGTGCCGAGGCCGCAATGGCAACCCTATCCAACCAATTTGGCGAGTGGTTGAATCAAGAACTGGTCAAACTTGAAGCCGCGCATAAACTGGTATCGGCACCGAACTCTGGCGAAGAAGAGCTTCAGCAATTTTATCGCTGTGCTCATGATCTCAAGGGGCTTGGCACAACCTATGGCTATCCAATTGTGTCTGATTTCGCGAGCTCTCTATGTAAACTTATTGACAGCCCCGAAGCCCGCCAAAAAGCGCCACGCCAGATCATGGACAGCCACGTCGCCGCCATCGTCGCTAGTGTGAAGCAGGAGATCACGGCCAGCGATCACCCCATGGGCAATGCTCTTCTGGCTGAGCTTCAAATTCAAGTGAAAAAGTTCGCGGAAGGAGCTTAGAGAGCGCGTTTGGTTCTTTTAGAACCAGGTTGGGCGCCTAGATATCTGATTTAGGGTCTGTTTATCCTGCTTTTTTGAGTCAAAAAAGACGGGACAGACCCGAGCTGCCATGTAAAGGCCAGAGGTCCCGATGGCATGATTGCTGGATGTATCCTGTACCGACATGCATAAAATTGCATTTAAAATACGGACGCACATTTAAACCCATATGGTTAAAGTCCCCCCAGCAAGACCCTCGCTTGGGAGGGCCTTTGGACTGGTGATCATGTTAGCGGCTTCAGTTTCATTCGCACGAGCAGAATTGCTTAAGGCACTGGATCAAGACGAAATACGCTTGGCATTCCAGCCCCAAATCGACCTGACCACACAGCAAATTGTTGGCTTTGAAGGCGTGGCGCGCTGGTATCATCCGACATTCGGAGTCCTGACCCCCGGGCTCTTTCTGGGCTTGGCCAGCCGTGAAGGCTTGGTCAGTGCTATCGGGCGAAGGTTGATCGGCGATGCAGCCAAGGCGGTATGTTCTTGGCGCGCTCGGGGTCACCGCGTTGACGTCGGCATCAATCTGTCGGCGAGTGACATGACCGATCCAAGTTTTGGGTCCGATATATTGGAAGCTATTCGCGCGCACGGTGCTTTGCCTCACTGGATGGTGCTGGAGGCCAGCGAAGAGGCCCTCGCTTTTGACGGGGAAGCTGCTTTTGCCGGATTGGAGGTCCTCGCGGGGATGGGCTTCAAGATTGCTTTGGATGCCAAGGGTCCAACAATCATTGCCCTAGATAAACGGGCACGCGCCTTATTCTGCCAGCTTAAATGTGGCGGTTCGACGATGCTGTCGGTTGCGAGTAAGCTGCACCGCGTTGGCGCAAGCGGCTTTATGCGCCGCCTTGACGCGGCGCGGGGTGCCAATATCCCTGTCGTTGCCGTGGGTGCTGAAAGCCAGGACGAGATGGATTTATGCGCCGAACTGGGCTTCACGAGGCTGCAAGGCAGAGTGATTTCCATGCCGGTCAGCGTTGAGCTTTGCACCCAATTACTTGACCGGATTGGCGTTCACACACCCGTTGCTACACCCGTTAAAGAGCCGTTAGCATTGCCCGCACTTGCGCCAATTACGTCTGACCAAGACGATTTGATCGCGGCGGCCGATGCCGAGACCTCGATACCCAAACCCATTGCACACTCCTCTAGACTAACCCTTTATAGCCTAGAGTTTACGTCCAATCTGGAAGAAGATGTGCGGGACGAGGCCGCCTAAGCAAACGCCACGCGGCGGCGATCATCGGTCGGCTCGCGTCTATAATCGAGCTTTTCGAGAAGATAATTCAAATCGTCCAGCGGGATCGATTCGAACCTAGTGAGCACGCGCTCAATCATCCGCTTCTTGAACCGTGCGCGGTCTTCGGGGCTGCCGTCAAACTCTGTTTCATGCAGCACGTCTATAGCGGCACGAAAAGCGGGATAAAGGCTTGGGGTCATGCCCGCACGCTCAAATACGGCGCGCAATCCCAAAGTGCCGCCATCATGGACCAGAAGCCACGCCTTATTATGTGCAATGCCCGACAATTCCGCCAAAGCATATTCCACCAAACGAACTTCGCCTTGGCATAAGGCGCGCAAGACAAAGCTCGGCGTCAAGCGACCATTAAGGTTCAGCTGCTGCACAAAGCGGTGCATATCAGCTTGCAGGCCCGCTTGGGCAATCAGATCGATGCCAGCGCGTTCGCGTGTGCGGGTGGCCAGATCAATCGCCATTTGCGGCGGCACAGCATGTTTCTCAACCAATCGGTCAAATAGCTCGCCTGAAAAACGCGCTGCCAGTTTTTCAGCGACATGCAGCGGCAAGACCGGCCTTTGAATAATGGCCTCTTTCATTTCTTTTTTATTGGGGAAACGATCCAAAGCTGTGGTTAGGCCACCGATCCCAAACTCCGCACCCTCATTGCCTAATGCCGCGATAATCGCGCCATCGACACCAAAGCTGCACAGCGCATCCGTAACATTCTGCGATAATGTCGCCCGTTTGGCGATCGCAAATTGCCGCGCGGGTTCAGCCGCTTGGATTATGTCAGCCAAATCCTCATCGGTTAGAACCGGTGAGCTTTGAAGAATTGGCAGCGCGACGGATTCAATGTCTTTGGCTAAACGTCGCGCAATATCAGCTGGTAAGTTGGGTGAAGCTTGTAAGGTGACCGCTAAAGCCCGCCGCACCCGCTCAGCTGCGCCCTCGACGACGATTTCCAAAATCTGTTCTGAATAGGCCCGCTCGCGGTCGCTCAGCTCGGCGGTATCAATGCGACGGCACAGGCGATAGCAGGCCAAGGCACGATCCTCATCGGTGTCACCCTTCACCAACGACCTGATATCATCCTCACTGAGATTTACGCGCAGCGCAGAAACGCCCATGACTTCAAAGCTCCAAAACGCAATATGGTGCGATTCGTTGTCGCGCAGCGTCTCCTTTCAAGGTTAATACCAGCTAAACACACACCGAAATGCTTCACTTCTATCAGGGCTATCTCAGAAAACTAAGAACATCAGGGGGGTCACATCATGTTACTTTCAGGCCTAAAAGTCATTGAATATGCAACCTATATTGCCGCCCCTGGGGCTGGCGGGCTGTTGGCTGACTGGGGTGCGGACGTAGTCAAAATTGAACCACCCGGCGGCGATCCAGTGCGTGGCTTTTTCTCTTCAATCGGTGTTGATATTGCAGATAATCCCGTCTTTGATTTGGATAATCGTGGCAAGCGCTCAATCGTCATAGATACGGCGGCGCAAGCTGGGCGCGATATCATCACCAAATTGGTGAGAGATGCGGATGTGTTCATTACTAATGTCCGCCCGGGCGGGCTGGCTCGGGCTGGCTTGGATTACGAAGCCCTTAGCGCCATGAATCCGCGGCTGGTTTATGCCAATATAACAGGTTATGGGCTTGAAGGCCCCGACGTTGACCGTGCGGGATTTGATGTTGCGGCCTTCTGGTCGCGTTCGGGTTGGGCCCAACTAACCGCACCCAAGGGTGTCGACCCATTCCCGATCCGCACAGGTGTCGGCGATCATATTACCTCTCTAGCTACTGTAGGTGGCATATTGGCAGCTCTACATGGGCGAACGACCACAGGCAGAGGTCAACAGATTGATGCCTCCCTGTTGCGCGCTGGCACCTACACATTAGGCTCAGACATGGCGATACAAATGCGCTTTGGGCGATTGGCATCGACTAAGCCGCGGGCTGAGGCGATCAATCCGCTGGCTAATTTTTTCAAGTGTCGCGATGGGCGCTGGCTGACATTGGTGCCCCGCCAGGGCAATGCCGACTGGAAGGGTTATTGCGCGGCGCTGGGTCTGGAGGATCTGGAGCATGACCCCCGATTTGCAAAGGCCCGCGCGCGCATAGAAAATCGCGGCGCCATTATCGACATTCTGGATCGGGCTTTCGCCGCGCGCGACTTCGCCGATATTGCAGCAAGTTTGGATCAGGCCGATCTGGTGTGGGCCCCAGTCCAAAGCCCGGCCGAAACGGTCGTTGACCCGCAATTCATCGCCGCAGGCGGGATCACACAGATTGAGAGCGAAGATGGCAGGACTTTTGCCTCCCCTTCAGGCCCAATACGCTTTCCCGGACACGACGAAACCACCAAACGCGCCGTCCCCAAACCCGGTGCCGATACCCGCGCGATCTTGGAGGGGGTGGGATTGAGCGGGTCGGAGATTGCGGCATTGTTGGCGGATGGGACCGTCGCGGAAGGCTTGTGACCAAGCGCCCCATCAATCCTGACGCCGATAGAAACTCCAGGTTTCGAGGCCGCCGTGATACCAGATGTTGAACTGGCGGAGAACTGACATGCCGATGAGGATGGGCGCCTGATAGTCGCTAGTGTCGGGCGACATCACTTCAATCGTTTCTGAATAATTCAAATCGGGAAAATTTACGCGAGCGACGAAAATTGTGGACATAACAATGCCTGACGCCGTTGTGGTTGGTGTTGTTCTTATAGGCCTAAGCCCAAGTTGCTGTGACATCTGATTTGGAATACAAAGTCGACTTGCACCCGTGTCAATAATGCCTTTCACGGGAATTGTGGCTCTTTCCCTTATGTGGTGGGAAACCGAAAAATCCAAAAATGGCGTGCTAAACTCGGCAACAAATTGTCCCAATAAACTCATTTGGCAGAAGCAAAATGAAGAGGCAATCGTAGCTGCTCGGTTGAAATCTCACGCACCATGACGTCTATATCTTCAGGCTGTTGATCGAGAATTTTGCAGGCATCATCGAGCGTATCAACGACGGCCTGTAGCTTTCCATCCCATGCCACAAACCACTTATGCGGATTTGTCGCCATAAGCTCGGGCAGCATGGCTTCAAATAACGCGGTTTCTGGTGCGAATCGATCTCGAGATTGCATTTCTTTGTTCTCCGTGGAAGATTTTAGAACAAGATGCGTATTGAGCAAGCGTAAAAATCTGAGTAGCGTACGCTCATTAGTCTTCTACTTTTGACCCGATATTGAAATCAATTGAAGTAAGGGAAATTGAAATGGGCGAAAGTATCAACGAGGAGAAACAGCCTGACTGGTCCGAAATTGATTTCTCAATAGATGAGGTTAGCAGTCAATACGTGACAATCACACCAGAGGTCGTTGCTTTGTTGAGCCTAAGTGATTGTCGGGACCAACTTGTTGGTAGCGTTACTCAGCCTAGGAAATTGTTGTTGGCCGCGAAGTCTGCGCATCTTTCGCTGCAGTCTGCGCTGACCGCGGCTTTGGCTGGATCTGCAAATATTGGTGCGCATCCAGAAAAACTTCGGTCCGAATATCTTCAGGTTTTAAACTCAGACCTGAGCGACCTAACAAAATATCCAGAATCTATGTATGTTATGAATTTCAAATATTTATTAAAAACAGCGCTTGAAGCACCCCTTCCATGGACAGGCGAAGCAATTGTGATCAGCGACGAGATCAAACAACTTTTATTCAAGCTAATGGAAATTCGGCACGCGATCGAGCACGTCAAGCAGACAGGTCGTGTGATGCACAAAGTCGATTTACTCAATGCTATCGGCCCAGCAATCAGGCTCACTATCGAGCTTCTGCAAACAGTTTTTCACCACTTTGAAGAGGGAGAGATTGAGGAGATAAACGGCGCATCCGCGCAAATATTTTTATTATTAAATTCAAGGATTTAGGGAAAACCTCAAAAAAGACCTTCACCAATGGTAAAGGCCTTTCTGAGTTAGCAAAACCTAGTGATTTAAAATTTAAGCCGCCGCAGCGATCTCGCTAGCGGTAGGGTCGCGCAGGACATAGCCACGACCCCAGACGGTCTCAATATGATGTTGACCATCTGCAGATGCCGCCAATTTCTTGCGCAATTTGCAGATAAAGACGTCGATAATCTTCAGCTCAGGCTCGTCCATGCCGCCATAGAGGTGGTTGAGGAACATCTCTTTTGTGAGTGTAGTGCCTTTGCGCAATGAGAGCAGCTCAAGCATCTGGTATTCTTTGCCCGTTAAGTGAACACGCTGATTATTCACTTCGACAGTCTTTTGGTCCAAATTGACGCAAATATCGCCAGTCCGGATCATGGATTGTGAGTGGCCCTTAGAGCGGCGGACAACGGCATTGATGCGCGCAACCAACTCATCTTTGTGGAACGGTTTGGCGACAAAGTCGTCGGCTCCAACACCAAGGCCACGGACCTTCGTGTCAATATCGCTGGTTCCCGACAAGATCAAAATGGGCGTCCCGATGCGCGCGTTACGCAATTGACGCAGCACATCAAACCCATTCATGTCAGGCAGAGACAGATCAAGCAATATGATATCATAATCATAGAGCTTGCCTAAATCGACACCCTCTTCGCCCAGATCGGTCGTGTAGATATTAAAGCCTTCCGACTTCAACATTAACTCAATCGACTGTGACGTCGCACTATCGTCTTCAATCAATAGAACCCGCATGGAGCCCCCTCCAATAAGCCCGCCCGGGCCTGATGATACGTTGCAGAAAACTACTAAGCTGATTTGCTTAGCAATGGTTAAGCGCTTTCTGCGGTACGTCTGTGGTTTTTATCTTTTGCCTTCATCATCTTTACGATAGGTTAACAATGGAGCGCCCAAGTGAATCTTTATCAAACCTACCGAAAAAATGATTCCAACGCCATGTTAATAGCGTTTTTTCTGTGAAAGCAGGGGATGGATGTTCAAATGACTGCGCAGGTCGGGGCAAATCACAGAGATGGACCACGACTAAGTCATTTAGCCGAGACAATTTTCCATTCATCATTCGTAAAATATGAGGGCAGAATTCTGGCCGTGAAAGGCTTGCTGGTTGAGGCCAGCGGCCCGCCCCAAGCTATGGCATTGGGTGCCCGCGCGGTTGTGATGGCCGCAGAGGGTCCCGCGCGCCTGGAGATTGTTGGTTATCGCGACGGGCGGGCCCTGTTAATGCCGTTTGAGACCGTCGAAGGTCTGCGCGCTGGCGCGACACTGACATTTGAAGCGGGCTCGCCGATGATTGCGCCCTCCCCGGCTTGGTTAGGGCGCGTTGTCGATGCATTTGGCGCTCCCGTTGATGGGGGCCCACCTGTGCCTAACGGCAACCACCCAAGATTGGTGCGTGGCGTACCACCACCGGCCCATACCAGGGTCCGAGTGGGCGCACGTATGGAAACGGGCCTGCGCGCACTTGATACTTTTTGCGCCTTGTGTGCTGGTCAGCGCATGGGCATTTTTGCAGGCTCCGGTGTTGGCAAGTCCGTTTTGATGTCGCAACTCGCGAGGGGAGCGGCGGCGGACGTTGTTGTGATTGGCCTGATCGGGGAGCGCGGACGGGAAGTCAAAGAATTCATTGAAGACACATTGGGAGAGGAGGGTTTAGCCCGGTCAGTGGTTGTGGTGGCCACTTCGGATGAAAGTAGCCTGAAGCGCCGTCAAGCGGCTTATACGACTTTGGCAGTGGCGGAATATTTTCGAGACCAGGGCCAACACGTGTTGTGTCTATTGGACAGTGTCACTCGCTTTGCGATGGCTCAACGCGAAATCGGCTTGGCGATTGGTGAACCCCCGACCACCAAAGGCTACACACCGACAGTGTTCGCGGAACTTCCCAAATTGCTGGAGCGCGCGGGCCCTGGTGCAGCTTTGGGCAATGCCAAAGCTGGTGCCATCACTGGTTTGTTTACAGTTTTGGTTGATGGCGGAGATCATGATGAGCCGGTGGCCGACGCTGTGCGCGGGATTTTGGACGGTCATTTGGTGCTAGAGCGCGCGATTGCTGAACGCGGGCGTTATCCAGCCATCAATATATTGAAGTCCATCTCCCGACTAATGCCGGAGTGTCATTCACCCGAGGAACAACTTTTAGTGAAAGAAGCCAAGCGTGCCTTAGCTACTTATGCAGACATGGAAGAATTAGTGCGTTTGGGGGCCTATCGGCGTGGCGCAGACCCGCAAACAGACAGGGCCATTGATCTGGCCGAACCTTTAGAGGCGTTTTTGAGCCAATCTAAACATGATCGTAGCCAATTTGACGAGATGTTTGCTCGCTTGGCCGCCATTCTGGCCACTTAATCGACTGCTTCTCAACGGCCAAACGGTAATGCAATCAATTTGCAAAGGCTTTCTTTAACTTGCTTGAGCTATAAGTCCCTGAGTTATTCAAGGACCTCGTAGGTATGAAATCCGGCGACACACTCATTCGATTGGCGAAGCATAAAGTCGACACCGTGCAGAAGCTGATATTGGCCGCGGAGCAAACGCGGGCCGGTGTCTTGCAAAAGCGCGACGATCTGGCGGCAAAAGCGGAGCGCGAGCGCGCCAATGCAACCGCCGATCCCTCTGTCATGGCCAATTGGGTAGCTTATGCAAAGGCCGCCTCTGGCCAGATCGCCAACCTTGAAGCCTCACTTGCTGGCATTGATCAGCAGCTGGAAGCCCTGCGTCTTGATCTTCAAGGTGCGTTTGAAGAACAGAAAAAATTCGAAATGCTCGAAGAGCGTCGTCAGGCTCGCCTAAAACTCGGCAAAGACAAGCGTTCGCAAGCCTTTATGGATGAGATGGCGCTTGTGCGGGCGACGCGGGTCGCCTAAAGCGCGTCTGGTTCTTTTAGAACTAGGTTGGGCGTCTAAGTATCTGATTAGGTTCTGTTTATCCCGCTTTTTTGATTCAAAAACGCGGGACAGACCCTAGATCGCGGTTTATTTCG
>JBEINE010000309.1:0-1554 GCA_040378245.1 Hyphomonadaceae bacterium | reverse complement strand
TGGGGTGGGCGATGTTAGAGGGGGCTTATCCAGACGGCTGGGTGTCAGCGCGCAATGGGGGCACACTGGATGCACCAGGCACGCTGACCGACGTTTTGAGGACTGGCGTGCGTATCTTCACCGATGGCCGAGATCCAAAGGACGGTAAATCGCTGGCTGAAATGCGCCGCGGGCCACGCTCGGCCAGACGCAGGCGCGACCGTTTCTTGCAGCGACAGCGCGGCCTGAACCGGCTTTTGCGCCAGTTTAACATCCCATTGCCGCCCAACGTCAGCTGGAACAAAAAGCGCGACGGCGGGGACTTTGCGCCGTTTGATCCGTTGATGCTGCGCGCGAAGGGGTTAGACCATGCCTTGACGCCGCAGGAGCTTGGCCGGGCGCTCTGGCACCTCAACCAACGGCGCGGCTTCAAATCCAATCGCAAGACGGATGGTGGCGATAAGGATAAAGGCGTGGTGAAACAGGCCCAAGACCGCTTGGCGGCCAAGATGGCGGGACTGGGCACACGCACATTGGGCGAGTGGCTGCATACCAATCGCTTTGACCAAGCCCGCTTTCGCCAATCGCCTGACCCCAAAATCCGCTTCGACTTCTATCCCTCCCGCGCCATGGTGGAGGGGGAGTTTGACATGCTTTGGGCGATACAAGCGGAACACCACCCGGCCCTTCTCAACGACGTGGCACGCGATGCGATCCGCCACATGATCTTTTATCAACGCCCCCTGAGAAAGCCGATGGTGGGCAAATGCACGTTCAACCCTCACGAACAACGCGCACCCAAAGCCCTACCCAGTGTGGAGGCGCGCGAGATTTATGAGCGCCTCAATAGCCTGCGGTACGGTCATGGCCTTATCCGCAAGACGCCTATTGACCGCGTCCAGCGCGATGCTTTGGCCACGGCCTTAATTGGCGGGGACAAAGTCTCGTGGGATAAAGTGCGCCGTGTTCTAAAGCTGCCAGCTGACGCGGTATTCAATTTGGAGGACCTACTCAAAGAATTGCCAATCTCCAAAACTGCGGCGCGCATGAAAAAACCTGATGCCTTTGGGCCAATTTGGCTACACAAGACCTTGGCTCAGCGTGATGCGATCATGATGGCTTTCATCGAGACCGAAGACGAGAGTGAGCTTGCGGCTTGGCTGGTGGCCGAGCATGGCTTTGATGCGGCGCGCGCTGACAAACTCGCCAGCCAAAGCCCAGGCGAAGTTGGTTATGGGCGCCTTGGCGTCACGGCGAACGCACAAATTCTGGAGCACTTGATCGCCGATCATGAAGCCGTTTACTCAACCGCTTGCAAGCGAGCAGGCTATCATCATAGTGACTTTAGAACCGGTGAAGTGATGGACGCCCTCCCCTATTATGGCGAAGTGCTGGAGCGGCATATCATTGATTCAGACCCGATGTTGCGCGACGCGGTGGCGGCGTTTCAGCGCGACCAGGCCGCCAATGCGGGATCGTCGCGGGGCAAGCCCCATGCGCGCAAGTTTGCGGGTGGCGGACTGCAGGAAGCAGAAACCGGGCGCATACCCAATCCCACGGTTCATATCGGCCTTA
>JBEINE010000250.1:0-3144 GCA_040378245.1 Hyphomonadaceae bacterium | reverse complement strand
TAGGTATCTGATTTAAAGCGCGTCTGGTTCTTTAGAACCAGGTTGCGCGTCTAGGTATTTGAGTTAGGGTCTTTTTATCTCGGTTTTTTGATTCAAATCAGACGGGACAGACCCTTGTCAGCTAACCAATCAGCTTCACCACGAATGCATTAACCAGTTGTCGACCAGTTTGAGTCATAAAGCCGATGATGATGGACCCAACACGCCGAAATGCCCTAATCATGCTGGCAGCATTGACTATACCCAGCACCCTTGAAGCGGCGGGGTCGAAGTCCAGCACGGGCGATCCTCTGACGGTGGAATTAAGCAGTATTGCCCTTCCCGTTGTTCGAAATGGCATGTCGATCGATTATGTGTTTGGGACCATCAAAATCGAATTGGGTGACGCGCCGTCTACTCTTTTCTTACGAGAGCGGTCCTATCTCCTCCGCGATGCTATCGTCCGTCTCGGCGCGCGCGCGCCGATTCCCGCAGGCTCAACACCCCAAAGCTTTGACCGTGTTGCCGTTACGCGCTTGGTGCTTCAAGCCATCAAGGCTGTGCGGCCGGAGGCACGCGTCAAGCGTGTGACCGTTGAAGACGCCGCTTTCGTGCGCAGCTAGGTTCGAGTTTGTCGATGCGCACTGTTTTTCCTTCGTGAAACAGGCGCATTGCGTTGCGCATCGCTGAATCCCACCGTAAAGCTAAGGCTTCTATCAATGGGGGTTACGGTTTAATCGAGGCGGCGAACTCGGAGATCGTAGACCGGGAAACGAAAGAGGCCATTCTATGGAAGTGCATGTACTGGGCACCGTCGCAGCCATCGCTGCGGGTATTGTCGCCCTGATCTATGGTTTTGTAACAGTACAGGGCGTGCTAAAGGCCAGCCCCGGCAATGAAAGAATGCAGGAGATTGCTGCAGCGATCCAAGAAGGCGCTAATGCCTATCTCAAGCGCCAGTACATGACCATTGCCATCGTTGGCGTAGTGATAGCTCTGGCTCTGACATTTCTCTTCAATGTCTCAACCTCTATCGCCTTTGTCGTCGGCGCTGTCTTATCGGGCGTTGCCGGCTATGTCGGTATGTTGGTGTCGGTTCGCGCAAATGTCCGAACCGCTGAAGCCTCACGCCATAGTCTTGCAGGCGGTCTGTCCTTGGCGTTCAGATCAGGGGCGGTTACAGGCATGTTGGTTGCAGGTCTCGCACTGATTGGTGTGGCAGGCTATTATTATGTGCTAACGCAAGTCCAAGGCCTAGACCCCAAAAGTCGCGACGTCATTGACCCCTTGGTTGCGCTGGGCTTTGGCGCATCGCTGATTTCTATCTTTGCCCGTTTGGGCGGGGGTATCTTTACCAAGGGTGCTGACGTTGGCGGCGACATGGTGGGCAAGGTTGAAGCGGGCATTCCAGAAGATGATCCCCGCAACCCTGCGACAATCGCTGATAATGTTGGCGATAACGTAGGTGATTGCGCGGGAATGGCGGCGGATTTGTTTGAAACCTATGCCGTCACCTTGGTGGCAACTATGGTTCTGGCATCAATTTTCTTCTCAGATGTCGCAACAGCGTCCTTAATGATGTCTCTGCCTCTGGCCATTGGTGCCATGGCGATCTTTACGTCAATTTTCGGGACCTTCTTTGTCAGATTGGGCAAGGACAACAACATCATGAACGCCCTTTATAAAGGCTTGATCGTTGCCGGTTTGGCCTCAGTGGCGGGGCTGTATGGGGTGGTGACTTATCTCTTGCCCGGCGACTATGTGACAACGGGGGGCATTGCCATCAATGCGATGAACCTGTTCTGGTCGGGCCTTGTCGGCCTTGTTGTCACGGCTGCCATTGTATGGGTCACTGAATATTACACAGGTACTGATTATCGTCCGGTACGTTCAGTGGCTCAGGCCTCAGTGTCTGGCCACGGCACCAATGTGATCCAAGGCCTAGCGGTCTCGATGGAAGCGACAGCTCTGCCAGCTCTCATTATTGTTGGTGGCATTCTGGCAACGTTCAATCTGGCTGGTCTTTTTGGTGTAGCCATTGCAACCACAACTATGTTGTCAGTGGCAGGCATTATTGTCGCGCTGGATGCCTTTGGTCCTGTGACCGACAATGCCGGGGGCATCGCCGAAATGGCCAATCTGCCGCCCGAAGTGCGCAAAACAACTGACGCACTGGACGCCGTTGGTAACACAACCAAAGCCGTGACAAAGGGTTATGCCATCGGCTCGGCCGGTCTTGGCGCGCTTGTTTTGTTTGCAGCTTACACGTCCGATCTGGCCTATTTCGCGCAAAACCCAGCGCAATATCCATTCTTTGATGGCGTTGTCGTCGATTTTGGTCTGTCAAACCCGTATGTGGTTGTCGGCTTGCTCATTGGCGGCTTATTGCCCTATTTGTTCGGCGGATGGTCTATGACGGCGGTTGGGCGCGCGGCGGAAGCCGTCGTGCAGGAAGTGCGGCGGCAGTTTCGCGAGATCCCTGGCATTATGGAAGGAACCGGCAAGCCTGATTATGGTCGTGCGGTCGATATTCTGACCAAGGCCGCTATCCGCGAAATGATTGTACCTTCGCTTTTGCCCGTGCTGTCGCCAATCGTTTTATTCTTCGCGATCAATCTGATTGCAGGCAAGTCACAAGCCTTGGCCGCTGTTGGTGCGATGTTGTTGGGCGTTATCGTAACGGGCTTGTTTGTCGCCATTTCCATGACCTCGGGCGGTGGTGCTTGGGACAACGCTAAAAAGTCTTTTGAAGATGGCTTTGTCGACCGCGACGGCGTACGGCACATGAAGGGCTCAGAGGCCCACAAGGCATCGGTCACGGGCGACACAGTTGGCGACCCCTACAAAGACACATCTGGCCCTGCAGTTAATCCTATGATCAAGATCACAAATATTGTGGCCTTGTTGCTATTGGCTTTATTGGCAAAGCAAGCCGGCTAACTTCCTTTAGCCACTTGAGCGCGTCTGGTTCTTTTAGAACCAGGTTGCGCGTCTAACTATTTGATGAAGCGCGTCTGGTTCTTTTAGAACCAGGTTGCGCGTCTAACGATCTGATGAAGCGCGTCTGGTTCTTTTAGAACCAGGTTGCGCGTCTAACTATTTGATGAAGCGCGTCTGGTTCTTTTAGAACCAGGTTGCGCATCTAAGGATCTGATTTAGGGTCTG
>JBEINE010000188.1:0-5356 GCA_040378245.1 Hyphomonadaceae bacterium | reverse complement strand
GTTGCCGCCCAGTGTGACTCTACCAAAGAGCCTAGATACGCTACCTGAGCTTCCAAGCGCGCCTACCATCCCCAACGACCCGGTTGAACTGGCTTTTGGAACCGATCAGCCCGTTTTGAACATGAGTGACTTTAATGTCGAAGGCACCGCCAATAACGCCACCGCTTACGAAGATGTCAGCAAGGAAGAAGCGCGCAAAATCAATTTGGGCCTGTCATTTTCAACTCAGATGAGCCCGGCAGCGGCGCCGTTTTTCCTGGTCGGGAAGACACCATTAGATAGCGCGCGCGCGCAGCATTGCCTGTCCTTGGCTGTCTATTATGAGGCCGCATCTGAAACGATGCAGGGCCAATATGGCGTCGCTCAAGTCGTTATCAATCGCATGCGCCATCCCGCCTGGCCCCATTCAATTTGCGGTGTTGTGTTTCAAGGCGCGGAGCGGCGCAGCGGCTGTCAGTTCACATTTACGTGTGACGGCTCGCTCTCGCGCAAGCCGACGGGCCGAGCTTGGCTCCTCGCACAGGGCGTGGCCAGTGCCGCTCTCAATGGCTTTGTGATGCCCGAAGTTGGCCACGCGACGCATTATCATACCGATTGGGTGGCGCCCCGCTGGGCCCCGTCTTTGCGCAAGCTCAAGCAAATCGGCACCCATATTTTCTATACATGGCAAGGTGGTGGTGGCAATCCGCGCGCCTTTACCAATAAATATAATGGTCAGGAGCCTTGGCCGACACTCGCTGCGCTGAGCGCGCCTGGCCTTGGATCATCGCTCACAGCGCAAGCATCCATTGACGGGGCAGCCGTGAGCCTTGCAGCCTTAGGGGCCGACAAAACAGCCACCCGATCCGCGCAAGATCGTATCTTGAGCGCTGCGATCACCTCACCTCCATCAAATCTAAGTCAATCTGGAGCGTCGGCTGTCACTGGCCAAAACGACCCTGCCAAAAATGGCCTAACTTCGGGGTCGCAATCTCAAAACACTGGGACTTCCTGGGCGGACGTCTCGAGGTCATCGCCGCCTTTACCAAAGCCTGACGCCAACGGCCTCATGCCCGAGCCTGATCTGGCCTCGATTTTGCCGAAATACAACCTGCCAACAGATCCGCCAAAGCGGCCCACTCTCACGGTCCCGCCGCCAACCCAAACCAAGAGGCAAACAATACCAAGCCGAGCTATGGATGGCCTATAGATACATCAACATTTAGAGCGGCATTGAAAAGATCACAAATCCGACTTGCGACCGACTAATCAAGCCTATCGGCCCAGAAAATGTAAGACCAGCTTTGCAATGGCAAACCAAGCCAAGAGGGAAAAGGCCAATGCAATCAACAGACCATAGATTCGCGGCCAGCGCTCTGTGTTTTCATCGCTGCCGTCCCGCACGACATTTTCATCGCGTGGGCCCAAGAGATCAGTTTCTAGCCAACCCTGCAAAGTCAAGGCAGGTGACGGCAAAGTCGAGGACTTTAGCATCAATCGACCGCCATCGACTGCCAGCAGCGCGGTATGACTTGCACCCGCAGATGTTTCCGGCCCGAAAACACGGCATTGTCTCATTTCAATGTCCGCCCCACCCATCAGATGTGGGGGCTGGGCACTGCGCTTTTGTAAATGCGGCATGTGCTCCTCCGATTAACGCCCTGTTTGAGTACAAGGTCACTCTTTATGACAGATTAAAGAAGCTCGTCGATTTGCGCCTAATGTCAAGTTTTTTCACCAGCACACCTTATCCAGCCGCTGCCCAGGAATCGTGACCATGGGCATCAATAGATTGGCGCTGCCAAGGACGGCCCTATGGATGGCTTCAGCGCGCCTAGGGCCGATTGGCGCTGGTCTGGCGGCAGCCATAACTTTGCCGCCGCTTGATTATGGTACTTATGTGGTCGCTCTGGCTTGGCTTGGGGGTTTGGTGTCCGTTCTGGCCAGTGCAGCCCAAGCGCTCGCTGCAAGAGCCCATCAAGACCAGCCGGCCTCGCACAATAGGAGACTACCTATAGACAGCGCCAGTCACGCCTCACAAGTGTTGCGCCAAACAATCTTCGTATCATGGCTGGTTCCTGTTTGCCTGATGGGGCTATTTGCCGGACTTGGTTATGAAGGGTCCGTTGTTGCGGCGTTGGGCTTTAGCGGATTGTTCGGCGCACAAAATGCGAGTTTGGCCGCCTTTCTGTGGGGGGAGAAGCGATTAAGAGCGCTGTCGAATGTCGCCGTGGTGGAAAGCACTTTAACGATCTTTGGCGTGTTGACGGGCAGTCTTTGGTTTGGCGGTGTGGAGGGCGCCCTTTGGGGTTTGGCTTTGGCTGGTTTGGTGTCCTGGCTTGGCTATGGATGGGCGGCAGGTGGCGCTGGCTATTTGATTATGCTTTGGCGCGAACGGTCCCCAACAACGCACACCCTTCAGGGCATCATGGGGCCCAGTCTTGCCAATGGGATTGCAGCCGCGGCTGGTCCGGCAATGGCTTTGGTGATTGCAGCCGCCCGCGACCCAGCCAGCGCGGCCCTTTATGGCTGGATGATGCTGTTGATTGCTGGATGTTTGTTTCCGATTCAAATCTTAGGAATCGCTCTCGCGCCGCCTTTGATCTCAATGAATAATACCGAACGCGCGAGATTAGGTGCATCAAGCCTTGGCATCTCTATGGTTTGTGCCGTTGGGGTCAGTTGGGGCCTCATAATTCTGGGTCCCAGTTTAAGTCAATTCTTACCAGTCGATGGGCCCCCGCTCGACCCAAAAAAGGTCACCGAGTTATTCAATTTAGCCGCTTGGATCTTTGCCTGTTTGTGCCCTGTCGTCTTAGCTGGGCCTATCGTACAGGCCAATCGTCATTATTGGACTTGGGCCGCCATTAATGGTATTTCGGCGGCAATATTTGTTATCGCGGCATATTTATTGCCTTTAGACATCAGCTTAGCCTTGCAGGCCTGTTTGGCGTCTGCGATTTTTCGGTTAGGCATTGGTCTTCCTCTAGCTGGATTGAGTGTTGTCTCATGGCTCCGTCGGATATAACCAGAGATGGCGCTGGACAGGATGTGGTCGTCAGCCGACGGAAACGACGGCGGGTTGCGTCCCATGTTTCCGCCTTCAAGAAAGCCGAGTCACCCAGAGATGCCACCACACCCTCTATCAAACGGGCGTCTCGCCGGGCATCGCGTTTTATATTGGGCCGCCAGACAGCCAGCCTATGGCACGCGAAAACCCGCGTTGGGGTTTTCTGGGGGGTTTTCTGGCGTGGATGCGCTATAGCTGCGGTCGGTTTTGGTTTGCTGTTTGTAAATCCCCTTGTTGCCGCGCTTGCAGTTTGTGCGCTGGGACTGCTGCTTTTGCGACCGGCAATCGCCATGGTTATCTTTCCCCCGCTTTCAGCCATTCTCACCTCAGCTAACCCCCGCGTTTTTGGCGAGGGTAGTCCCGCCATGATCCAGGCACCTCTGTTAGGCATTTCTTTGGTGATCTTGGCTTATTTGGTGTTCAGAAAAAACCTCCGTCCCGGGAAAATTTCCCTGATTTTCATCGGCTGTGTCAGCTTGGGCGGGTTAGTGTCCATGATGACAACGACATCGCTGATGACCACTTTGGATGCGCTTTGGAAATTCTGTGTGCCATTGGCACCCTTGATTTTCTGGTTCGACAATAAAGCCCGAAGCGTCTGCGCCGCCAAAGAGGCTCCTTATGCGCTAGGCGGCATTATGGCGAGCGTTGTTGTTGGCTCTTTTCTCGTCATGATGGCGGGGGCGGGACGGGAGCTTAATGTGAAGGACTTTCAAGGTGTATTCTGGCACCCCCAGACCCTTGGCATGATGATGGCGGCGGCCAGTCCGATCATTTTGTTCGCGCGACGATTGCCATTATGGCTGCGTGTCGTAACGATCATTGCAATTGCGACCTTGGCATGGCTGTCATGGACACGTACCGCCCTTGGTGCCATGACATTGGCTGGCCTTTTTGTCCTAAGCGTCTGGCTCTTGACCAAGGCGCGGATAAAATTGAGCTCGGCCTTACGGCGGCCTGTCCAAATCGGTCAAGGCTTGGCCGTTGTTGTTCTGGCCCTTGGTTCCTTGTTCTACGCCTCGACCTTGGAGCCTCAGGAATATGTGGCCGGCGAAACCAGCCAAGAGATTTTGACCGAAGAAGCCTATTCAAATGCGCGCACATTTGCGCTTTATCGAGCTTATCAGAACTTCGCGTCAAAGCCTGCAACAGGGATTGGCTTTGGCGTCCCATCCGATCCGCGCTTGATTGACCCGGAGTTTGAAGCCCAAACTATTGAGGCTTTTCGCAACAGCGGCGGCTCGGAAGTGCTGTTTGACAAGGGCAATTCCTATCTGGCGATTTTTGAAGAGACAGGCCTGGTGGGCGCAATATTCTGGTTGGGTCTTTTCACCGTCTTGGTCGTTACCGCCTGTACGACCGGGCTTGCGGCCACAAGTGCTGCAGTGATCTTTTGCCTCAGCCTGTTTGCTGAGGCTACAGCATTTTCCTTAGGCGGGGTGGGCATGGTCTTATGGGCCAGCATGCTGCTCTGCGCCGGTTTTGGGACGTCGCAGCAATCACGTCACCGGAGTCGTAATACCAAAAATACGAACATCTCGGTTCAGCAGGGGCGTATCCAAAGACAACGCCTCCTCCACGCCCGCGGCTTCAAGAGTGGCCGCCCCGATCTTGATAGAGCTGGACCCCCGCCCGCCAATCCGACCGACAACAGCTAAAAGCCTACATTTTCTTGCGCAGTGGTAATAGGTCGGGGAAATTGCCAGCCTCTTTGGCGGCGTTGGCACGGAAGGCTTCAGCCATTTGGGGCGGCGCGAACATGCCAGCTTGCCACGTCGCAATATAATCAAGACCATCCGCGATGGAATGATCGCGAGCATAATTGATCATGACCTTAGAGCCGGTGACCGCCAAGGGGGCTTTGGAGGCAATCTCGCGCGCAGTCGCCATCACATGAGCCAATAGAGCTTCGTGCGTGTCAAAAACCTCATTGACCAGACCCAATTCCTTGGCGCGCGCTGCGGGCAGGCGGCGACCGGTATAAGCCAGCTCGCGCACCCAGCCTTCTGGAATGAGCTTGCACAGGCGGGGGAAGGTGCCGACATCGGCGGTCATGGCGATATTGATCTCCTGAATACAGAAAAAGGCGTCAGCACTGGCCCATCGAATATCGCAGGCCGAAATCAGATCGACCGCGCCGCCGATGCAACCGCCCTGAATGGCAACTAATACTGGAATACGGGCTTTATCCAGACAACTGAACGTGTCTTGCAGATGATGCACGTGGTGGCGGAAATTCTCATTATTGGTTTCCCGGTCACTTTTCTGACCCCCTGTGACACCATCGGATGATGCAAAAACCGACAG
>JBEINE010000307.1:0-1604 GCA_040378245.1 Hyphomonadaceae bacterium | reverse complement strand
GGGCAGGGGCCACGCTCATGGGCGAGTTTGACGCTGGCGGCGTCGGCCTGTTGGCGGACTTGCTTAAAGATACGCATATTCCAGCTTTTGGCCATGGCGCTTTCAAAGGGCACGCCTTGGGCCTGAAAGAAGCTGTGCAGGCCCATAATGCCCAGACCGACGGAGCGTTCGCGGAATGCGCTATAAATGGCGCGGTTCATTTCGTCGGGCGCGCGCTGGATAAAGTCTTCCAGCACATTATCGAGGAAGCGGAACACGTCTTCGATAAAGTCGGGATCGTCCTTCCATTCAAGGTAGGTTTCAGCATTGAGGGAGGAGAGGCAGCACACCGCCGTGCGCTCTTTGCCCAAATGATCAGTGCCAGTATGCAGCATGATCTCGCTGCATAGATTGGACTGACGCACCTTAAAGCCCAACTTGCGCTGGTGGCTTGGCATGGCTTTATTGACCGTGTCGACAAACAACAAATAAGGCTCGCCGGTTTGCAGGCGCAGATCGAGGATTTTTTGCCAGATTTTGCGGGCTTTGACGGTCTTGACCACCTCGTTTGACTTCGGGCTGATCAGGTCAAAGTCGCCGTCATCGCGCACCGCTTCCATAAAGGCGTCCGTGATATTGATGCCATGGTGGAGGTTGAGGCTCTTGCGGTTGAAATCGCCGGAGGGCTTACGGATTTCGAGGAATTCTTCAATCTCGGGGTGAAAAACATCAAGATAAACCGCCGCCGAACCCCGACGCAGACTGCCTTGACTAATGGCGAGCGTCAGACTGTCCATCACGCGGATGAAGGGGATGATGCCGCTCGTGTGGCCATTGGCACCAATCTTCTCACCGATAGAGCGCACGCCGCCCCAATAAGTCCCAATGCCGCCACCATTGGAGGCCAGCCACACATTCTCATTCCAGCTTTGCACGATGCCATCAAGGCTGTCGTCAACCGCATTTAAGAAGCACGAAATCGGCAGGCCCCGCTCAGCGCCGCCATTGGACAAAACAGGCGTTGCCGGCATGAACCAGAGTTTAGACATGTAATTATAAATGCGCTGGGCGTGGTCGACGTCATCGGCATAAGCGGTCGAGACGCGCGCAAACATGTCCTGATAGCTTTCACCAGCCAAAAGATAGCGGTCCTCAAGTGTGGTTTTGCCAAAGTCAGTTAAGAGGTCATCGCGTGAGCGATCGACTTTGACGCTTTCAACCACACGCAATTGCACGGCTTTAGGTTTGCCGCGATGGACGGGCCGACGGACAGCGGGATTAGCCAGCGACCGGGAGACCGCGTCTTGAGCATGTGCGGTTGCGGCGTCATTAGGTATCATCGATCAACTTCCCTATCGCGTTAAAATTTCAGCCCAACAGAACACCCGATTCCTGTTCTCCTGAACAGCCTCCAAGCGCTGTGACTAACAAGATGATGCCCGCAAATAACAGGTTTGCGCAGCAAAGTCAGGAATAAGCATTCTGCTTAGATATTGTGTTAGATATTGTGCTTGGCCCAGCACCACACACTAGATATAGTGTGTATGACGCGCTACAGCGGTCAATAGCCTAATTCATATAAAAATGTATTTTTTCGTTAACAAAAGCTTAACACAAGTTAGGGC
>JBEINE010000166.1:0-6119 GCA_040378245.1 Hyphomonadaceae bacterium | reverse complement strand
GCATCAGAAATCGTCGAAATTGGCGGCGTCAAACTCGACGCGCGCATCCTTGACGGGATCGGCGCCAAGGACCTCCGCCCGATGGTCAACGAAGCTATCCAAAGGCTGGGCGACGGCGTTGTCGCCTATATCGCGATCGCCGAAGGCAAAGCCGCAATCGCGGTGGCCTCTACCGTCGCGTCTGTGAGTGCGGTTGATCTCGTCAAAGCGGGCGTTATCGCTATGGGCGGCCAAGGCGGTGGCGGCAAGCCTGACTTTGCACAGGGCGGCGCGCCGACGGGCGATTTGGTTCAGGCGGGGTTGGATGCGGTGAAGGCGGGGATGGGGTAGGGGGCGGCGCATCCGTAGGGTGCATCTTCAGATGCACCACCTCCGACCACGCGCCAAAATTTAGGTGACAAGCCGGAAAATGGTGCATCTAAAGATGCACCCTACAGCGCGCAGCGCATCGCTAATGTCCGACCACTTCCTCATCCTCATCCCAACTGATCCAGACATGGACATCAGCGAGGAGGCGCTAGAGGCGGCCTGCGATGCGCTTGAGGTGGCATTTCCAGAGGCTGAAGACGTATCATACGACATATTTGACGAGGTGCGCTTCATTGATCCGGGCGTCGCCTTTGACAGTGTGCATTGCCCGGCGTGCGGCAAAGACGCCGAAGCGTGGTGGCCAGCGGCGATGGATAAGGCCGCACGGCTTGAGTTTGACGACTTAAACACCACGACCAAATGCTGCAAAACTGTGATATCACTCAATGATATGAGCTATAGCCCCGCCGCTGGTTTTTCGCGATGCGCATTGGTTGTTGTCAATTGTGGCATGGAGGCGCTCAGCGGCACGGCGCGCGACGCGGTTGAAGCGGCCCTTGGCGCGCGCGTGCGGGCGGTGATCCAGAAGGGGTGACGGATACCATCGAAAAATCACTTGGCAATTCTTGCCATACGTGTCATCTTCAAGACATGATTACGACCATGAATATCTCCCTGCCCGAATCTTTAAAGGCTTTTGTTGATAAGCGCGTCAAATCAGGCGGCTACAGCTCTAACAGCGAATATTTGCGCGACTTGGTGCGCAAGGATGAAGTGGCTGTTGCCGAGGAGACCCTACGAGAGCGATTGGCATTGGGCTTAGCGTCGTCACGTGGTCGTTCTTGGGACGAGGTGGAAGCTGAACTAAGGGCGCGAATTGCGGCTAGCGACGTGTAATGCGGGTTGCCTTGCGGCAAATTGCTGAAGTTGAGGTCGACGCGGCCGTTTCTTATTACTTGCAAAAAGCAGGCAAACGCGTGGCTGGTGAGTTTCTCGATCAACTTAAAACAACGCTCAAAAATATTGCTGAGTTTCCTGAGACTGGCTCATTAAAATACAAGCATTTTTATCCAGATATAGACCTGCGATTTTGCTCCGTGCGGCACTTTCCTTACGCGGTGTTCTATGTGGTAGAGGCTGATTTTGTTGATGTTATAGCTGTTCTTCATCACCATCGTGATATCCCTGCACTTTTGTCCGACAGTTTTCAAAGCGACTAGCGCGACAAAAGGGATGACAAAGGCCGAAGACGTCCCTAAATTATACAACATGACCCAAGACACTCAAACACCCGACCTCGATATTCCCGCCGCCGTTCAGCCTGATGCCGTTCAGCCTGAACCGACCGTTGCGGACACCAATCCCGCTGGTGACTACGCCAGCACTCCTGCGCGATTTGAGACGTTTGACGCCTTTTATCCCTATTATATCAGCGAACATAGCGAGCCGAACAATCGCCGCTTGCACGTGATCGGGACAGGTCTGGCCATCGTGTGTTTGAGCCAGGTGGTGATGTGGGGCTTAATTGGCGGATTCTGGTCATTGGTCTGGGCACTGATTTTCGGTTATGGCTTTGCATGGGCGGGGCATTATTTCATCCAAAAGAATAAGCCCGCCACCTTCACCTATCCATTTTGGAGTCTAATGGGCGATTTCAAAATGTTCTTTGAGGTGGTGACCCGCAAGCGGGCTTGGTAGGTTTAGCGCGCGTTTGGAGTCGTCACGCCTTTTTAGCCGAATAACAAAAATTGCTCATATCGTGTTATTGGGTTAGATTGCCTCCTTGAATATGTTCGGAGGCCAAAAGATGAATGTATCTATCGGAGAACGATGGGAGGGCTTTGTGGATGAGATTTTGAAAGCTGGCCGCTATAGCTCAGCTAGCGAAGTCGTCCGCGAGGGTTTACGCTTGGTTGAAGAACGCGAGGCCAAGCTTCAGGCGCTTCGCGAGACGCTAAACGCCGCCATCACACGCGGGGGGGTGCACATAGCGATAATGAAATTGGCCAAAATATCGACGCTGCGCTGAACAATTGGAGCGCTGCCACAAAAGCCAGCTGATGCGCAAGCTCAACTACACTGACCATGCGAACGCAAACTTGGTCGGGGTAGCGATTTTCTGAATAACGCTTAAATTCCAATACATAGTCTCAAGTTTTGCCTTGGATTGCGGATTTCAGTTTTGCGCGAGCATCGCGTTTTTCATCGGAAGTTAATTCTCGACCAAATTCGTCCCGTAACTTTGCTAAAAAAGGGCGATCAATGGTTGGTGGAAACCCCAGTGCGCCTTGTTCCCAAAAATCAGTCGCCTCGCGCCTAATAGAGTTAGTTGAATCTTCTGTCAAAAGTGCTTTAACCACTCGGTCAATTGGTCTTTGATCTTTAATTTTCATCGCGGTAGGAGCTGCACTAAAAGTGCCAGTCGCTGGCATAATTTGTGCGGCGGTTTTTGCTGCTGAAGTTATTGTCAGCATTTTTCCGATTACGTCTGCGTCCCATTCTGTGTTGCTGTCAGCTTCTTCCCGAAGTGATTTTGATTGTGAGCCACGCGAAGGGAATATCCCTATTAGATGTACGGTTACGCCGTAGTTCTGAGCGATTTGGACGCCAATGCGAACGTCTTCGTCACCCGACAATAGAATTGCATCTGAAATTGATCGATTTCTGGCAAGTTCGATCATGTCAGTTACGATAAGCGAATCGACGCCTTTCTGCTCACCTTGGGAATTGAGTGTTCCAAGTCTTAACTTAACATAGTCAGACGTAGCTAAAGCGGTATGATCTGAGCTGCGACTGCCTCTTGGCGGCGCATCATACCAGTAGATTCTTAGAAGACGACTATTTTCACAATGTGCTGCAATCAGTTCTCGAAGCTGCCTCATTGTTTCGGGAACATTCAAACTTAAGCTCGTCCGATTTTGCTTTGACCCAGCAAGCGCGGTAGACCCCTGCGCGAATAGATATCCAGCGTCTACAAAAATCGCAACCTTCGACATGCCAATTCTTCAAAATAATAAGGGCTCCCGCAGGAGCCCTTTTGTAGGTTTCAATCGGGCTGTAAAATTAGCTGCCCAATTGAATATATAGCGTAGCCTAAAAGCCAGCTTTTGTCAACTTCGTTTTAAGTTTCCCCCTACCCCATCGCCTTCTCAAGGTTCTCAGCCACCTTCTTCAAGAAGCCCTCAGTCGATAGCCAGCTCTGCTCATCACCGACCAATAACGCCAGATCCTTGGTCATAAAGCCCGCTTCAACGGTGGCGACGACGACCTCTTCCATCTTTAGGGCAAAATTCATCAATTCTGCATTGTCGTCTAATTTCGCACGGTGCGCGAGGCCGCGCGTCCAGGCATAGATAGAGGCGATGGAATTGGTGGAGGTTTGTTCGCCGCGTTGGTGCTGGCGATAATGGCGGGTGACGGTGCCGTGGGCGGCTTCGGATTCCAGCACTTTGCCGTCTGGCGTCATCAAGACCGAAGTCATCAGACCCAAAGAGCCAAAGCCTTGGGCGACAGTATCGGATTGCACATCACCATCATAATTCTTGCACGCCCAGACAAAGCCGCCAGACCATTTCATGGCCGACGCCACCATGTCATCGATCAAGCGATGCTCATAAACCAAGCCCAATTCTTTGAACTTGGCCCCATAGTCAGCGTCAAACACGTCTTGGAAGATATCTTTGAACCGGCCATCATAGGCCTTTAGGATCGTATTCTTGGTCGACAGATAAACCGGATACCGCCGTGCCAAGCCGAAGGCAAAGCTCGCATGCGCAAAATCCCTGATCGAGTCGTCAAGGTTATACATAGCCATAGCCACGCCAGATGACGGATAATCGAACACGTCATGTTCGATCACTTGACCATCGTCACCGACAAATTTGATGCTCAATTTGCCAGGCCCCGGCACTTTAAAGTCGGTCGCTTTATACTGGTCAGCAAAGGCGTGGCGACCGATAATAATCGGCTGGGTCCAGCCTGGCACTAGACGGGGCACATTGGAGCAAATGATCGGTTCACGGAACACAACGCCGCCCAAAATATTGCGGATGGTGCCATTGGGCGACTTCCACATCTTCTTGAGCTTGAACTCGTCCACCCGCTGTTCGTCGGGGGTGATGGTGGCGCACTTGATGCCGACGCCATATTTTTGAATGGCGTGTGCCGCGTCAATGGTGACTTGATCATTGGTAGCGTCGCGATTTTCAATCGAGAGATCGTAATATTCAATTTTGAGGTCAAGATAAGGCGTGATCAAAAAGTCCTTGATCATCTGCCAGATGATGCGGGTCATTTCATCGCCATCGAGATCGACAACAGGATTGGCTACTTTGATCTTATTCATGGTGGTTTCCTTTACCCGGGAGGCTGTTGCCAGCCTGCAATTCACATCTCCGCAATCGCGCTGCGTGCGCTATAGCAGGTTCAGCGAAGTGGAAAAGATGTGAACGCCAAGACTGACAGCAACAAGTCACGCGACGCTGCCCACAGCACAGCTAAAGAGGCACCGATTAACAAGCCTTGGGTGCCGCCTTTGGGCCATCGCGCGTCTGGCGTCGGGCCTAACGGGCCGCTGTCAAAAGCTGAGCAAGCCGCCCTACCGGGCTGGGGCCAAGCGCCCGCCATCTGCTTGGTTCAACCCCAAATGGGCGAAAACATTGGCGCCACGGCGCGCGCCATGGCTAATTTCGGCTTCTCTGAGCTGATATTGGTGGCGCCTCGCGACGTGTGGCCCAACCCAAAAGCTTGGGCGCTGGCCAGTGGGGCCGAATGGCCTCTCGAAAATGCGCGCGTGGTAGATAATGCTGCAGAGGCCATCAGTGACAAGACATTGGTGATCGCCACCACGGGCACACCCCGCCAATTGGACAAGCCTTTGATTGGTCCACGTCAAGCCGTTGCCCGTATTCGCGCCGCCATGGCCATGGGTGAGAAGCCGGTGATCCTGTTTGGATCAGAGCGTGCGGGCCTTGATAATCAGTTGATCATCAATGCTGACATTTTGGTGACCTATCCCGTCGACGGAAGATTTCCCAGCCTCAACCTCGCCCAGTCGGTTGCCTGCTTTTGCTATGAATGGGCCAGTTTTTCTGAAGCAGAGGGGCCACCGCCCGGCTGGACCATGGAGGAAAAACCCGCCGCGCCCCGACAAGCCTTTGAGAGCTTTTTTGATAATTTGGTCACTGAACTCGATACCAGTCGCTTCTTCTGGCCTGACGACCGCAAGGGCTCAATGGTGGAAACAATGCGCAATGCGTTGGTCCGTGGGCGCTTTACGATGGGTGAAATCAGTCTGCTGCGCGGCGCGATCAGCTCACTCGTTACAGGGCCGCGCCGGCGGGCGATCAACAGCGATCAAGCGCGCGCGCGCGAGGTTGCAGCGGCTTGGTTGGCGGTGTCCAGCCCCGGGGACGACATCGCTGAATGCTTTTATGCGGGCGCGACCATTATTGCAGAGGTGGCGCAGGGCGGTGGTGGCTCAGCGGTTTATGTGCTCAGGCTGAAAGGCTGGCATATTGAGACGGCCCGTCGCTTTAAAGGCGATTGAAGGGGAGCGCGCAGCACGGGCTGCGCACCTTAATCGAGCTTAGCGCAGCCAATGCTGCGCGCTCCTTTTTTCCATCCCAATTTCCATTGGCGCATCGACTAAATCGATGTTACTTCAGGGCTATGAAACCGCCCGTGCTTCCCGATCTCGACCCCGCCAAAGGCTATCTGATGAGCCTGACGTTAGAGAATATCCGCTGTTTCGGCTCGCCTGCGGAGACCCTTTACACGACGAAACTGGGCGACCCGTCAAAGCCTGCGCG
>JBEINE010000153.1:0-7211 GCA_040378245.1 Hyphomonadaceae bacterium | reverse complement strand
TTTTTTGAAGCAAAAAAGCGCGATAAGCAGACCCTAAATCAAATACCGAGACGCGCAACCTGGTTCTGGAAGAACCAGACGCGCTTTATCAAATACCGAGACGCGCAACCTGGTTCTGGAAGAACCAGACGCGCTTTAGAAGTTGCGCTTCAATTGCACGACTGTTTTGCCTTCATAAAGCTTGTCGTTACTGATGTCCGTGTCTGTATAGAAGAGGTCAGCCACCCAACCGTTTTCGGATGCCGCGCTGAAGCCGACTTTCCAGTTGGTATAATCCTTCAGCGCGAAACCTGACTCGTAGTCAGCGGTACCGACTGAGCCGGTTAATGACAGAGCAAACGGTCCGAGCTTTACGTTGGAAAGTGGAACTGAGCCAGCCAGCTCACCATACCAGTAAGATGGACCATCTTTACCGGCTTCTGGCGAATAAAACACCGATCCGGTCAAAGACGCACCCGCTTCATTGGCTATGGTTCCCGCTGCCTTGGCCTCAAAAACCCGCAAGTCATCATCTTCGGGATAAAAATAGGCAAGGACGCCAAGATCAAGGCTTACAGGACCCAGTTTTGGCTTGTAACCAGCGTAAATATCAACTTCCAGATTTGCATCGCCGCCAAAATCAACATTGGATAGCCATGTACCGATATAAAAGCTGCCGCCCGACACATCCAACCCGCCAAAGATTTGGGTATCGTTATTGACGTTTTGGTTGACACCGCGGAATTGATAGCTAGACGCAACCCCGATGTTCGCCGTTGTTGTCGCAGCGTCTTGCGCCAAAACAACAGCGGGAGCCGCACTGATCAAGGCGGCTGAGAGAAGAAGTGATTTTAAGTTCATTTTGAGTCCCTTTGATACTCTAACTCAAGATACCCCGCGATCTTAAGATGTATGACAGTGATGTGAAACGTTGATCCCCGCAATGACATCTATGCCACACTTCAAAAGCGATTTCAGTCTGCACTTTTCGTGTATCTGGTGAGAAGGCTGTGCCAGATGTTTAGGCGCTTAATGATAACAATTGCCTAATTTCCTTTTGCGCCCTCAAAGTTTGACTGTGAATTTCAATCGAAGGGAGCGATAGTCAGGAGGGCTATCTCGTCGATCATGCTCATAAGCGCGGCGCGTCAACCAAAAAGCGCGCCCCCTTTCCAGTCGACGAAACTTAGGGAACTTTTCCTTGATCGGGCTTAGCCCCGTCTTCGCGCATAACGCGGTCGATCTCTGCCAATACCTCGGGGCTGGACCCCATATTATTAAGGCGGTTCAAATTGTCGAGCAATTGACCGATTGGGACGTTCATTTTGAT
The DNA here is from genome assembly GCA_040378245.1 of Hyphomonadaceae bacterium. Taxonomy (GTDB): domain Bacteria; phylum Pseudomonadota; class Alphaproteobacteria; order Caulobacterales; family Aquidulcibacteraceae; genus Aquidulcibacter. The sequence continues at coordinate 5,902 of JBEINE010000153.1, read as the reverse complement.
GTTGAACTTGAACGGCTGGCCCGACAAGACTTGTTTGTTACTGCCCTCCAGCACAATGCCCAGTAGAAGCTCACCCGTTATTCGGCCATCGACGGTAACTTCTAGGATCTTGTATTTGAGCGCGCGCAACGCCGCTACGGCCAGATCCGCGCCAGCTGGTGCGGGCTTACCAAACAGGCTTTCACGGATGCGTCCGAAAAATCCAGGCGGGGGCGCAGGGGGCGAGGCACCGGGGCCTGTATAGCGAATGATACCGCCGCCTTCGCGCGCCTTAAGCCGCCCCCCGACAATCTCAACGCTGCCATCGCGCACTTCGATCGGGAAGACACCGGAGACTTTACCGTCGATTTCGAGGTTGGGCACTTGGGTTAAGCGCAACAGCTTGGTGAGATCGATATCTTCAACATCGATAAAAAATGCCTGATTGCCATCACGAAAGGTCCAGCTCGCAGGTCGCACCGACAGCTTGCCATCGGCAAAGGGCCAGCTGGCGTTTTCCAATTGCAGACTATTGGTGCCGGGCAGTCGAAATTGCAGCACGCCATCGACAATGGGAAGGCCAGGATCAAAGAGGCCAATCGTAATTGTTTGCCTTTGGGGTGTGCGTATTAACAGCACATCATCAAAGTCGATATTGCCTGCAAAGCCCTTAACTGGGCCTAGGAGGGTGCTAAAGTCCAAGCCCTTGGTTTGAATATTGGCTGTCGACACCAAAGGGCGTTCGCGCGCCCAGGCCAGATTAGCCGATGTGTTGATGATCCCCGTCAAATCCGAGACAACCCCGCGAAGCGATGGGATGAGGGTCACAACATCAAGCCCCGCTATGCCATCGAGCGGGGCTTGTGACAGCAATAGGTCTTTGGACAGCACCGACAAATGCCCCGATCCGCGTGCAAGATCATGGTCAAGGGTCAGGCTTGCGACCTTGAGCTTTGACCCAGGTGCTGTGAGATCTCCCGTAACAGCGATCTGATTTTCCGACAGGGTACCACGGCCGGAAAGCGCCAATTCGCCGAAGCGCGGAATAGGTTGGCTGTCTTTCACAGTGATCGCATCAAAGTCAAAATGGCCAAACAGACCCTTTTGGCTCGCCGTTAACTCAGTTCGGGCGTCTCCAGCGATTGAGACCGGCAGGCCGCTTGACGAGATGTTGCTAATCCGGCCCTGCAAGGCGATGCTCGGTGCCGTCGTTGTGATATCCAGTTCGGCGGCATTTGAGCTGATATGGGCCATCGTGCCATCCGGCATTTTCAATCTGAGATCAAATTGAGCCGCTGTTAATTCCAGACCACTGCCACCACCCGCCCGAGACGTGAAAACACCCTTGACCGCACCAATATCAATGCTTTGATTGCTTCCCTGACCATCGCGACCAGCCCCCAATTGCAGGGTAAAGGGAGCGATCTGGGTTATCGCGAAAACACGCGGGGCGGCTTTACTGAAGACGGCTAATTGACCAGCGCGGTCAGGACACAGGCTTCCGGTAACCGCCCCCACGCGCCCTTCACCCGGTAACGTCCCGCTCCGTGCTGAGAATGCCAGGCATTGCCCAGACTGAAAGCTAGTTTGGCTTTCTCCGTCCCATGTGGCGGTGATGGGGCCTTTTGCGATCAAACCATTGAGAGCTGTTTCCCCTGTTATGAGCTTGTCTGCGGCCAAATCTAGCACGGTGCGCGCCTGCAAGGTGTCGCCTGAGCCTCTAATGCTCACAGGGCCTGTCGACTGTAGGCCTCTGAATGTGGTGGCTCCCACGCTTAGTCTATCGGCATCGAGTTTGAGATTCGATTTTACCTCAAAGGAGGTGGGTAGATCGCTGCCGTCAATCTTGCGAGCGGCTGGGGTTTGTAGGGCGATGTCGACGCCAAAAGGACCCGTGGCTGTCAACCCAGCGATGTCGGTAGGGGTATCTGAAGCTCTATAGGCTGCGTTAAGATGCCCCAAAGTTGTGGTTTGGCTGCCTGTGAAATGGGCGAGCGCTGACGTGATCAGGCCTGAAAACCGTGTTGAGTTGAATCCATCCTGCACGCGCACATCTTTGTTTTCGCCGTGCTTTATTGTGGCCACCCATTGCCCCGACACTGCAAGAGCATTGAGATTTCCACTCACGTTAGCGCGGCCGTCCAAACGGGTACGGCTCAGGGCAAAAGATGTAGGCGACGATGGCGGCAAAGGAGCCGATGAGCGGCCAGTCGCGGTGACTTCAGCTATTATCTGACCGTCATTGCGAATTTGCCCAGCGCTGGCCAACGTCAGATTTGGGTCGGAGGCGGTAATGTCATCGGTTGCAAGGGCTCTGGCCGCCAAATTCGCCTGACTATCAAACTTCCATCCCTTACCATGCGGGTAAGCCCGTCCAGTTAAGTTAAGCCGCCCGCCTCGCAGGCCAAATCCCTCGACAGGCCCCTTGAGGGTGCCTGTCACTGCGGCCGGTGTCGCGCTCATGTCAAAATCAAGCTGAGCGCGGCTTTTGGGGCCGTCGATGAGCATAATCTGACCGCTGCTGTTCCCTTTGACGGCCCCGTCGCGGTCCGCTGAAAGCTCAAGTCGGGCAAACTCAAGACGGGTGTTTATGCCTTTGGCATCGACAGCGGACTTAAAAATCAACCCTTGGCCCGCAAAAGCAAAACCGTCCGCAGAGAGTTTAGCCCCGGCTATGTTTCCACTTGCACGACCAAAGCCGGCCAAATCGACTGAAAAACGACCTGCCGTTTCAGCGCTGGTCGACCAATCATTGCTATCCTGCTTGCCGAAAATCAACCGTGTCGACTTAGCTTGATCTTGCAGCCAAAGCGCACGCAGACCACTTGATCCTAACAGTGTCACAGGGCCGACCAGACTGACATGTGCCGTATTTTGATCGCGCCCAAAGACCAGTGATGCTGATCCCGAATAGGAAGCCGACCCCGCTTGCAAAACACTTTCTGGCGAGTTCGCAGGCAACCATGAGCGCATGGTCGCGGGCACCTTCAGTCCTGAGGCCGACACCTCTATTTCACCCGTAACCTGAGCCTTATCCAATATCGCAAGATTTTTAAGTTGGACTTTCGCGCTCCCTGCGCCACTAATGCGCTGCGCATTGATCGCCCCCGACAGATTTTCAATATCGCTTTGATAGTCAAGCTGCATGCGCCCACTCGGGGCGCGCTCAATGCCAAGGCGAAAGCCCACATTGCCAGTGGTGAGCTCAGTAGTTAGTAGCTTGGCTGTATCTGCGCGACCATTAACCACCAAATGGCCCCAACCATTAGTCTGCCACGAAGTGTTGTGGGTCCAGAAAAGCGGCTGGATGGCAAGAGCTAAAGCGTCCACGTCAATTTCGGAGGAGACTAGGCGTTCAACGCCGAGTTTTGCTGGACGCATATCCAGCCTCAGCGCATTATCGCCGGCGATCGTCACTTGGCCCGCGAGGTCGCCCACAATTTTTGAGGCGTCATAGCCTTGATATTTAAGGCTTTGACCATTGAACTGCACGAAGAAGCCGACAAACGTCTTGCTTGGTTCTCCGGCCCGTTGGCCACGAGCCTGACGGGCTGCTAGGCCCAGTCTTATCGGTTGAAACTCCAGAACGCCTCTGCTTTGCGGGCTCATCACTGCCAGAGGTGGCGTCACATCCGCTCGCCCAGCCCAACCTTTGGCTTCCCCACCCGACGCTGAAACGCGCGCGCTGGCCGGCCCGATAGGTGTGGCGATTAGAACCGTCGCATTTGAGAGGGTCATGTCTGAGATGAAGCTGCGCTTGGTTCCCGTGCCCGGCACCAAGAAAGGCTTCAATGCACCAAAATCCAAACTTCCGTCGGAACCAATTGCGACACGAAGCGTAATATTGTCGATTACGACTCGATCAATAACAAATAGTCCTGCCCTTGGGTCGATATGCCATTTGATGATGATGTTTTCCGCGGTTAAAGTGGGCTTGTCCGACGGACCAAGCCTTAGATCGCGGATTTGTGCGGTGTCGAACTGCAATTTTTCAATGCTAATATCAGCAGGGACTCCCTTGCTGCTTAAGAAAGCCCGCAGACCAGTGCTTGCAAGTTCAATGCGCGTTAACCATGAACTCAGACTTATCACACTCAAGATGGCCAAGCCCAGCGCTATCGGTCTCGCGCTCGCGTTCAAAAAACTCTTTAATGATCGTAACTTATGATTCCTCTTCGACGGTTGATCGACAGCATTTGAGCGCATTTCTGACACGTTTGAATGGTTGTCCATGATGGGCTTATAGCCTGTTGCAAGCCGTGACTCGACGGTTCAATGCTGTAAGCTGTTGAAGCCTTTAACCCGTGCAAGTGATGGCTAAAAGGTGGCTTCCCGGCCGCTTGCAGCGCCATCTGTGTTGCCCCAAGGCTTGCCCAAAAAAAATTATCGTGTACTTCCTGCAACACAATAAAAAAAAGTGCGGCTTTTGGGGAGGTTTAAACACCTTGCCTTAACCTGTGTTCGGTTAGTTAGACGACACGTGTCTGTGACTGAAGGCAGTTTGAAGGGATCAACCTTTGAAGTATGTGACCGAGTTTCAGGGCGCGAAGAAATCCGCGAGGAATACCGGCCTGTTGGCTGTCGCCACTCTCTCACTCTTGGCTATTTGTGCGGTGGGCGTCTCATCCGCCAGCGCTCAAAGCTCAAACCTCGAGCATATGGCATTCGCTGCGGGAACAGACAGATCTGACCGCCAAACCATCTCAATTCGTGCTGGGGAGACCTTGGAACAAGCTCTGACGCGGGCGGGTAGCGTGCGCGATGATGTTGCTGCGGCGATCCGTTCTTTGGCACGTACCTTGGACCCGCGCGATATTCGCCGCGACGATAAAGTGACCGTTTTCATGCAACCTGGGCCCGCCGGCAATCGCTTGGTGGGCTTTAATTTGGCGAGCGGTGCCGAGCGATCAGTGACTGTCACACGCGGCATCGACAACGTGTTTCGTACCCGCGAAATGACCACCACGATGCAGCGCAAGACCCTGCGGATAGCTGGGGTTGTTGGGGAAGCGGGCCTTGTTAATGCCGTGCGTGAGCAAGGCGCACCTGACCGCGCTGCGGACTCAATCGCCCAAGCCTTTGCTTATGACGTCGACTTTGAACGCGATGTTGTGCCTGGCACTGAGTTTGAGCTCATGTATGATCGCGTCTCTGATTTGCGCGGCCAAGTTGTTCGTGAAGGCGAACCCGTTTTTGCGCGGATGACAACTGCCGCTGGGCGCACGATCCAGCTTTATCGCTTTCAGCCGCCAGGGGCTTCCCAGTCTGATTGGTTTGACGCGCTGGGTCGGTCCGCGCGTAAGTTCCTGATGCGAACACCCATAAACGGCGCGCGTTTGACGTCGGGTTTCGGCAGTCGCCGCCATCCGGTTTTGGGCTACACCAAAATGCACGAAGGCGTGGATTTTGGCGCGCCGATTGGAACGCCGGTTTTGGCGGCTGGGGATGGCGTGATCACCCGCGCCTCAGTTATGGGCGGCTATGGCAATGTCGTGGACGTAGACCATGATGATACCTGGTCCACCCGCTACGGGCACTTGTCACGATTTGCGCCGGGATTACGTCCCGGTGACCGCGTCACACAGGGACAAGTGATTGCTTTTAGTGGCAATACTGGGCGTTCGACGGGGCCGCATCTGCACTTTGAAATTCGCCGCATGGGTCAAGCCATAAATCCGCTGGGTGTTGGCGTGCCAAGTGGAAAAGCGTTGCCTGCTGATCAATTGGTGCGATTCAATGCATTTCGTGCCCGCGTTGACGATATGCGACGCGAAGCGATCAGCGGCACCATGATTGCCCAGTCCAACTCACCAGTATCCCGTATCGCCAATTAAGCGCCCGATAGAACTTGAGCGCCGCGCTTCTTATGGTAAGCGCTCAGGTCGCTCTAGGGTCTGTCCAGTCTTTTTTGAATCAAAAAAGC
>JBEINE010000276.1:0-2426 GCA_040378245.1 Hyphomonadaceae bacterium | reverse complement strand
TTGTAAATGGCGTATTGACCCCAATCACTCCAGCTACTCGGTCCGGCCTGCGGGTCGCCATCGCCCAAACAATCAGACCACCCCAATCATGGCCACAGAAAACCGCTTTCTCAATGCCTTTGGCGTCTAACAGGGCTTCCAAATCGCCTGTAAGATGATCGAGATCGAACGCTTCAATAGCAGCTGGCGACCCGCTTAGCCCGTAGCCGCGCATGTCAGGTGCGATCGCGCGTACCCCTCGGCTGGGTAAATCGCGCAACTGGTGGCGCCACGAAAACGCCAGTTCGGGGAAGCCGTGACATAAGATAACGGGCGGGAGATCGCTTGAATTGCCACTGTCCCACACCGCAAGCTCAATGCCATTAAGCGGCAATATATCGGGGTTCGGCATACCAAAAGACGGCCAATGGATCGAGTTCACGGATTGACCTCACTGAAAAATGCTGCCGCAAAGCTGGCTCGATTTCTAAAGTTTAGAGCGCGAGCTTAGGCGCCTTCAATCATTTGTTCTAGGGCTTTTTGGACTTGGTCACGAACTTCGGGAGCCCCAGTGGTTTCGATTAGATCGCCAAAGCGGGCGGCGCCAACAACATGAACGGGAGCCAAATCAGCCTTGCTAGCCCGATGATATTGATTGCCAATCACGCCATATCCAATCTTTGCGGACTCAAAGTAACCGTCCGCTAAAGCACGACCGCATAGGGTAGCGGCTTGTTTGGTAATGGGTTGATAGCCGCGTGCATCAACGAGCCAATCGCACGATAAACTGCCGCCCTGCTCGTCTGTGGTAATGGTGACCCCAGTCTCGTCCTCAGAAAACCCGCAAAACTTGGCCTTGACGATCTCCAGCCTGCCACTATCGCGCGCCGCGTCCAGCAACTTAAGCACCTCAGGCATAACTCTATTTCGATGCGTGGACCACAGAGGCTCAAGTCTGGCCATAAAATAGGCTTGCAATTCCAGCGACCAAGATTGCCACAATGAATTGGACTGACGGCGAAGGACATCCATCACATTCTGCCAGGGTGAGAGCGACGCTAACTCACGAATTTTGACGAATATCTCTTTGAGGCTTCCCGCAAATTTTGTCTCACTTAGCATGCTAGACGGCTCTATGACCGCCTTGAGATGGGCCTGTGGCAAACGACCGTGCCGCGAGAGCATGGTGATGCGTGTGATTTCCGGCTGGGTCAAAGCCAGTGAAGCGGCATCAATGGCTGACAGACTGGTACCAATAATGACGACATGTCCACTGGCCTGATTCAGTGCGGCAAGACCATTGGGCCAAATCGGGGATATGACAGGTGAGTGCTTGGGTGATGGTAATTGGTCCTGCAAAGGACCTTCGCAAATCAAGGCACGCGGGCTTTGATAGAGCCTGTCTTCGCCATCCATGACTGAAACCAAATCGGCCGTTAGCGCGGAAATCTTGCAGGCAAATTGGTTGTGAATTCGAACTTTCAACCCGCGCGTCTCAGCCAGCTGAAGACTACGGGCCCACCACTCACGCAAATAAGTCCCATAATGAAGGCGCGCTGCAAACCGATTATCAGGGTCAAGCAGGCCGCTGTCCTTCAGCCACACTGTAAACTCATCACGGGCATTCACGGATAGACTCATATTGGCGTGGGTTGCATTAAGCCTCAAACACAGGTCCTGTGACGCATAGGCCAAGCCAACGCCAGGTCCAAGAGGGCCACTTAAGAGGTCAATTGTCCAGCCGGCGGGCGCATTTTCGCAGACATAACGCATAGCCGAACAGGCCGCGAACCCCCCGCCAACAATGAGCAGGTCACTCACACCGACTGGCATGATGCGTGCCCAGTAGCGCCGCGACAACGCCGTTGAAGGATGAGATTTAAGATAACCACAAACCCAGTTTCGCAAAGTTAGTCATAACTCATGGCCTTTGAGATAAATTGAGTAAATGGGTAATTCCAGCATGATCAAAAGGGACAAAGCCAACCGCCTCCCAAAACATGGGTGCTGCATCCGACGCAGCTGCATTGCAGGTTACAAATTCACAATAGGCGTCTGCATCTGCCAAAAGCGCCGCCACAAGGCGATGTGCGATACCGCGCCGCCGCGCCAAGGGTGCAACATAGAAGCGACGCATACGTAACGCGCCCTCAACATCAGGGCACCATGTGCGACCGCCAACGCCAAGCAAATGGCTGCCTTGCCATGCCGCCAACATCATTTCACCGGCTTTGTCACCAAACCCATCATGATATCCAGCGATCGGTTGCTGGGCAGGCAGAGCTTCAGCGAGCATTGATACATTTCTTACGCCCTCCGCCAGTGCCACATCAGCAAGCCGACGCAATTCCTCACTATTGTGGCTTAATGGACGAATGATGAGTGGCTCGTTTTGCACCTACAGGCCCGCCGAATTCTAAAAGTCTGCCCGTGGGCTAAGGGTCTGT
>JBEINE010000284.1:0-2247 GCA_040378245.1 Hyphomonadaceae bacterium | reverse complement strand
TGATGTCGGTGAGCTTTTGTTGCATGGGACTTCAAATCAGAGCCTGAGTTGAGCGACGGGCTGCTAGGAGTTCTACAGAAGGGTTAAGAGCACTATGGTGACAGCTAGCGCTCTTTGCGCTACCCGCTCCAGCAATGTCGTTCTCGGCTTCCCTTTTGGGCCCGCCGTTGGCTGCCTTAAGCCAGTGTCAGCCTTCCCACCCAGTCGCTATGATTAGTGAACCTTGCCTATGTCGCCGCTGCTACTTCTTGCGATCCTCGTTTCGGCCAGCCTAGCGATATGGGCAGTTGTAAGGAAGCTGCCTTTCGGCCCTTGGGCACCGGCGCTAACAGTGCTGGTTGGCGGCGGGGGTCTGCTGGCGGCAGGCTTAGTTCCCGCCGAGGTCTTGGGTTTCGCATGGCCGACCGGATTGGACCCCATGAGCTTTGCGGCTCTCACGGCCCTGACACTGGTGGCGGCCCAGCCTCCTAAGTTTCTAGCAGGAGCTATGATTCTGTTGATCCGCGGTCGATTACCGCCGAAGCGGAGGATCTACACCGCCATGGTCAAAGGCGGACTGCTGCGGTTTGTCTCGGTGCAGACCTTTGCTGTTCCTTCGATGGCATTCTTAGAGGAGATGGCATTTCGCTCAATTCTCCTTGGCGTTGGTCTATCAGGTGACAGCCATCCGCTCTGGGTCGCGTCTCTGGTCGTTATTGTCGCGGCGCTACCATTTGCGGCCGGTCATGTTCGCGGCGGCGAGATTCAAATGCTTGGGACCTTCCTTAGTGGCATGGTCTACGGTGCTTCGTTCATCGTGGCCGATACGATCTGGGTCCCGGTAGCGGCCCACATCCTGCACAACTGGTTTTGGCTGGCCGTGTTACGCCAACGATACCTGGCCGAGACCTCTACCTCGAACAGACGGCCTCAATCCTGAAACACAAGACTGGTTGCATTGTGACGCGGCGGCCTGAACTGGACCACCGAAAAGGGACGCGTTCGCGTTTTGAGCCTGAGCCGGAAAGGAGGGGATTCACGCCCGGAAGCAAACTTTTAACCGTCAGTTCGACGTCCGCTTTCGCCGCCCACGCCCACTAATACCAAGCTGCCCTGATCATGACGCATGTGCCCAAGGGCGGCGGTCGATGGTCATGATACGGTTTGGTTGATCGATTCGTTTATTCCAAGCTTCGCAACAGTGGTCGACGATGTTATCGTATGATGTGAAGATACGGTTGGAGAGCCAATTGTCGCGCATGAATTGCCATACGTTTTCGACTGGATTGAGCTCAGGGCATTTGGCGGGCAGCGCAATGATGGTGATATTGCTGGATATGTCCAACTTGCCAGTCATATGCCATCCGGCTTGATCCATCAGAACGACAGCATGAGAGCCCGAGGCGACGACGCGCGATATGGCCTCAAGATGTAGGGACATGGTTTGAGTGTTACAAAGGGGCAAGGGTCGTTTTGACCTTTGCCAGCTGTGCACTAAACCCCCTTTTTTAAATGCCTTCATCGCATCTTCGTTTTGAGCATGATGACGAGGCCGTGCACTCAGCTTAACATAGCCTAGTTTCTTTAACTCGCGCCCCACGGTCGTTTCATCGAGTGACACTGCAAATTCTGTCCACAGCCAACCCACCAGATCGGCCAAACGCCAACGCACAACCCCATGGATCGCGGGGATTGGTCCGCTCTCAACAATCGCCGCAAGTGCTTGTCTTTGGGCATCATTGAGACGCGGCTGGTTCCTTGGTGCCTTGCCATCAAGAAGGCCTTCAGGCCCCCCGAGCGTTAAATCGAACAACCCAGTCGCGCACGATTTGTAAGCCTACCCCACCAATTCGCGCCGCGTCAGTTCGCCGCTTGCCATCATAAATTTCTGCCAAAGCCAAAAGCCGACGCGCTGGGTTCGCACTCTTTGAAGCGCGCGCCAAACGCCTCAATGCCAACCCGTCAAAATCTGCCCGTAAACCAATCGCTGAACCCATCATCACGCCCCCCAATCAAAGGCGACATTGATTCAGACCTTTACCAATTTGGGAATCCCAAAACTGAGTCACACTCAGCGCTTATCGGTATTAGTCAGTAAAGTGCTGGCCAAACTGGCCAAGCGCGGTCATGTGGAGCTGGGCTATGGCAAGATGATTTTGCCACGTTATTTAGAGCTTCAGGGCTGGCTTGGATCAAATTCTGTAGGCATGAAATTGCTCGATTATGGCTTAACCCAAGACGCCTTTCTCTCAAATAAGCAACACCCCT
>JBEINE010000114.1:0-9948 GCA_040378245.1 Hyphomonadaceae bacterium | reverse complement strand
GTTACCTATGGGCCGATGCTCGCGCATAAGGCCGAAGACGAGGGCAGTGCGGTCGCTGAGATTATTGCAGGCCAAGCCGGACACGTGAATTTCGATGTGATCCCGGGCGTTGTTTACACCAATCCCGAAGTCGCCAGCGTTGGTAAAACCGAAGAAGAGTTAAAGGCCGCAGGCACGCCCTACAAAGTCGGTAAGTTCCCGTTTATGGCCAATAGCCGAGCTCGGACCAATCACGAAACCGAAGGCTTTGTCAAAATTCTGGAGCATTTGGAGACCAAAAAGATTCTCGGCGTTCATATGATTGGTGTCGGCGTCGGCGAATTGATTGGCGAGGCCTGCTTGGCGATGGAGTTTGGTGCCAGTGCGGAGGATATTGCGCGCACCTGCCACGCCCATCCGACCCTGTCAGAAGCATTACGGCAATCGGCTATGGGTGTCGACGGTTGGGCTATGCAGATTTAGAGCGCGTCTGCCTCTTTTAGGGTCTGTTTATCTTGCTTTTTTGGCTCAAGAAAGACGGGACAGACCCTAGTCGATGACAACCTTGTAGTTTTGGTTTCCCCGCGTGTCATTCACCCGAAACGGCAGGTATAGGGGCGCTCAAAAAGGCTGGTAATTCGTCGCCAAATCCGGTTTCAGCCTTTTCCCCCGCATCGTCACGCGGCGCGCGCGTTGCCCGTGGGGGGCGTGGTCGACGTTCGCGCGTGGGTGGCGCGGGCGCCGCGACGATCATTTCCTGAGGCTCACTATAGCTAATGGGTTGGGCAAAACCGGGCTCAGAAAAAGCCGTGGCCGCTTCACTGGCTGTCTCGGCCCTCGATTCCGGCCTCAACTCTGATGGTGGGTTTGATGGCATTTGACCTTCGCCGCGATAGTCTGGGCGCGCTTCGCGACGTCCTTCATAGCGGCCTTCGTTTCGAGTGCCATTCTGGGTATCTTGGCGATAATCAGAGCGGATCTCGTGCCGTTGATTGTGATCATTTTCGCCCTGGCTTGACCCATTTGCATCATTGCCGAAGCGGTCTGGCCTACGACGACGACGACCGTAGCGACCCTCTTCGCCCTCTGCACGCGGCTCATTAGGATCGCGGGGCTCTCGCTGGTCACGAAAGTCGCGTTGAGGGCGTTCACGATTGGGGTCTCGGTCTCTGTTGTCCCTGTTGTCGCGGTCTCTGTTATCGCGGTTGAGGCGGCCTTGCTGAAAGTCACTTTGGGTGGGACCGTTTTGCCGCTCGCCAGCCTCAATATCGCCGGCTTCAGACGCCGCCACGCCCTCATCGCCCTCGTATTCCTCGTCATCATAGCCTGCAATCATCAGCTCTGAACGGGGCACAAAGGTTGGCTGCATTGCCCGCAAGACGCGGAAATAGTGTTCAGCATGTTGCATATAATTCTCGCCCAGAACACGATCACCATTGCTTTGCGCGTCGCGTCCTAGCTGCTGATATTTTTCAAATACCGTCTGGGCCGAACCCCGTACCTTCAAGTCAGGACCGTTGGACTCGTAAGCCCGATTGGGATTGTTATTCTGTGGTTTTTGGCCGGGATTACGTCCCCGTCCGCGTTGCCGCTTGATCATGAAAAACCTATGTGTTTCTTTGGGAGTAAGTGGGCGAGAAGGTGGACCATGGGGTCAAAGCCATTTGTTTCAGAATAAAAAGGGCCATACCAGAATTGATAAGTGCCACGGGAAGGCGGGAAGCCAAGCTCGTGACAAAGTGGCTGTTCCTTGGCCATTCATAACGTAACTGCGTTACGAATACATGTCGGAGCCACATCCACGTCTGTTTCACTTTGATCTCTGCGCTTCCTCGATCAATTGATCAAAAAAAACGGCTAGCAAAGTTGGATGACGCGTCGTTTCCACGTGCCGATCCACTTCGGACCGCACCTTGGACACAGACTCTGTAGCGGGTGTCAGAGCAAATGAAAAGGGGGCAATTCAGTGTGAGGTTTAGAATCGGTACGTTCAACTAAGGGGGATAGGTTCAAGAACTGGTTTTTAGTTCACGCTTAGGAAGAAAGCCGTCACGAATTCCGTCGACGTGATCAATGAGGTCCTTTGCAGCTCGTTTGTCGCCCATTTTATCTAGAATGACATCAATGCCCTCGCGCCTAGCCAGTTTTGCAGCTGGCACAAAATCGGCGTCTGCTGCGACAATGATAATTTGGTCAACTTGCTTTTTGAAGGCAAGCGACGCGACATCTATGCCCAAACGCATGTCCACGCCTTTCTGTTTTATGTCTATTTCGAAATCATCGTCTGTTGCGTTGAACTGAATTGGATCTTTGATAAGGCGTTCAGTGGCGTTCTCTTTAAGGCACCATTTTGATGAATCATTCAATCGTCCGAGCCTCAATGCAGCTTTCCGGAGTTTCTTGACCTCACCATGCAACGCTAGCCGAAATTGTGCTTGAGGCAACTTCTCAAAGTCAATCGATCGTTTACCCAGCGGCGTGTGCATTCTTTTTGCCAATGGCGGGCAGTCGTAGAAAAATAATCTGTAAAAGTGTGGGGATTCTGCGAGCGGTTTATGATTCGCAATATCATCCATTACCTGAGATGGGCCAACTCTTTGAGCAAGATGCCAATAAGCCAACAGGCCTAATCCATGCGCCACACTTTCGGGCTTGCTGGCATCATGGTCTGGAAAGCAGCTTTTAAACCTGCGTAGGAAAAATGCACCATCGACTAAGACTGCTGTCGGCACTCAATGCTTTCAAAAGTTGTCCTCGGGAGCGGCCTTGAGCTGATGTCTGTTCTTGCGAACGCCTCAAGACGGCAAACCGAGGACTGCACCGAGGGATATGGACATGAGACACGCTAAGAAGTCAATAAGAACTGCAGGGAAAAGCGAATACGCGCTACGGCTTGTTGGAAGACCGCTATGGAATGGTGTCGATACCTTTCACTGAACCTTACCGAGATGCCCCTATTACAACACGGTCGATATCTGACAAATCCTTGATAATCGCAATATTGTGTAATTCCGGTACGGCCCCCGCTAAGGCCAACATCGCAAGGCTTTGGTTGACGCCAAATTCAAACGCGAACATGCCGCCGGGCTTCAAGAGGCTTGGCAAAGCGGAAAACAGGACGCGGTAGGGTGCCAATCCGTCTTCGCCGCCATCAAGGGCAATATGGGGATCATAGTGACGCACATCGTCCTGTAGCGTTTGAATGACTCCGCTTGGGATATATGGCGGGTTGGACACCACAATATCGAATCTTTCGTCAATGCCGTGATGCCAGTCGCCTTGTTGCAGGGTCAACCGGTCACTCAGGCCCAACATCTCCGCATTTTCGCCCGCCAGAGCCAGAGCGTCAGCTGATAGGTCAACTCCAATGCCGCTCCAGCTTGGACGCTCAGCCAGAAGCGCCAATAAAATGGTTCCAGATCCAATACCCAAATCTAGCACCCGCTTGGGCGTATCTAGGGCATGGGCTTTCAAGATGAGATCGACAACGACTTCCGTCTCAGGGCGGGGCACCAGCGCGCGCCGATCACTTTTGAGGTCTAATGTCCAAAAACCCTTGCTGCCAACGATATGCGCCGCAGGCTCGCGCGCCTCACGGCGGGCAACAAATTGGTTAAATAGATCAATGGCTGCTGGTTCTAAGGGGGTATGAGGCTCGCTGATTAACGTCATACGCGGTACACCCGTCGCAGCCAGCAACAAAATGCGCGCGTCAATAACTGGGGTGTCAATACCTGCCATTTCAAGACGCTTGCGCGCGGCGGTCCAAGCTTTTACGAGGGTGAGGGGACTTTCACTCATAGTCCTAATAATAGGCAAAGCCCGCCCATTTGTCATGAGGGCGGGCTGAGATGGAGCGACCCAATCGCGATGAGTTAGGCCTTTAAGGTGGTCAGGGGGATTGTGTGGCTGAGCTGGCTAACGCCTTGCTCATCATTAATATCCACTTTGATGGTTGTGCTGGCGCGGGCCTTCCAATCCAGTGTAATCAGGCCGAAATTGCGCGCGCGGAACGCTTCGCCGATGCGGAGCGCATTTGGCGGCAAGACGTGCCAAACTTCGGTTAAGCCCGATGAGGTAAAGTCCCAGATTGGATAGGGCACATTGGTTGTTAGCTTTGAAACCTCCCCGTAATGAGTATCGCCGGATAAGCAGATCAAGCCATTGGCGTTCGTCCGCCTTATGGTGTCAAACAAGCGTTGATGGTCGGTGGCATAATTGATCCAGCCTTCCCACCCCGCAAAGTCTGCAAGTACTTGCAGAGAGCTCGCCAGAATGCGGACATCGGCAGGCACACTCAATTGCGCCTCTAGCCACGCCCATTGGGTTTCGCCCAACATGCTGGATTTCAGATCGGGGTTGCGCGCATAGGGACCTGGTACAGGCTTTCCAGCCGCCGCTAATTCCTTCTCCCACACGTCGTAAGACTTTCCGCCCAAATCCAATTTCAGGATTTCAGAGCGGTTAAAGCGCAAGTCGGGCATGATGATTTGAACGCGCTTGCCCGCTGGCCCAAAAACATAGGCCGCGTAAATGCCATCACGGGTGCGTCTGGGACTGGTCGCAGCCTCGCCCCAAAAATCGCAGAAAATCTCGCGAGCGATTTCCTTTTGCGGATACTCAGCGCCGGCGTCGTTTTCTCCAAAATCGTGATCGTCCCACACCGCCAAGATGGGCGTGGTGGCTTTCAACTTTTGGAAGCCAGGTTTTGCAGCCAGTGCCGCATATTTTGCGCGCATCTCATTGGGATCGCGTGTGTCCAGATAGACATTATCGCCCAGAAATACGAATAAATCAGGTTTCGCAGCCAGAACGGCTTCCCAGATCGGCTGATCTTTTGTTTCTTTGGCACAAGATCCAAAGGCAATTCTGGTTAAGGTTTTGTCTGAGCCCGGATGAGGATCAGACCGCCCGATCGCGGCAGCGGGGAGCACAGCGGCAACCGCACCTAAGGCTAAAGCATCGCGACGCGTCGTTTCCATCAGATTATTCCTTTTTGCTGCACCACAGTATCAAGCGAAATCGTTAGGTCGGCCTTTCCAATCGAATTGGGGAGGCCGACCATTGAGGAGGTTTCGTGCTTCAGAGCGCGTCTGGTTCTTTTAGAACCAGGTTGCGCTAGTTATTTGATTAGGTTATGTTTATCCCGCTTTTTTGATTCAGAAAAGACGGGGCAGACCCTAGAAAGTTTTCTTCAGCGTGAAGACGATTTGACGGGGCGCGCCCACCAATAATGTCTGGCTATCACCGCTATTGCCAAAGCCATTGGACCCAATTGTCGACACATAGTCTTCATCGGTTGCATTGGTGATATTGAGTTGCGCTTCAACACCTTTCAGCAGGGTGCCGTCCGTGAAACGATAACCGAGTGAGGCTTCCACGAGCGTATAGCCATCAACCTTGCCGTTCACATCGTCATTCAGGAAGGTAAAATAGCGCTCGCCAGTATAAGACGCACCAACTTTGGCAAAGAAATTACCATCGTCATAAGTCACATCACCTTTTACCAACCATTCAGGTGAGTTGACGACTGTTTTTCCTTTTGTGGCGGTGACAATAGTGCCGTCACGACGGGTTACGTTATCTGCATATTCTGCGTTGTTATAGGTTACCGACCCAAAGATATCGAGATTGTCCACAAGCTCATAGCGGCCCGTGAGCTCAGCACCAAAGCTGTTAACGCCACCGACGTTAGACAGGACCGGCGCATTGCCGACAATGCCCGCGCCTTGCGATACGGCCAATATGCGATTTTCAAACCGCACGGCATAGCCGGCGACCGCTGCTTCGTATCGATCACCGCGTGTGCGCCAACCCAGTTCGAAAGTCGTCGATTCTTCTGGACGCAATGAGGTGCCAACTTCATTGATAACTGTTTGGCTTTGCGATGCAAACGGCCCCGCCGATGCTGCCGAGACAAAAGCCGCGACGTTGCGTGAGTATGTGCTGAAGATTTGGTTGGTGGGGTTCAGTTCATAGGTGAAGCCTACTTGCGGCAAGAACGCTTCGTTTGTTTTGATTTTGCCAGCAATCGCTGTCGCGGGCGTTGGTGGCGCGTTATTGGCGACCGTGCGGATCACTTCATTGGTCACGCGCAGGGCTTTGAAGCCCAGATTGACCGTGAGGGCATCGGTCACATCGATCACGTCTTGGACCCAGAACTGCGTCGTTTCTGTCTTAAAGTCATAAGCCCATTGCGTAAAAAACGGGTTCGTCATGAATTTCAATGATGGGCGGTTATTGGCGGCACGAGCCAAACCATAGAAACGGCGGGCTTGATTGAATTTATTATTCTCCAACCAAACGCCTGCAGACACTTGATGCTTGCCCAAATCAACGCTGAGGCTGCCGATGAGGCCACGTCGATCAATGTCATACTCAGTCGTGCGAACCGAAATCGGGGCCGGAGCCGTTATGGGCGCACCAGCGGCGTCAGGTGCACCAACTGGGGTCGGGCGGTAGGGGGTGAACCATATGCCTTGACCTTCATTAGCATGATAATAGGCCGTCGCGCTTAAGTCGATTTTATCGTTAACCGGAAGCTCAAGTGTAAGGTATGTCAGATTGTCTTTGCGCAGACCCGACGCGTCAAAATAGGCATCGTCAGCGCTGGTTACTGGTGTTGGATAGACCAGTCCGGCAGCGGCATTAGAGATTGGTGCCCCTGTGTCACCGCGATTGTTGGCGATATCAGCAAGTAAGATAGCGAGCGAATATTGGCCAGAAATATTGTCCCACTTGCGACCCAGGCGACGGATCATTTCAAGGCTGAAATCTTGATAGTCATTTTCCGCACGATCTGACCAGTTGTACACGAAACTGACTTTCGCTTGGCCAATTGGTTGGACATATTTGAAATTGATTTGATCTTGGTTTTGCTTTCCAACACCCTTCCATTTGTCAGCGCGAGTCACACCAAATGATAAGCTCGCCGCCCCTCCGCCAATCGCCGCCAGCTCGCCGGAATCTAAGCGGCCATAAACGCGGTTTAGGTTGTCGCTGCCGTAAGTCAGATTAAGCTGACCACCAAACTCTTGATCCGTGTTGCGGCTGATAAAGCGCAAAGTTCCGCCTAAGTTTGACGATGAAGCCGTTTGAAGCGCGCCAGCGCCTTGGCTGACTTCAACGCGAGCCACATTCTCCGAAATGATGGCGCGGGAAATATGCAGGCCATTGTGGTTGCCATAGCTCATATCGCCCAATGGAACGCCGTCCAGAGTAAAGCCCAATTGGTTTTGATTAAATCCACGCAGCGTAATGCGGGTGGACCATTCGTAGGTTCCCAACCCGTCAGCGGATTGGAAATTGACGCCCGGCAAGCGCTCAATGGCTTTCAATGGGCTGGTGCCGGGAATGGCTAAGGCGATGCTGGCCTGGCTAACGGTCTGGCCTTGGCGTGCGCCCGAGACGCCATAAACGACAATTGTTTCAACTTCGGTCGTGCTCGCATCTGCCGATGCGCTCGCCTGAGCAAAGCTCATATTTGCATATGTTGCTACAAATAGTGCCGTGCTTAAGCTTAAAATACTCTTCAGTTTCATGATGGCCCCCCTGAGTTCGTTCTCAGTGGGCGGGCTGGTAGTGTGCATTCTTGACAATTTAGCAAAATATTTATGACGTCTGGGAGAAACTTATGTGCTATTTTTATGAATATGCCCAATTGATTCAGCATTCGGGAGGCTGAACCATGATCGGGTTTCGTAGCGAACTCAAGTCAGAAGCCCCACTGCACATCATTTCCGCCTTCACACGATTAGTCGCAGCACGAGGTTGACACCCACACCTTGTCTCCCTACCTCCACGCCGTGTTAGCAGTCGGCCTGCTTGAGTGCCAAAGGCGCTTGGCCGTGTCGGTGCAACACTTATTTTGACAAACTGGCGCCCTGAAAAGGGTTTCAAAGGGAGACAAGAACATGGCATTTCGTCCGCTTGGCGATCGCGTGCTGGTAAAGCGCGTTGAAGAAGAAACAAAGTCCAAAGGTGGGATTATCATCCCCGATACCGCTAAAGAGAAGCCGCAGGAAGGCGAAATCATTGCCGTTGGTCCTGGTGGCCGTGACGACGATGGAGAGCGCATCGAGATGGACCTGAAAGTCGGCGATCGCATCTTGTTTGGCAAATGGTCTGGCACCGAAGTTAAGATTGATGGCGATGATTTGCTCATCATGAAGGAATCCGACGTCATGGGCGTTTTGGAAGCTTAATTTTCATCCTCAAGAAACTTAGAAAGGCAATCTATCATGGCTGCTAAAGTAGTATTATTCGGCTCAGACGCGCGCGACCGCATGTTGCAAGGCGTCGACATTCTGGCCAATGCGGTAAAAGTCACCTTGGGTCCCAAAGGCCGCAATGTGGTTATTGAAAAGTCCTTTGGTGCACCGCGCACAACCAAAGACGGCGTCACAGTCGCCAAAGAAATCGAGTTGGAAGATAAGTTCCAAAACATGGGCGCACAAATGTTGCGCGAAGTGGCTTCAAAAACCAATGATACAGCCGGCGACGGCACGACCACTGCGACTGTGTTGGCTCAAGCCATCGTTCGCGAAGGCATGAAGGCGGTATCTTCGGGTCGTAACCCAATGGACCTCAAGCGCGGTATCGACAAAGCTGTTGGCGAAGTCGTTGGCGCTCTGAAGGCTTCGGCCAAAAAGGTTTCCGGTAATTCTGAAATCGAGCAGGTCGGCACTATCTCTGCCAATGGCGAAGTTGAAATCGGCAAGATGATTGCTGAAGCCATGAGCAAAGTCGGCAATGAGGGCGTCATCACGGTTGAAGAAGCCAAGAGCCTTGAGAGCGAGTTGGATGTCGTTGAAGGCATGCAATTTGATCGCGGCTATTTGTCCCCTTACTTCATTACCAATGCTGACAAAATGGAAGTTGCGTTGGATGATCCTCTCATCCTTATCCACGAAAAGAAGCTATCGAGCCTGCAACCTATGTTGCCAGTGTTGGAAGCCGTTGTTCAATCCGGCCGTCCATTGTTGATCGTTGCTGAAGATGTTGAAGGCGAAGCGCTTGCGACTTTGGTCGTCAACAAATTGCGTGGTGGTCTGAAAGTCGCTGCGGTTAAGGCACCAGGCTTTGGCGATCGCCGTAAGGCGATGTTGGAAGATCTCGCGATCTTGACGGGCGGCCAAGTTATTTCCGAAGATTTGGGCATCAAGCTCGAAACCGTGACCATTGATATGCTGGGTCGCGCGAAAAAAGTCCAAATCACAAAGGAAAACACAACTGTCGTTGATGGTGCCGGCGAAAAAACCGACATCGAAGCCCGTATCGGTCAAATCAAGCGTCAAGTTGAGGAAACGACTTCCGACTACGACCGTGAAAAACTGCAAGAGCGTCTGGCCAAATTGGCTGGTGGCGTTGCGGTGATCAAAGTCGGTGGTGCAACTGAAGTTGAAGTGAAAGAGCGCAAGGACCGCGTTGATGATGCTTTGAACGCAACCCGCGCCGCTGTTGAAGAAGGCATTGTTGCTGGTGGCGGTTGTGCGCTTCTTCGCGCGTCCCGCGCGATCTCGGTCAAAGGCATCAATGACGACGAAGAAGCGGGCATCAATATTGTTCGCAAGGCTCTCCAAGCTCCTGTCCGCCAGATCGTTGAAAACGCTGGTGTGGAAGGTTCGATCGTTGTCTCCAAAATTCTTGAAAACGCATCGGTAGCCTTTGGCTTCAACGCGCAGACCGAAGAATATGTCGACATGATCGAAGCTGGTATCATTGACCCCGTGAAAGTCGTCCGCACAGCTCTTCAAGATGCAGCTTCTGTTGCCGCACTGCTGATCACGACTGAAGCCACCATCGCCGAAGCCCCTAAGAAGGCAGCTGGCGGCGCGCCTGGTGGCGGCATGCCAGGCGGCATGGGCGGTATGGGCGACATGGACTTCTAAGAAGTCCATCAGCCGCCCATCATTTAAAGTGCTGGGATTGGCAACGCCAATCCCAGTGGCGACATGGACTTCTAAGAAG
>JBEINE010000306.1:0-1609 GCA_040378245.1 Hyphomonadaceae bacterium | reverse complement strand
TCATCGAAAGAGCGCCTCGACAGAGCGCTATGCCCATATTGGCGATTTGCCCCAGCGCGGTGTCGCCGACTTAGTCGCAGCCCGCATCCTCACGCCACGTCCGGGCTAAAATGACCATTGACAAGTGTCGCTTGACATTACTTGGTCTGCGGAGTAAGCGAAATGGAGATAGGGAGCGTTCGTCACAAAGCACTCTTGGCCTTTTTGGAAACCGGAAAGTCCAAAGGGCTGCCAAGCAACCTCGTCGAGAGGTTGCGCAGAATGCTGGTCTGGCTTGATGCAATTGATCAAGCCAATGACCTATATATGCCTCCCAATTACGGAGCGCATCAATTGACTGGAGATCGCGCAGGAGTTTGGTCGCTTACTGTCAGCCGTAACTGGCGTATGACTTTTCGAATAAGCGAAAGCCTCATAATTGAGGAATTGGATTTGGAGGATTATCACTAATGGCAATTAAGTTGCACGATAGTTTCGCCATGCATCCCGGCTCGTGGCTCCGCAGCGATATCATTGAGGCTCACGGTTTGTCGGTGACCGATGCAGCCAGTCATCTCGGCGTGACGCGTCAGGCACTAACCAATCTCTTGACTGGGAAAGCGGGATTGTCAGCCGAAATGGCAATCCGTTTTGAAAAGGTCTTTGGCACGCGTGCTCAGACGTTGCTCAAGATGCAGCTTAGCTATGAGTTAGCCCAGGCTCGTGCCAATGAGGATGGCATTAAGGTCAATCCACTGGCCGCGTGACGGCGCGCAGAGACAATCCTGAGTTCCTGATCCGCCGTCTTGGCAAACACCAACTGTCCCAAACCGCCTTTTCGGCAAGATCAAAATAATGCCGATAAAGCAGATATCCCAAATTCCTTTGGAAGTGCGCCAGAGCGTGATGGACGGGTCAAGGTGGGCAAAGCCCCCTTCAAGAAGGTTACCTTGACGCGCCCAAACGCTCTGGCACTTGGCGAAGATTGGAAAGCCAAGAGCCTACCGCCCATATTGGCTGGTATTGGCGAACATGCGCTCCTGCGCCCACACATCAAGTGTAGTGACGAGGTAACGCACCAGGCGGGGGCCATATTTGATGAAGGGAGGGCCTTCACCGGTTACACGCCAGCGGTTCAGGGTGTGCTTGGAAATCTTCAAATGGGCGGCGGCATCTTCGACGGTCAGAAGTGTGTCCGTATTCATGGGTCTCATCCTCTATCAGGCTCGACAAGCATCGCGGAACTGCGATCTCGCAAGACCAAGAGAAGCCAGAAAAACCACACTAATCCAGCATGTTCACCAAAATCGGGAAGCCAAAAATCGGGACTTATCCACCTGATATCCACAGATGGATCGATCTGTTTCGACGGGTTCCAGCACGCACCAGCTTAACCCAATATGCCCCGCTATGCCCCATCGCCATAATGCTCGCGATTGGGGAATCCAGAGGGCCAGTAGGCGCGCAACTGCCCAATCAGCTGCATAAAAATTCTGCGCCAAAGAAAAAATCAACTGATCCGAGCGGCGATCCAGTCCGATAAATCAGCACGGCGATAGCCAATGGCCCGTCCCCCTAACCGAACAAAGCGAGGCCCAACACCTTCGGCTCGCCACTTCTTCAGCAAGCT
>JBEINE010000063.1:0-14769 GCA_040378245.1 Hyphomonadaceae bacterium | reverse complement strand
CGCGGCCGAGGGTGGGGATCAATTTCGCGCCGATCTTGACGCGACTCTCATTCAAGTTCGAACTCGGCTGGACAAGGCCAAAGCCCGCGCTAGACGCCGACAAAAGCTGGCGCTGTCGATGGCGTCTTGAAAACTGAGCCGCGAAAGGCGACATAGCCCGCTAACGAAGCGCTGTGTGACGTCGCATTCTAATTTCAGGCCAGTCCTCCATGATCCAAACCTTTATCCCCATCCTATTGGCGATCCATTTGCTGATTTGCTTATTCTTGATCGGCGCGATTTTGTTGCAGCGCTCTGAGGGCGGTGGCGCTTTGGGTATGGGTGGTGGTCCTTCAAGCATGATGTCGGGCCGTTCTGCAACGACTTTCATAACCCGCACAACCACAATTCTGGCGGGCGCATTTTTCATAACCTCGCTGACATTGACAGTGCTTGGAAGCCAAAGCTCGCGGGCTCCAACTTCGGTAATGGAGGATGGCAGCACGAAAGATGGAATACCAACGAAATCAATTGACCTGTCGGTTCCTAAAGCTGCGGCGCCACTGAATGCGGTGGAACCGGCATCACCGGGCATTCCAGCGTCAATTCCAACAGCGCCTGTCAAGCCGAATTTTGAAGCGCCCGCACCCGCACAAGCGCCGCCGTCCGAAACGATCCCAGCTGAAAAGAAATAGGCGCAAGCCACTGGGCACCCAGCGCCTCTTGTCAGTTACCCTCTTCACAAACCAGCCCCTTGCAGCTTAACAAGAGATCCCATGGCCCGTTATGTGTTCATCACCGGGGGCGTGGTTTCCTCGCTCGGAAAAGGTATTGCTTCAGCCGCTTTGGGCGCGTTGCTGCAGGCGCGCGGCTATAAAGTCCGTCTTCGCAAACTCGATCCTTATCTCAACGTCGATCCCGGCACTATGAGCCCCTATCAACATGGGGAAGTATTCGTGACCGATGATGGGGCGGAGACCGACCTCGATCTGGGCCATTATGAACGCTTTACCGGCGTTTCAGCCGCCAGAGCCGATAACATCACCACGGGCCGCATTTATCAGGAAATCATCGCCAAAGAGCGCAAGGGTGAGTTTCTCGGCGCGACCATCCAAGTCATCCCCCATGTTACCAATGCGATCAAGGACTTTGTCTTGTCCGACGCTGGCGACGCTGACTTTGTCCTCTGCGAAATTGGCGGCACGGTCGGAGACATTGAAGGTCTGCCGTTTTTTGAGGCCATCCGCCAGTTGGGGCAGGAATTAGAGGCACATCAGGCTGTCTTCATCCACCTCACACTTTTGCCTTACATTCACACCGCTGGCGAGATGAAAACCAAGCCAACCCAGCATAGTGTGAAGGAATTGCGCTCCATCGGCATCCAACCCGATATTCTCATTTGTCGCTGTGATCGACCTATTCCGATTGAGGAGAAGCGCAAAATCGCTTTGTTCACCAATGTTCGCGCCAGTGCGGTTATTCAGGCCCTTGATTCGGCCCATATCTACGAAGTCCCTGTGGATTATCATGATGAAGGGCTTGATCGTGAGGTCCTCGCACGGTTTGGGATCACGAACGCACCCGAACCAGACCTGAGTAAATGGCAGGATATCTCCAAGCGACTGCGCACGCCCGATGGCGATGTGACCGTGGCGATTGTCGGCAAATATACTGCCATGAAAGACGCTTACAAATCCCTCATCGAGGCACTCCATCATGGGGGGCTGGCTAATAATGTGAAGGTCAATATCACGTGGGTGGATGCTCGCGCGTTTGATGCTGATGACGAGCAGCTGACAGCAGAACTTGAAGAGGTCGATGCGATCCTCGTGCCCGGTGCGTTCGGCGACGCCGGCGCGGAGGGAAAGATTAAGGCCGTGCGGTTCGCACGGGAGCGGAACATCCCGTTTTTTGGCATATGTTTTGGCATGCAAATGGCCTGCGTAGAGGCGGCACGTCATCAAGCCGGCCTCGTTGACGCGTCCTCAACAGAATTTGGTCCCACCCCAAATCCAGTCGTTGGCCTGATGACCGAATGGGTTCAGGGTAACGAGATCCAAGTGCGCCATGAAGATACCGACCTCGGCGGCACGATGCGTCTTGGTGCTTATGTTGCGGTGCTCAAGCCGGATTCTGTCGTCGCGCGCGCTTACAACGGCGCAACCACGATTACTGAACGCCATCGTCACCGCTATGAAGTCAATATGGCCTATCGTGACGCTTTAGAAGCCAGCGGTTTGATCTTTTCAGGCGTGTCGCCCGATGGTATCTTGCCAGAAATCGTGGAACGTGGCGATCATCCATGGTTTGTCGGTGTGCAATATCATCCCGAGCTGAAATCAAGGCCATTTGAGCCACACCCATTGTTTGCGGACTTTGTGCGGGCAGCTTTGGTGCAGAGTAGGTTGGTGTAAACGGTCTAGGAATTTGTCTTGGTGAATGAGTTTAATCTTTAGGAAAAGGGTGACCCATGGCTGTACTTTTCGACGAAAATTGGGGCGTGAAGGCTTCGTTGGATTTGCTCTCCAAGAATTGGGTCGTGGTAGGTTGCGCCATGTTAGCAAGCGCGGCCGCAGAATTGTACACGCCATCACAGCGTTACTTTTCAATCGGGGGTAACTTTCCGCCGCTGGATCCGGCCGGTCTCCTCTTGGCTGTTCTTGTTACCGTCGGTCTGCTTTGGACATTTCTGCGCGATCAAGGCGTTATTATGTCGAAGAAAGGATTGATGCTCGCAGCTTTGATATGTCTTTGTATGGAGCTTTTCTGGAACTATATCCCAAGCCTTTCTGAATCTGCATTTAGCCAAGGTTTCAACGGTGCTTGGGCGATACAGACGATTGGCAAACCCTTTGCGTTAATCTCTCTGTTAGTACTGGCTTTTTATACTTTTTGCTTGCTGCCGCAAATTGGTCGCGATGGGCATTTTAGTTTCCAACAAATGGTCATCGGCATAAACCGGCGGGGCTGGCGATGGGTCGGTATTGTATTTGGGTCGATGCTCATCTTCTGCATTTTGTCGTGGGTTGTGGAGGGCCTTTTTCGAAACCCAGTTGAGGCGGGAGACCAACGCAGTAGTGAGATTGCTGCAGGGGTCATTGACGCGCTCTATATTTGGCTTGGGGCCTTTTACACAGCGGTGGGTGTTGTATGGCTTCTCAATCCTCGCGCTGATACCACAGAACTGCCAGCCTCTTGGCCAGTCCCTTCATCATTGGAAGCCTGAAACGGGTCGGGCGACAAGGAGGCTCATAGCACACATGTTTGCCTCTATCCTTGTGTTTCTGACTTGCATTTCCTGAATACGAGCGCTACCCAGTCCCCACACGTTTTCTGACGCTCTACCCTGAACTTGATGGGATGAGCTTTCTTTCTGTACAAACAGAATCCGTTGAATAGAGATTCTATGGGCATTTAAGGAGGAAAATGATTTGAAAATCAAAACTTTGTTCGTTGCGCTCAGCTTTATGTTGGCCGCATGCACAACCACGGACACCCGTACCGCGGTTTCTGCAGCACAGAAGCCAGCCAGCAATGCAAAGCTGGTTTTGGTTAACCCCGAGGTGTCCTTGGGTCTCTTGAATGCCGCTGGCATGACTGAACCTCGTGAAGACTGGAGCAAGGACGCGGCCCAGAACTTGACCGAACAGATGAGTTCTGCCCTTCAAGCTAAGGGCCACGCCGCCGAAAGTTTTGACCCAACCACAGATACCACCAAGCGTTTAGACCAAATTTTGAAGCTGAATTTTGCAGTTGGTCAGTCCATTCAGACTTATGCTTATGGCTTAATTACTTTGCCATCAAAGCCGACGTTTGATTGGACTGTTGGTGAAGGCGTTAACGAGCTGCGCAACAAAACCGGCGCGGACTATGCGCTGTTCGTCAACGCGCGCGGCAATTATGCCACCGGGGGGCGGGTCGGCACTGCGGTGGTCATGAGCCTAGTGGGCGTGAGCGTTCCCCTCGGTTCCCAAACCGTTCAGATGTCATTGGTTGATCTCAAGACGGGTCAAATCATTTGGTACAATACGGCTCTTGCAGGGTCAAACGACGACATGCGTAATGACCAGGGTGCCAAGGCGCTTGTCACGACTCTCCTTAAGGACATCCCATTGTGATGTTTCGATCCACAGTCTGGTGGCACGCGCCGCTGGCGTGGGCCGTCAGTTGCGGCTTGATATTCTTTGCAGGGTCAGCTTGGGCGCAAGATCGTGTACCTGGCGAGATCCCGGCCAAAGCTTCGTTGGAGGAGGGCCTTTGGACTGAGTTTGCCAAAGTCGAGCGCAACGCGGCCACCAGCGCCGAACGTATCTCTGACCCCGCGCTGGAAACCTATCTCAAGGAAGTTTCCTGTCGGGTCGCACCAGAGTTCTGTAGCGAGCTTCGCATCTATGTCATGGATCGCCCGATCTTCAACGCGACTGCAGCTGCCAATGGCTACATTGAGGTTTGGTCCGGTTTGATGCTCGCGGCATCCAATGAGGCCGAACTGGCTTTTGTGCTTGGTCACGAAATCTCCCACTATATCAGCAGAGATTCCTTGGATGCCTTCAATCGGTTGAAATCCACGCGGATGGTTGCAACCGTTGCTGCCTTTGCGGTGGGGGCGGCTGGTATCGCCGCCGCCAGCAACCAGGCGACTGTGGGCGACGTCCAAAATACCTTAGATATTAGCCGTTCGATTGCAGAGCTAACTTATCTCGGCATTGTGGCTACCTATTTCAGCTTCAGCAAGGAGCAGGAAATGGCGGCAGACCTAGCCGGCCAGCAACGGCTTATGCGGGCAGGATATGATGCGCGTTCGGGTGTCGACATCTGGAGGGCGGTCACTGAGATCCACGATAGCTCTGATTTTAAGGCGACACGCCGTCGCGGCGCAGTGTCGAGCGTCTTCAACACCCATCCGATTAATGCAGAGCGCATTGCTTATTTAGAAGGCATAGCCAAGTCAGTGCCTGAAAAAGGCGATCTAAATCAAGACTCTTATCGCAGCAAGATTAGGCCCTTTCTCAAGGCTTGGCTTAATCGCACGCTTGAGATGAGGGATTATGGCTACACCCTCAATTTACTGGACCGCTTAGCCAAGCCCGGGACTGATCTGGGTGTTCTGCAATTTGTTCGCGGCGAAGTTTACCGCAAACGCAATCAAGTCGGCGATGCAAAACTCGCCATCCAGGCGTTTCAGGAAGCCAGCAAATATTCTGAGGCACCTGTTGAATTGTACCGAGAGCTGGGCGGTGTCGCAGCAAGTGCGGGTGAGCGTGATGTCGCTAAAGCAGCATTTGGCAAATATCTCGAATTGGCACCTCAGGCTGAAGATGCTTGGCTGGTCAAAGAAACTATGGAGGCGCTGTGATGGTTAATTGGATTGAGAAGAAAAGTTTTAAACAAGGGATTGTGATCGCGGCTTTAGCGTTGGTGATTGCTGGCTGCGCGTCGGTCGTGGCGGTGCCACCGGGGCCTTATGTGGTTAGTCCCTCGATGACATTGAATATTGGCCGCATTTGGACGGATTTTTCGCCAATCTTGCCAAATCAACCCAAAAAAGTCAAAATGCTCTCCATTGATGGCCCGCTGTTGAACCGCCTTTATGTAGGCAGTGATCTGGTTGCCGGTGAGGGGCTGACAAAGCCAGCCAATAAAGAAGTGCGCGTTCCTACGGTCAAGGCGCAGATGAGTGGGATCGAGCAGATTGAGTTCTTGAAGGACAGCATGGCCTCGTTTGACTTCCGGAATGTGACCACCAGTCGCCCGCGTCAGGTTCAACTATCGGGCAAACCAGCCATTCGAGTTGATTTGTCAGGCAGTGCACAAGACGGCCTCGAGTTTGCTGCAACCGGCATTATGCAGAAGAACGGCGACACCTATAATGTTTTATTGTTTGTGGCACCGAAGGA
Organism: Hyphomonadaceae bacterium; assembly: GCA_040378245.1. Lineage (GTDB taxonomy): Bacteria > Pseudomonadota > Alphaproteobacteria > Caulobacterales > Aquidulcibacteraceae > Aquidulcibacter. The sequence goes on along the minus strand of JBEINE010000063.1, from coordinate 8,893 downwards.
GCACTATTTCGGTGTAATCTTATCTGAGTTCAACCAGCTGGCAGGTTCAACTTAAGTGCGGGCAGGGCAGCGTGTTGGCTGGCGCTGATATCCTGAAAATCCCACTGAACTGGTGTCTTGCGTTTGGGGAAGAGCGCGCGTAGATAGCCGTTTCGGTTTTACTGGCGGCCCTTACTGGGGCCGCCTTATCTTTTGAATTGGAGCCTGCACCATGGCAGTGCCAAAGCGCAAAACTAGTCCTTCACGTCGCGGTATGCGGCGTTCCCATGATGCCTTGGGCACCAATGCTTATGTGGAAGATAAGGATTCGGGCGAATTGCGTCGCCCACATCATATCGATTTGAAAACCGGCATGTATCGCGGTCGGCAAGTGATGACGCCGAAGGAAGACTGACATTTGTCTTAAGGTACGTTTGAGAAGGCCCTGCAACTTTATGCGGGGCCTTTTTGTTATGAAGTCATGCAAGGGGGCGCGCAGCGCTGGCTGCGAATTTTCGCCTAAGCTCTTGTAATTACGATTAAATGGCGCAGCTCGTGCTGCGCGCTCCTCGCCCCCCCCCTTCAATCTCAAATAATCCCGTCCGCTCTTAACTTCGCCAGCTCGCTCACCGAAAGACCGAGCAAGCTCGTCAGTTGCGCATCAGTATCTGCGCCCAGAACTGGGGGCGCATGGCGGGGCAGGGGGGGCGTTAGGCTCATTTTGATGGGGCTGGAGACAAGTTGGACTTCGCCCCCGTCTGTTCGCGTCATCGCATGTTGCATGCCCCGAGCAATCACATGCGGGTCAGCAAAGACTTGATCAATGGTATTGATCGGACCGCATGGAACATGTGCAGCTTCCAAGTTTGCAATCCAGGCGGCGGTCGTCCGCGTAGCGAGCGCTGGGGCCAAAATCGCGATCAGAGCCGCTCTATTGGCAACTCGCAGTGCATTGGTCGCAAATCGTGCATCTAATTTGACGCTATCAAGACCCGCGACATCGCAAAAGGTCCGAAATTGGCTATCATTGCCCACGGCCAAAACCACATGGCCGTCTGAGGTCGCAAACACTTGATAAGGCGCAATGTTAGGGTGGGCATTTCCAAGCCGCTGTGGCGCGACACCCGACGTCAGATAGTTTGCCCCTTGATTGGCTAGCATGGCGATCTGGCAGTCCATAAGTGACAAGTCCAAATGTTGGCCCAGGCCCGTCGCTTCGGCATGACGCAAAGCTGCAAGAATGGCCACTGTCGCATACATGCCAGTGAAGAGATCGGCGACCGCAACGCCCACTTTCAAGGGCTCGGCCCCGGGTGTCCCGTCGGCTTGACCTGTCACACTCATGAGGCCACCCGCAGCTTGGACGAGATAATCATAACCGGCGCGACCCGCATAAGGGCCATCCTGGCCAAAGCCGGTGATTGAGCAATAAACAATAGCCGGATTGATTTTCGCTACTGAGGCATAGTCGAGACCATATTTTTCAAGGCCACCGGTTTTGAAGTTTTCAACAAAAATGTGATGATGGCCAATGAGCCGTCTTAGGATTTCCTGACCCTTAGGCTTTGTGAAATCGAGCGTGACGGAGGCTTTATTGCGATTGGCACAGGTAAAATAAGCGGCATCGTGTTTTGAATCATCGTTCAGGAATGGTGGTCCCCAAGAGCGCGTATCATCGCCAATGCCGGGCTTTTCGATCTTAAGAATCTCTGCTCCTAAATCGCCCAAGGTTTGGGTTGCCCAAGGCCCTGCCAAAATCCGCGACATATCTAAAACGCGGACGCCTGCTAATGCACTCACTTTGGCCTGCTCCGTCTTGGTGTTATGCGGTCAAGGGCGCGTCTTGGCGCTCGTTTGGGTATCGACCTAGGAACAGCAATAGCCCGCCACCGATTACGAACAAGACCGATGAAATCATTAGGATCAAATCATAGCTGCCGGTCTTGTCGCGCACGATCCCATAGAGAACGGGAGAAATTGCGGAAAACAGACCAAACGGCATGTAGAGCATGCCATATATCCGGCCGAAGTGGGCCATGCCAAAGTAGCGGGCGGCAAAAAAGGCGATGAGGTCTGACTCGGCTCCTGCGGCAAAGCCCAAAAGAAATGCTGCCAGCGTGATCAAACCCAGCTCTGTGCTTGTACCCATCAAAAGGTAACAGGCGGCGGCCGGCAAACAAAGGACTGGGAAAGCAATCAGAGGCCCCCAGAAGCGGTCGAGCAGAAAACCCACGCCAACCCGTCCGATCAAAATCCCCATACCCACAATGCCCATAATCCCCGCAGCTTGGCCAGCGGATATGCCGTGGTCCTTCACGATCACGGGCATATGAATATGTGCCCCTCCATAAGCGGTCGCAATCAAGACGATTGAAAGCCATAGGAGCCAGAATTGCTTGGTCTTGGCGGCTTGGCCAAATGTCATGCCCGCGACTTTTCCGTCAGCCGTTGTGACAGCCGCTGGGCGCTCGTCCGGGCGGGGTTCTCGAAACAACAACAGGCCTACAGGCAGTGCGACCAGCAGCGGCAGTAATGCGACAATTGGGAACATTTCCCGCCAACCGAACGACTGAATGGCCGTCACGGCTAATTTGGGCACCACAAAGGCTGCAGCACTTGTGCCGATCAGCATGATACCCAGCGCCAGACCACGGTTCTTTACAAACCACATGCTGATCGCGCGGCTCCAAGTCACTGGTGTTGAGCCGATGCCAACGAGGCCGACTAGAAACCAGAGAAAATAAAAGCCCAACAAAGACGGCGGGGTGAAATAAAGCGCCGAAAATGCAAGAACGAAACCAAACAGCGACCAAAGTGCGACTTTTCGAACGCCAAACTTATCCGCCAACCAACCAAAAACGGGGGCAAGAAAAGAGGCCGTGATGCCAAAAATAGTAATGCCAAGGCTGACTTGTTGGCGGTTCCACCCAAATTCGGCGTTTAGGGGCTCAAACAAGAAGCCCAGCACGTTGAATGGCAAAGGTGAGGCCCCGCACATTGTGCCCAAAAAGCCTGCAAGCAGGACTTTCCAACCCAGTTTGAACTCGCCGCGCGCTGCTTCTGCCACAATTTGCCCCCATGGAAAGGATATGCCCTTTGCACTGTGGCACAGGATTAGGCTTTAGAGCAATGAGTCCAGGTTCATCAAGTGACAGCTATCGCTTGGCTTAGTCTGTGGATGAGCTTGCCAAGCGTCTAACGGTCTGGGTGTTTTAGAGCGTTTTCAAAAACATTTTCAAACATTTTCGTTGTCAGGCGACCGGTGTTGGTGTTGTAGCGGCTGCAATGATAACTATCAAAGACTTGATATCCGCCAACTTCGTGCCGTGCGCTATGGGCGAAAGTGTGCGCCGATAGCTTTCCACCTAATGCACGGATGGTGGCGTCATGGCTGATTTTACCGAGACAGATCAGCGTTGTGAGCTCTGCCAAAGTGTGAATTTGCGCCTTCAGGAAAGGTGCGCAATTGGCTATCTCGGCGGTTTCAGGCTTGTTTTGGGGCGGCGCGCATCGTAGCGCGTTGGTAATCATGACACCCTTCAGTGCAAGTCCATCATCTGGACGGGCAAGGTAGGTTCCCGATGATAATCCAAACTTTGCCAAGGTGGCGTAGAGAAGTTCCCCCGCCCAATCGCCCGTGAAAGGACGACCGGTACGGTTAGCGCCTGTGCGACCTGGTGCCAGCCCGACAACCAAAAGCCAAGCGCGAGCGTCGCCAAAAGACGGAGCTGGGCCGTTAAACCAAGTTGGTTCTTGGCGTGCGTTCAAGCATCGGTAAGCCACCAATCGCGGACATCGGGGACAGTCGTGAGCAGGGTCGGAGACTTCCACCTCTCAGCCAGTTTTTAGGCCTGAATCCCAGGCTCCAAATCGTCTTCCATGTCGTCGTCGAGATCGTCCTCAAGATCATCATTGATCTCGTCCTCGACCGGGCGACCGGGTCGCACACCAGCACGCGGGTTTTCATAACCATCAGGACGAGGTGGACGTCCGATCAAGGATGCCAGATCGGAAAGGTCGATGAATGTGTCGGCTTGGCGGCGCAATTCGTCTGCGATCATCGGTGGCTGGGTCTTGATAGAGGAAACAACCGAAACGCGCGGTCCCCGACGCTGAACGGCCTCAACAAGATGACGAAAGTCCCCGTCGCCAGAAAAGAGAACAGCGTGGTCAATGTGGGGCGCCAGTTCCATCAGGTCGACGGCAATCTCAATGTCCATGTCGCCTTTGACGCGACGACGGCCCATCGAATCGGTAAATTCTTTGGCGGGTTTGGTGATGACATTAAAGCCATTATAATCCAACCAGTCGGCAAGCGGTCGCACTGGGCTATACTCAACATCTTCCAGAATGGCTGTATAATAACTTGCCCTGACTAGACGCCCGCGCTTTTTAAACTCTTCCAAGAGCTTCCGGTAATCGACATCAAAGCCTAAGGTCCTGGCGGCGGCATAAAAGTTTGCGCCATCGATAAATAATGCAATCCGTTCATTTGGATAAAAAGTCATCTTGTCTGTACCTTCTATAATCAGCCGCCTTCGGTCAGAAACTGACCTTGAGCCTGGGGTCTTCATCAGCCTCGGTTCGAACCTCAGCTTTGGTGGTTACTCGTCTCAGACGCTCATAAGCGCCGCTCTTAATCGTTTAGAACTAGGCGGCGATAAAGTTATTGCCACCTCTTCTTTGTGGAAATCTGATGCATGGCCGAAGGGCCAAGGAGCACCAGACTTTATCAACGCAGCTTGCCGCATCTATCCTTTTGATAGGGACCCAGAGCGCCTTTTGAGGCGCCTGCACGTAATCGAAGATCACTTTGGGAGAGTTCGTGATCCACATAATCGTTGGCCTGCCAGAACATTGGACTTAGATTTACTCGATTACAACGGCCTTATATCAGAACAACACAGCTTTTATACATTACCGCACCCAAGAATTGCAAGCCGAGATTTCGTCTTATTACCACTTCTAGAGATTTCGCCATACTGGAAACATCCGTTAACTTCGAAAGATGGCCAAATTTTGTTGAATGAGCTAATTGTCACCAATCAAACGCATAATTGCCAACGATTAGCACAGTGACGACTGCCTGTTTAGGGGGCGACAGTGGACATGCTATGCGCTGTTGAGAAACATCATGAAATGGCCTAAGAGGCATTCTCATTTTCCGACAGGATCAAGCACATGGCCCGCGTGACGGTTGAGGATTGCGTTGAACGCGTCCCAAATAGATTTTCTCTTGTTTTGTTAGCGGCGCATCGGGCGCGGCAGATATCTGGCGGCGCTGCCCTTACGCTTGACCGTGATCGCGACAAGGATCCGGTCGTGGCATTGCGTGAGATTGCTGATGTGACCGTGGATACTGAGGATTTGCGCGACGGTTTGGTTGCCTCGCTTCGTGAGGTGCGCCCTCATGCTGTTCGCGAAGAAGAAGAAAACGACATGCTGGCCTTGGAAGCACCCGTTATTGCGACCGAAGACGATGTGTTGCGCGCGCTTCAGCAAGAACAGGAAGCGGTTCGCGAAGACCCTTACTGAGTTCAGTGGGAGTCGGTATGGCCGATGAAGCGGGCTTAGACAGACACGCGGACGCCGCAGAATTGCCGTTTCCTCCTGTGGCTGTTCGCCCCCCGTCGCGCGGTCGTGTGCTGCGTCAATATGAGCTTGTGGATCGGATTCGCGCCTATGATCCCGACGTCGACGAAGATCAAATCAATCGTGCCTATATTTTCGCAATGCAGCGCCATGGCGGCCAGTTGCGCGCCTCAGGTGACCCTTATTTTGCCCATCCCATCGAGGTGGCTGGGATCTTAACTGAGCTCAGACTTGATGGCGAATCCATCATCACTGGATTGCTCCATGATACGGTCGAAGACACGACCGCCACCATTGCAGAAATCGCAGAATTGTTTGGTGACAATGTCGCCACCCTCGTTGACGGTGTGACGAAGCTATCCCAGCTGGAGCTGAACTCTAATCGGACAAAACAAGCTGAGAACCTTCAAAAATTCATTCTGGCCTTGTCAAAAGACGTGCGGGTCTTGCTGGTGAAGCTGGCTGATCGTCTGCACAATATGCGGACCCTCCACTTTATAAAGAGACCAGAGAAACGTCAGCGAATTGCGCGGGAAACCGCCGATATCTACGCCCCTTTAGCGCGCCGAATGGGGGTCCAGCGCTTTTGTGGCGAGCTGGAAGATTTGTCGTTTGAACATCTCCACCCCCACGCCTACCGGACCATCCATGATCAACTCACCAATCTGCGCAACGAACGCGCCAGTGCTGTGGCCGTTGTGACTGAAAAAATCAGCAGGGCGTTGATCGATGCGGATATCGACGCCCGCGTGGTAGGCCGGGAGAAGCGTGCCTATTCGGTCTGGAAAAAATTAGAGCGCAAATCCATCTCCTTTTCAGACGTCTCAGATCTCTACGGCTTTCGGATCATCGTGAACGATGTGCCTCAATGCTATCGTGCTTTGGGCGTTATTCATGAGGCGTGGTCTTGTGTGCCGGGGCGCTTCAAGGATTATATCTCGGTCCCAAAACCGAATGGTTACAAATCCATTCATACCGCTGTTGTGGGACCCAGCGCCACGGCGGTCGATATTCAAATCCGCTCTGAAGATATGGACCGGATTGCCGAAGATGGCGTGGCGGCGCATTGGCGCTATAAAAACTCTACATATGGCTATCATCCAGACGCGAACCAAAAACTTGATCCTTTGGCCCCTCTGCGCAGTCTTGTCGAAATCCTTGAACATGGCGGCGATCCTGAAGAGTTTTTGGAAAATGCCAAACTGGAGATGTTTCAAGATCAGGTATTTGCATTTACGCCTAAAGGCGATTTGATCGTTTTGCCGCGCGGTGCGACACCACTAGATTTTGCCTATGCCGTTCATACGCGGATTGGTGACACGACGGTGGGTGCGCGGATTAATGGGGAGGAGCGTCCCTTGAGATCGGCTTTGGCAAATGGTGATGTGGTTGAAATCTTGCGCTCCAACATGCGCCGTCCAGTGACCGATTGGGAATCAGTGGCCATAACCGGCAAGGCCCGCTCAGCCATTCGTAGACTTGTTCGGGAGAGCGAGCAGGAGGAGTTTGCGACCTTAGGCAAGCGCTTGGCCGGACATGGGCTGCGCCGCGTAGGTCTCGATCCTGCCAATATAAACCTTGAGGACGCGCGCGTCCGTTTGAAGTTTGAGAGTATAGAGGCGCTTTATGCTGCGGTCGGGCGGGGGCATTTGACAGGGGCAGGGCTGGCGGAAGCTGTTGTGCCGGGCTTTGTGCGCAAAAGCGTACTTGGCGAACCGCGTTTGCTCATCGACAATGATCACGCTAGGGATTTTGTCCGCGGCTCTGACCTAAAATCAGGCGTTGCCCTGCACTTTATGCCCTGCTGCTCGCCTTTGCCCGGTGATCGTATCGTTGGTGTTCTTGTGCAAGATCGCGGTATTGAGGTTCACACGATCGACTGTGATCACTTAGCGCTGCATGAAGCCAACGAAGATCAATGGATTGACTTAGCTTGGACGGACGAAGCCAAACGCAACGGCTTGGCTGTTGGCCGACTGATTGTGTCATGTGAAAATGCTAAAGGCGTTTTTGCCCAAGTGGGGAAAATCATTTCCGATAGCGATGGCAATATCACCAATGTGCGCGCGCAAAATCGACGCGAAGACTTTATCGACTTGCTGGTGGACGTCGAAGTTGCGGATTCCAAACATCTGGGGGTGATTGCGGCATCGTTGCGCGCCCTGCCTGTGGTTGTCGATGTGCAGCGTTTGCGGGATTAGTGACATGGTCACGGACACGTATTTGATCACAGGTATTGCGCGCGGTATTGGCAAAGCTTTGGCCCAAAACGCTCTGGCACGAGGGCACAAGGTGATCGGGTCAACGCGAGATGGCCTATGTGACTGGACTGATGACCGGCTGACAGTTTTAGCCTTTGATGTGACCGATGATGCTGCGGTGAAGCGTGCAGCCAGCCAAGTCCTTGGGCCGATTGATGTGCTCATCAATAATGCTGGTATTTATGGGCCGCAAAATCAAACATTGACCGAGCTTGGCGCGTCAGACTTGTTGAACGTCTTGGATGTGAATACGGTCGGCCCGTTTCGGGTATTGCAGGCCTTCCTGCCGCGACTTGAACAGTCGACACATGGGCGGGTTCTAATTGTCTCCTCGCAAATGGGTCGGTTCTCACGGGAGTCGAACGGTGTTAGCGCCTACCGCGCCTCAAAAGCGGCTGTGAATAAACTGGTGCAGTCTTTTGCGCATGAGCTTCGCCCCACAAACATTTCTATCATTGCGTGTCATCCCGGTTGGGTGCGCACCGATATGGGTGGCCAAGGCGCCGACATTGACGCCGACGACAGCGCAAAAGGGCTCATCGACCTAGCCGAAACCCTCAAAATCGAAGGAACAGGCCGTTTCATGGACTGGACAGGCGAGCGTCAAGACTGGTGACGACCTGCGAAAAAGCGCTGGAGTTCACTAAGGCCCGAGCTGGCAGGCAGGGGGATAGATGTGTTGAACTTGGCCTGAGATGAGCGGAACGCGCGATGGCATCGCGCTTTGTCGGGCAAGCGCAAGGTTTGCCCTGCAAAGGCTCATAACGTCCATACTCCGTTCCCCCGCAAAGGCGCGATGCAATCGCGCGTTCCGTTCAGGTGCAGACCGTACCCTCTCGACTAAGGTACGAAGCGCATCGCTGATGACGGCGACGATGGTGAAGGCGGCGAGGCGGGCGGGTTGGTGGAGGGTGACGTCGCCATGAACACGGCGGCGTTAGGCTTCTATGACGGCGGGGCGGAAGGGGGTTGTGGGGCTTGTGCAGCGAGACTACGGGCCAAATTCAAATCCTTCAGCAAAGGTCGTGAACCACGCTCCTTAACTACCTGAAGAAAGGTCG
>JBEINE010000269.1:0-2566 GCA_040378245.1 Hyphomonadaceae bacterium | reverse complement strand
GCTGATCTATACGCCCAAAGCCCGCATAACCTAGATGCTGAGCAAGCACTATTGGGTGGCCTAATCCTTGAATCACATATGTTCGACACAATCACGGATACGGTTCTAGCCGAGCACTTCTATGATCCTGTTCACTCTCGGATATTCAGCTTCATCACTGAGATGTCTTTGGCCAACCAATTGGTCGATGCGATCACGCTTCATTCAAGGTTCGTCAGTGAGAACGCGTTAGAAGAGATTGGCGGCGCAAAATACATTGCCATGCTTGTGGACGCGGCTTGTGACTCGTCATCGATCAAAGACTATGCCTTGATTGTTGCTGACCTATATCGGCGTCGGCGCTTGATTGTGGCCGCTAGGGAGCTGGCAGAGGCAGCCGGTCGTGACTTTAGTGTTGGGGCTAACACGGGCGTCGAGCAAATCATAAGCCAACATGAGGCCAATCTATCGTCCCTTGCCATCTCAGGCCCCAAGACGGGCGCATCCTTCGTCAGCACTTTAGCCGTTGCTCGCTTGAATGATGTTGGGAAAGAAAGGCCGCAATCGCGGACGATCAAGTTTGGCATTCCCGAGCTTGATAAGCGTTTGGGCGGACTGACTGCTGGCGATCTATGGGTTGTCGGGGGAAGACCTGGCATGGGCAAAAGCGCTCTATCTCTCACCGTTGCGGAGAACGTCGCGCAACAAGGTCTCGGGGTTTTAATTTTATCCCTAGACATGACGGCGGCGGCGGTGACAGATAGATTCCTGTCGATGTCTGTCGAGAATGCTGTCATACCTTATCGGGAGATAGGCCGCAATGAGGTGCCAAAGGAAAGCCAGAAAAGGCTATTAGAGGCGGGCCTAAAGCTAGCTGAGTATCCTATTATCATTGATGACAAGCGCGGGCGCACAGTCGATGAAATAATCAGCGCCATTAGACGGGCCAAGGTGTTGCTAGAGCGCCGTGGTGTGACCCTTGGCCTTGTTATTTGGGATCACCTTCAAAAGACAAGGCCCGGTCGATCTACCGGAAACCACTACGCTGAGGCCACAGAGACGGTTCGGCGAATCAAAGACGTTGGACTTCAAGTTGGCGCGGCAATCATGCTTTGCTCTCAGTTATCCCGCAATGTTGAAAACCGTGACGATAAGAGGCCCAATGCCGCTGACTTGAGGGACACTGGCGCTATTGAGGAGGAGGCTGACATGATCACGCTTCTCTATCGGGATCACTACTATCTATCCCAAGAATCCCCAAAAGATGACGATAAGAAGGAAGGCCATGTGCATCGCTTGGCAGCGTGCAAGAACCGCCTTGAACTTATCAGCGTGAAGGTGCGCCAAGGCGAACGCGGCACCGATACCGTGTTCTGCGACATTGGTGTCAATCGGATCAAAACCCTGACAATCCCTAATTTTGGAGAGGACTTCTAATGGCTGCTACAACTGGAATATCTTGGACTGACGCGACGGTAAACTTCTGGTGGGGATGCACCAAGATTGGGCCGGGGTGCGATAACTGCTATGCAGAAACGCTGTCCAATCGGTTTGATAAGCCAAGCCTTTGGGGTGTTGGCGCGGATCGTCGCCAAATCAAAAGCGCTAAAGCTACATTGTCCAAGCTCAAAGGCGGGCGGGTATTTATTCAATCCATGTCTGACATTGGTGATAGCGAAGTGCCGCTAGAGTGGTTTGCGGACGCATGGGCTGCGATTAAGGCTAACCCGCAAGTGCAGGTTCAATTAGTGACTAAGCGGCTTCCTGTTTTATTACGGCGACTTTTAGCTATTGGTGAAAAGGAATGGCCTGCACACGTTGGCTTGATGATAACGGTTGTTAACCAAGAGGAAGCAAATCGGGATGTGCCAAAGTTAATTGCCGCAAAGTCCGCGTGGTCTATCCCTTGGATTGGCCTTTCGTGTGAGCCGATGCTTGGGTTTATCGATCTTGCCCAACTAATTGATGGTATTCCAGCTAATGCGTCGCTAACGTGGCTTGACGCTTTGAATTGGGTGGTAGTTGGCGGCGAAAGCGGCGCTAATGCTCGCCCCATGCACCCCGACTGGGCAAAGTCCCTACGCAACCAATGCGCAGCCGCTGGCGTACCATTCTTTTTTAAGCAATGGGGACCGCGTGGCGAGCCTGATTTACTGGACGGCGCTCAACACCACAATTGGCCGGAGGGCTTCTAATGTCAAACATACCTTTTGCTTTAATCGTGCGCGTGGTGGCCTCTGAGTTTGATGTGGCCGTTGAATCCGTCACCGGCCTAAGACGTCATTCCAATACAGCAAAAGCCAGACTGACGGCGTGCTACATGGCCAGAAGGATCACGTCACTTTCATTCTCAGATATTGGCAAGCGCTTGGGTGGTCGCGATCATTCAACAATCCTGCAAGGGGTTTCAAAGATCAAAGAAGACGCGGCAAATGATCCCGTGTTTGCCGAACGCTTAGAGCAAATTGAACGCGCGATCCGTGATGAGCATACGATAGTTGAAGCGCGCAAAAAGCACCAAATGATCAACCAATCGTTCACCTTGTAGGGCGTCTTGCTTTTTTTGATATTGTGAAGGATAAGAGCG
>JBEINE010000194.1:0-5084 GCA_040378245.1 Hyphomonadaceae bacterium | reverse complement strand
GTGGCGATGGCATCATCGCCATTGGTCCAATCGGCCACCAGATAGGTGGCTTTTGACCCCGACAAAGCGGTTTTGACCCTGTCATCTGCAAACACGCCGACTTCATTGACTTTGCAGGTCACGCACCAATCGGCGGTAAAATTGACAAAGACGGTCTTGCCTTGGCCTTGAAGCTCACCGACGCGCGCCTCGCTCCACGCCTCAGTTTGGGCCGCGCTTTGTGAACGAGCGGGAATCGGTGCGTTGACCACATGCTGGATCGCCCAGAGGAAGCTTAAGACCCCCACCACGATCGCCGCCGCTTTGCTTGTTCGGTTGGGCCAAGTCCGCGCCAGCCAAAGTGCCAATCCCGCGCCTAAAATGGCGATCAGCGATGCCAGCACGCCGGCCTGACCGGCCTGCGCACTCACGACCCAGATCAGCCAAATGGCGGTGGCAAACATCGGGAACGCCAAAGCCTCTCGCAATCGCACCATCCAAGGACCAGGCCTTGGCAAAGCTGCCATCAAGCCCGGCATAAAGGTCAAGGCCACAAAAGGTAGAGCAAATCCAAAGCCTAAGCTCGCAAAGACCAAAAGTGAAATGGCCGGTGGCTGGGTCGCTGCAAAGCCAAGGGCTGCGCCCATAAAGGGTGCCGTGCACGGTGCAGCAACGACCACCGCCAATATGCCGGTGAAAAACGATCCACGCGCGCCTTGGCTTTGGCTGAGACCCCCGCCAATATTTTGCAGGGATGAGCCAAATTCAAAAAAGCCTAAGAGGTTAAAGCCGATCCAGACCATCAGTATGGCAAGGCTCATCACGATAGCCGGGTTTTGCAACTGAAAGCCCCAACCCACGGCCAAGCCAGCAGTCTGCAAGCCAATCAGCGTGGCGGCGAGCGCTAAAAACGTCATGATCACCCCCCCGCCATACCAAAGACCATGCGCGCGGGCCGCTGTGGCATCATGCTGTGAGGCTTGGATCAGGCCCAGCGCTTTCATGGACAGGATGGGGAAAACGCATGGCATCAGATTCAAGATGAGGCCGCCAGCAAAGGCCATGGCGAGCGCAAGCCAAAGCCCGATACCCACTTGAGAGGCTGATGTTGGGATCGTGCTAATAGGTGCGGGCGCGGCTTCAAAGTCGGCTTCTATCTCATAGGCTTTGGCGCCCCCCCCTGTGCCCAGAACGAGAACCCCGCCCACAGGACCTTTTAAATCGGCTGGAAAGGACGGCGATTTGACAAGATTCAGGCCTAGTCCATCCTTGCCCGCCACGAATTTCTGCGGCTGAGCAAAATCAATCAAAGCCCCAATTTTGACTTCATAGGGAAAGAAATAGGCCTCGCGGGTCGCCTCACCGCCCTTAACCACCAATTGCAAGCCCCCCGCCCCCAGATCGGTCAAGCGGGCGGATCCTGAAAAAGCCGTGGGCAATTCTGAAATCGTCTGGTTGATGAGTGGGGCATCGCCACTATCGCGCGCGCTGGCGCCGATTTCCACCGCTATAGCGACTTTGGCTTCTCCGGGGATGCAAATATCAGAGCATTCAAGCCAAGTGACGTCCGCCCCGAGCTTAAGCAAATCCCCAATCTTGGCGGCGGCTGGTACAGTGATCGCAACCGGCAGGACCACACGCTCAGAGAAGCCATAATTGACCAGCGGCCCGAACGGGATCGCTTCTGGCTTTGGCCATTTAATGGCGCTGGCGCTAACCGCGCTCGGCAAAGTCCAGCTGATGCTGGTGGGTTCGCCCGAATCACCGGGATTGCGCCAATAGGTGTGCCAGCCCGGCGCAATTTTCTGATCAAGCGCGACATAAAAGGTCTCACCGGGCTTTACCTGCGTACGCCCCGATCGCAGCGTGACCTCAACATTGGAAGACCGACCCGTAATAGACACGTCTTGGGCCAGCGCAGGCGTGCCCGCAAAAGGCGAAAGCCCAGCAAGGCCAAGGCCCAGCAAGCCCATAAAAGTCAGTATCGCTGTGATTGTCCGCGACATTCAAAGTCCTTCAATGCGTGTTTGCCAAGGCAATTTTATGTGTGTCCCCTGCTGCTTAAGCAAGCAGTATTGATTTATCTCTTAGCGTTTCAGCGTCGAGGATGGGCCGATAATTTGCAGTCGTACTTTTATCGTTATATCCTATCTAAAGATCGCAGAGGGGCAGGCGTGAGCATCTTACCAAGACAACCGGGCTGGTGGTTTGAGGATATCATCATCGGGCGCACCTATGATTTTGGTGCCGCGAAGGTCACCGCAGACGACATTGCCCTTTTCCACGAACGCTTTGCCCCCAATCTGCCGCTCAAGACCCATGAGCCGGGGCGCGAAGGGGCTGGGCCACGCGCCGCGGAAAGCCATATTTATGCCCTGTGGCGGCGGATGCTGTGGGAAGAGACACGCGGCTGGCCAGTGATCCAGCGCCTCGGCCAAGATGCATTGCGCTATTATAAAGCGAGCTATGCGGGCGAAGAATTGACCGTGCGCCTGTCATTTCTAGCCACCGAAGACCGCAGCGAAACCGAAGGCGTCCTCACCGCCAGTCACGAAGTGCTCGATCAAGACGGTCTTCTGGTCATGAGCGTGATGACGAGGACAGTGATGGCCAAGCGACCAAAGGATGGGATTTCGATTGGAGCCCGCGATTAGGCTCTGGCTTCGTGACCGATAACCTTAAAGGGTAGCTGCAGGACTTTGGTCTGTTAGGCGCCATTTGTGGTAGTCGAATCTGTCTACGCATGCGCTCAAAAGCGGACATTGCACTACCAAACAATAGGCGCACTTCACTTGTTCGAAAATACAACAAACTTATGGCAGGATTTCATGGGGCTGGGTCAATCGGTGTGAAAAAAGACGGAAGCGAAATCATACGACGTTCTGCACTATAGCTCTATTTCATATTGATAAAATTCAATAAGATATCAAGGCGTAGGCAGCAACTGAATTATACCTTGCGCTGATTCAAGGGTGGTATTAGGTTGGTATGCCAGTGGCGAAATATCGGTTACATCGAAACGCCACAACGGGAAAAACAAATGCACAGTCAATCATGGAAATTCGCTACTCAGGTCAGCCTAATTGCTTTGTTGGCTGGTGCAGTATCTACCGTCGCGTTCGCCCAAAGTACTCCAGTGCCCGAAACAGCGCGCGAGGTTGAAGTCGTTGTTGTGACTGGCTCGCGTATTCCCCGCCCTGAACTGTCCGCAACCAGCCCTGTGGCTGTTACGACTGGTGAACAATTGCGCCTTGAACGGGCGGTCACAGTTGAAGACTTCTCCGCCAAATTACCCCAACTTTCAGGTGGGGTGAAATCAACTGCCACAGGTAGCGACGCACGCGGCGCACAGACGCTTGATTTGCGCAGCCTTGGTCAGAACCGGACCCTTGTCCTTATCAATGGGACGCGCGCGACACCCTTCAGCTTCCGCAATGCAGTAGATGTTAGCGCAATTCCCGCCTCCCTCTTGAAGCGCGTTGACGTGCTTACAGGCGGTGCTGCTGCCGTTTATGGCGCGGATGCTGTGTCGGGCGTTGTGAACTTCATTATCAATGATGAGTTTGAGGGCCTTAACATCAATGCCAATGTGGACGTGCCGAAGGGCGGCGGTCAAACTTACTCAATTGACGGCGCTTATGGTATTGATGTTGGCGGAAGGGGCAATTTGGTTGGTTACCTCGCCTATGCTCAACGCGAAGGCTTGCGGACCGGGGATCGGGGCTGGGCGTTTCAAAATGTTCCAGCTCCCAGTGCTGGGGGTATTTTTACTGACGTTGCATCGGGCCGCAATGTATCAACCGATGCTAGCGGCAATGTTGTCAGCGGTGAACTATTCCAAAACTTCCAGCCGAAATTCCTGCTTACCCAACCCCTTAAGCGTTTCAATGCAGCGTTATTTGGTAAATATAGCCTGACTGACAAAATAGAAGTTTATGGTCGTGCCATGTTTGCCGACACCACCGCGGAAGGTGCAGGCTTTGCGGGGGAAGCCCCTGTGGCAGTCGATCGCACCGTCTCGATTTTGGCGAGCAACACTTTTATACCCGCGGCGTTGCGTTCCCAACTCACCTTCGTCAATGGTGCGGCCAATGTGCGTGTACGCAAATCCTTGACCGATCTTGGTCTACGCACGTCCACAACCGAGCGCCAATTGGGTGAGTTCCAGCTTGGTTTGCGCGGCGATATTACCGACGCCATCAAATGGGATATCTACGCACAAACTGGCAAGGTTGACGAAAAAACCCTTGTGAACGGTGACGCTGTTGCCACCGTTAACGGGGTCAATCGCTTTGATGCTTTGGTGAATACGAGCGATATTTTCAAAGCCGGCAATAGCGCGATTGCTGGCCTTGGCAGCACCCTCATTCGCGATATTCGGGAGCGGGAAGTCAATGTTTATGCGGCGTCCCTAAGCGGCACCACGGCAGACTTCTTCTCGTTGCCTGCGGGCCCTATTGGTTTTTCATTGGGCGTAGAACAACGCGAGGATAGCGGTGTGATCAAGGCTGATCCTGTCATCCTTGCTGGCACTAGCTTCACCCAAGGCAGTCAAACGGCCTATCAGGGCGGTTATGATGTCTCCGAAGTCTATGGCGAGCTTTTGATCCCGCTGTTGGCAGACTTGCCATTTATCAAAAAACTTGAATTGGAAGGCGCGTATCGGCGTTCGGATTATTCTAATGCTGGCGAGTTTAATACCGACAAAATTGGCTTTAGCTGGGAAATGATCTCTGGCGTCCGTGTTCGCGGCACCCAGCAAACCGTCGCACGCGCACCAAACCTAGGTGAGTTTGCAGCACCAACTTTTTCGATCCCCTTCGCCAACTTGCGCACGGTTCCCCGTTTGAACCCGCGCTATCCCGGCGACCCGTGCGCCCTGGGCACAGGCAATGCGGCCCAGTGTACACGTTTGGGCTATAAAGGGCCTTATGATTCACTCAATCCAGCCAATCTGACGGGCCAGTATTTCTTTGGCGGCAACTCAACAATTAAGCCGGAAACGGGTGAAACCCGCACAATCGGTTTGGTATTTGCGCCCGAATTCACACGCGGCTTTTCGGCAACGATTGATTATTACGACATTGAGTTGAACAATGCGGTGG
>JBEINE010000182.1:0-5541 GCA_040378245.1 Hyphomonadaceae bacterium | reverse complement strand
TCTCGGCTATTGCTGTCGCTTAGCATTGTCGCCACTTCGGTCCCCTTTATGAAGGCGGGACCGTGAATCGATTTGGTGGCCTTGAAAAGAGTCTCTCTCGCTCTTTCTGTGCGAGTATGTCTGGGCGTCCGATTGTATTGGCTTGGTCGGTTAATCGTGCGTGTCGCAGCCGACTTTCAATTACCCACAACTTCGTCGTCTGCCGATTTGTAGGCCTATTGTGACGTCGTGGAGGCGGGCTAGGCCGCGCCAGATGACGGTATTGCCCGGTGGTGGATCGCGGTTTCGGGCAAGGTAGCCACCAAGCCTAGCGATTTGCAACATGTAGTTATGGAGCGTTCTATTTTTCAATCTTTTCGTCGGTCGTGCGGCGTCGATCTCGTCGAGTGCGGTGATCTCACTGGTCCTCAGCTCTTCGCATGGGTCGCTGTCGGGATGGGCGCGGGCCGACATGGTTAGCCAGAAGATACGCCAACTGACAACAGCAACCAAGGCCAGGAACTTGACCAGCCGTTCGGCGGTGCGTAGGCGAACCTCTTCTGCTTTGCAGCCTGACTTCATGATCTTGTGGAAGGTCTCGATCTTCCAGCGCATCGCGTACCACTGGAGCTTCTTCAGCTAGCTGGGCTGGCCAGCCTTGTAGTAGCCGCCGTTAACAGTCTTGGTGAACCCAATCTTTTCTGGCGCTGCGCGCTTGAACAGGAACTCAGTGGTATCCTGTAAGATCAGCACAGGCGCCTCGCTTCTGGCAACATGCTGGGCAAACCGCAGCGCCGTGGACGCAAAATGGCCTGCCATCATCCCGCTTTCGCTGATCTTGGGGTTGTCAAAGAACCTGTAGGCTGCCTTTGTCGCTGCCCAGTCGCCACACGAAACAGGGATCGGTTCTCCAGGTGTTGCTGCCATCGCCTCCATCAAGCGGCGGAGTCGTCGTTCCAACCGCTGATCGCGCAGCTGTAATCCTGTGACTTCCGCCTCCACCCAAGCATGATCTGTCAATGACGCCTCCCTGATTCGGCGTCACAGACAGAATCACAGACGATTCAAACAGATCAAGGCAGCAAAAGCACTTGTGGGTAATTGAAAGTCAGGCCGGACGCTTACGGATAAAAATTGTCAATGCGCGAAAACTGTCTATCGAAATATTGGGCTGTCGGAAATCATAATACGCCAGCCTAAAAGATGTAAGGCGGCGTCCGATCTGGAGAAGGCCGCTGGCTAAATTGGAATAGCGCGCACCACGAGCCATAAAGGCAGGTCACTTTAACAGCCACAAATGGCAAATTGCTGCACCTTGTTTATTTCAACCAAACAACCCCAAAACATCAGACTCGGTCAACCCTGCTACGGCCTTTGCACCCGAAGTCTCGCCCTCCTCCGCTTCGCTCCATAAAGACTGTGCGACGGATTGCTTACGAGCTTGTAAAGCGAGCATCTTTTCCTCGATGGTTCCCACGCAGATTAGTCGGTGCACGAACACAGGTCGTTGTTGGCCGATGCGGTGGGCGCGGCCGATGGCTTGAGCTTCCACAGCGGGGTTCCACCAAGGGTCATACAGAATGACAGTATCGGCGGCCGTTAGGTTGAGCCCCACACCGCCTGCTTTGGTTGAGATGAGAAAAACGTCCGACTGCCCTGACTGAAACCGCTTGACGGGACCATCGCGATCACGTGTCTCGCCCGTCAGGCGCTCATAACTGAACCCAAGCAATTTGACCTGTTCCTCAATCAAATCCAACATGGATGTAAATTGGGAGAAAACCAAAACCCGACGACCCTCGGCGTGCAATTCTTGCAGCATTTCCAGCAAATGATCGAGCTTGGCGGACCCACCCGATATGGCAGCCTTTGTCGCCGTTTTCACAAGCCGCGGGTCGCAGCAACACTGGCGCAATTTCAACAGCGCATCAAGAATGACGATGGCCGACTGCGCGAGACCCTTGGCGCCCATCGCTTCAATCACACGCCTTTGCATGGCCGCACGAGTGACTTCATAGAGATCGCGCTGGGTATCATACAATTCAACATCGGCGATAAGTTCGGTACGGTCGGGCAAGTCTTTTGCGACTTGTTCCTTGGTACGGCGCAACATGAAGGGCTTAATGCGACGAGCAAGGCGGCGTTTCGCGTCTGGTTCGTTATCCTTCTCAATTGGTTTTCGAAAGTCAGACCCAAATTGCTTATTGTCCCCCAAAAGACCCGGATTGAGGAACCGCATCATCGACCATAAATCGCCCAAATGATTTTCCACAGGTGTGCCCGATAAGGCGATCTTCTGCTCAGCCTTTAAGGCAAAGGCGGCCTTGGCTGCGACAGTCGTTGGATTGCGCATATTTTGTGCCTCGTCCAAAACAACAAGCGAAAATGCTTGCTCACCAAACACGGCCATGTCGCGCGATAGCAGCGCGTAAGAGGACAGCACCACATCGGCGCTCTCAATCTGGCCCGCCAAGCCAGCCCGCTCTAAGCCGGTGAAGTTGACGACGCTAAGTCCCGGTGCAAAACGCTCAATTTCATGGCCCCAATTGGGGACAACACTGGTGGGGGCAACAATCAAGACCGGCCCACTCAATCGCCCATTGGCCTTGAGCACCGCAATATGGGCCAAGGTCTGAACCGTCTTGCCAAGGCCCATATCATCGGCGAGGCACCCGCCCATGCCAGCCATAAACAACAATTGTAGCCAATCTAGCCCTTCATGTTGATAAGGACGCAGATCGGCCTTAAATTCTGTTGGCAACTTTGTTGGTGGTCGTTGGCTCCAAGTGGCCAACGCATGGGCCAAGCGGGCACCTTTCGACCCATTGATCCAGTCCTTTGATAAAGATGCCACGCCCTCGATCTCGCTCAATTCAGCCAAGCGCGTGCCACTCAGACCCGTGTCACCATCTGTAATTTCACGGGGCGAAAACAGTTTAAGTAAGGCCTCCAAGATCGGCCTCAGGCGAGCTGGATCGAGCGCAATCAGCCGACCGTCAATTAACGGCATCAACACGTCGCCCCGACTGGCTTCTGGCTGCAATAGCGCCTCTATGCGCTCTACACGCGCTCCGGGTTTTAGGCTCTTCAGCCACGCCATGATGGCGGGAGCCAAATCAAATTCTTGGCCATCAATGCGTGTACCGATGTGGAGGTCAAACCAATCAATCTTGCCTGCTTCCTCTTTGGCGGGTTTTAGCGTGAGTTCAATTGCCTCGCTGCCGTTTTCGGGTCGCAAGATCGCCACGCCAAAGTCCCCCGGGCTCTCAAACCGCCAGCCTTTGTCGATAAGGCTTGGCAGCAAGCGCCGGATGTCGTCGAAGAATTCTTTCTCTGGATTGTGGGGGGCTTTGCCAAAATAGTTGCCCGCCATAGTAATGGGACGCACCCCATTGATCATGCGCAATTGGAATAGTCTGGCAGGCTCTAGCGCTTTGAGGTGTTTTTCCTCAGCCACGCGGTCACGCACCACGCGGGTAATGTCCTTGGCCGTTGTCAGGATTAGATCTTGGCCATCGTCACCGAGGGCAAAGCGATGGGGGCCGTAATCAAACCAAACGCGCGCTATGGGCATACTGTGCTTAATTTGCTTGTAGGACCTCTTCCATGACTTACCGCCAAAAGGTTGTAGTGCATGCTCTTCGACCTTGATGGTTTCCATCGCCAGCTCAAGCACGGGGATCGGGGCGACTTCTATGCGGTTGACTGTTCGTTTGGTCGGTAAAGCGGCAATTTGCTTGGCAAACGTCTCGGGAATCGCATCCGCCAACAAATCAATTGCCGTGCGAGGCACTGGTGGGACTTCGAGAAATAACGCCGCACGCTTTTGGCTGACGGGTAAATTCAAAATGCCAATCTCAAACGATTTGGGATTGATCCAATACCAGTGGTCGAGCCGGATGGGCGCTGCGATTTTCTGGTTCGGGATCGATAACTTTAGCTGCAGCATCTCCCCCTGACGCGGATCGGCGACCTTTTCCCAAGTAAATTGTCCGTCAGCCGCCGCACCCCATCGCAGAGCTTGGGTTTCGTTATTGTGAATATAGGCCCGCCCGGTCGAAATGATCCGCGCCAACAGGTCTTCACCACTCTTCCCGGCCAGTTTCTCTCCCCCCACATAGTCATCTTTGAAAGCGCCCGGCCATAATCTTACGATCTCGAGATCATTTTCGTCGATGTAAGATGGCGCTTTTTCCCCATGCAAAATATGTCCGCCGACGGTGGCAAAGTTAGGTTTTGAGGATCCTGCATGGGGAGTCGCGCGTTGGGCCAAGACTGTCCACTCGCTGTAAATGCTGAACTTAAGGCGGTAGGCGATATATTTTTCGGGCGTTGCAGCGCGAGGTTTTTGTGGTGCAAGCTCTTTGGATTCCGCATTCTTGAGCTTGGCTAGCCATTGCTCAATCGGATAGGTCAAGGCGGCGGGTTCGATAATTTCAGGCGCTGGCGTGTTGGCGCGCAACACTGGCACCTCCCCCATGTCATCAAGATCATCCATCCATTCCATCACCATGGCGGCGGCATGCTTGCACATGTCTCCAACGGGGCACGTACAAAACGAACTAACTCGGACGCGACCTGAATTGGCGCCTTGAACCTGAACACGGGTTTGATAAGGCTTCTTGGCACTCCCTTGAACAAATGCAGCCAAAGTGACGATACTCTCGTCATCATCGTCAATATCCAAATCCCCGACATCACCAGAGACATAGATATCCATCGCGCGGTTCATCGTCGCGACACCAAAAGCCTCGGTAATTTGGAAACGGGCGTCGTCGTCAAGATACATAGAAAAGGGTGCTACGTTAGGAAGGATGTTGGCAACATGTGTGTCGCACTCGACGCAAATTTTTGAACCACCCAAATACAATTTAAGAAAGCGAAAAATTGAAAATTCGAGGTTGAAAGGGCGGACCGGGGCCCGCCCTTATCTCGTGGGGAGTACCCCTTGTTAACGGAGGGCATCTCGCCGCGTTCTCGATTTAGCTGACCCAAACCTAACGCTGCCTTCGGGTGATTGCAAGTTGAAATTTATGCGGCACTGTTACGCAATCAGATGTTAATATTGGAGCAACTCGTGACCCGTTTTCGGCGCTTATCATTGGACCTTGGCACCAACTCTTTGGGGTGGGCGATGTTAGAGGGGGCTTATCCAGACGGCTGGGTGTCAGCGCGCAATGGGGGCACACTGGATGATACCAATCATCATCATTCAACGCCAATGCAAGCTAATCGAAAACGCGGCGAGTGCCAACCGCAACGTGCGTTGGGATAACCTCCCCCGACAGAGTGAGGGATTTCTTTAAGGACCGGCGTGGGGAGGTTCTCCCAACGCAGGGCCGCGCACGGCCGAAGAATTCAAGAGCGGTCTTTGAAGGTTTTATGCTTGACATGGTGACATGATTGAAACGAATAACCCATCTCGAGTGCGCGGATGGCAATGCGGCCCTTCGCGTTTGCCCCGCCGCCCCAACTGCAAAAATTTTATCCTACCCCATGCATGCACGCCGTCTTGCGCGTTCAACCTTGGCCGATGCGAATGAGCGGCGCACACCTGCGATC
>JBEINE010000027.1:0-22218 GCA_040378245.1 Hyphomonadaceae bacterium | reverse complement strand
CTATTTCACCCTACCTAACAGGCCGCGACCCCAGACGACCGCCGCCGGCGCCAGCCCGAACAGGGGGAGTGCGTGCCATACGCTGCGATTTTGGTTCTTCGTCAAACAATTCAGCCAATTTATCGACGATAGCACCGCCTAATTGTTCAGCATCCACAATCGTTACGGCGCGCGAATAATAGCGTGTTACATCGTGGCCAATGCCAATGGCGATGAGTTCAACGGGGCTATAATCTTGGATTCGGGCAATCGTGTCGCGCAAGTGGCGTTCGAGGTAGCCCCCTGAATTAACCGACAATGTGCTATCATCAACGGGCGCACCATCAGAAATCACCATCAGGATGCGGCGTTGCTCAGGTCGACCCAACAAGCGATCATGCGCCCATTCCAGCGCTTCACCGTCAATGTTTTCCTTCAATAGGCCTTCGCGCATCATCAGGCCCAGATTGCGCCGCGCCCGACGCCAAGGCGCATCAGCACTTTTATAAATGATGTGGCGCAAATCATTGAGACGGCCGGGATTAGCGGCTTTGCCCGCCTTCATCCATTGATCGCGCGATTGCCCGCCCTTCCATGCCTTTGTGGTAAAGCCCAAAATCTCAGTCTTCACGCCGCATCGCTCCAGCGTTCTGGCCAGAATATCGGCACAAATGGCGGCGATCATAATGGGACGGCCGCGCATGGAGCCTGAATTGTCGAGGAGCAAGGTGACGACCGTATCGCGGAAATTGGTGTCATCTTCCTGTTTGAAGGTCAGCGGCGCCAGTGGCTCAGTCACGACGCGCGATAAGCGCGCGACGTCCAACACGCCTTCTTCAAGGTCAAACTGCCAGCTACGATTTTGTTGGGCCATCAGGCGGCGTTGCAGGCGGTTTGCTAAGCGACCGACAACGCCTTGCAATTGGGTCAGTTGTGCATCGAGATAGGCCCTCAGCCTCGTTAATTCCTCGCCGTCGCATAGGTCTTCGGCACCAATGGTTTCATCATGGGCTTTGGTGAACACCTTGTACTGGAACCCCTCGCCATCAGTGGGCCGGAAATTAGGGCGGGTCGGAATTGTGCCGTCTTCAATGTCAGTTTCTGCATCTTCTGGATTATCACCATCATCAGCTTCTACGCGGACTTGGGTATCTTCCTGTTCGCCGCCATCACTGTCGCCGCGCTGGCTGTCTTCTTGTTGTTGACCACCCTCATCTTGTTGGTCGTCGCCGTCGTCAGGTTCGGGCGGGGGTTGATCGGCACCTTCGGGCTCTTCGCTATCTTCATCATTGGGGTCCGGCTCGCGGCCCAATTCATCGCCCAGATCAAGATCGCGGATCAGGTCACGGGTGATTTGGGCAAACGCATCTTGGTCTGACAAATTGTGGATCAAGCGCTCAATGGTCGAGCCCGCTTTGCTTTCCACTTCCTCCCGCCAGATGCCGACAATGCCCTTGCCAATCTCTGGTACATCAAGGCCCGTCAGTTTCTCGCGCAAGAGCAGACCAAGGGCGTCAGCAAGGGGCGCCATCTGGCGATCATGCATGCGCGCATAGCCCTTTTTCTCGCAGGTCTCGATCAATGCCGCCGTCAAATTATCTGACACCCCGGGCATGGCCAACGCGCCAATGGCATCAATGCGGACTTTTTCAGCCACTTCATACAGCGCTTTGGCGCGCGGCCCGATGGGCATGGCCCTGTTATAAGCGCCCGCATCATGATGGGCTAAACGTAACGCCGCGCCATCGGCATGCCCGCGCAGCCTCGCAACCTCCTGCGCCCCTAAAGCCCGCGCCGGATGGGGCAAATTGATGCGCGTGCCCGCAACACTGGGCCCATCGGCGGCAAAGTTCACCTCCACCTCTGGCGTGCGTGATAAAGCCCGCGCGGTGTGACTGATCGCCCGCTTGAAGATATCCTGAGGTGTTTCCTTGTTCGACATAGTCCAAAAGACATAGGACGGGCCCAGCGGGGTGTCACGTGGGGGTTTCAGTTTGGGTCTGTGCTGAGCTGATCGAGACTTGTGGGGACCATATAAAAGTGCTAATTGAAGCACTAAAAGGAGTACTCTAAATGACCCATCAAATCCTCGCCGCGACGACAGCCAGCGTGTCGGAGCTGAAGAAAAGCCCGATGGGAACTGTGGCGGCGGGCGAGGGCTTTGCAGTTGCGATCCTCAACCGCAATGAACCGGCCTTTTATTGCGTGCCGGCAAAGGCATATGAGGCCATGTTAGATCGCCTTGAGGATTATGAACTCAATGCTCTCGCTGATGCGCGCGAAGGCCAGGCCATTCACCCGGTCTCGCTGGATGAGCTATGAACTGGCCTTTTTGGATGATGCGCTAAAAGAATGGCGCAAGCTCGATTCTGCCACGCGTGAGCAGTTCAAAAAGAAACTCGGCGAACGTCTTGAAAATCCCAAAATCCCGTCAGCGCGCCTGCATGGCAACAAAGAGCGCTATAAGATCAAATTGCGCAATGCTGGCTACCGCCTTGTTTATCAGGTGAAGGACGCGAAGCTTTTGGTGCTCGTCGTAGCCGTGGGTAAACGCGAGCGCAACGAGGTCTATAAGATCGCTGATCGCCGCAGCCCCCGTTAACACGGCCTCAATAAGTCAAAAACATGGCGGGAATCGCCACAGTCGGAACGCAATGGGCGTCTAGGCGTTGACTCGGTTGTAAAGATATCCAAAGGCGCGACGCGAGCGTGCTGTGGCCATATTGAGGAGACTGGTTATGACTGCCCACAAGTTCACCGCACTCACCATTGTGGCCGCCTTTGGCATTGTTGGCTGCACCACCATTGATTCCCAAACAGGCGCCAACATACCCAACAAAACCGCGACAGGGGCGATACTTGGCGCGTTAGGAGGGGCGGTGGTTGGAACAGCGGCGGGCGGTGATGATCGCCGCAACGCGATATTGGGCGCGGGCATAGGCGCCTTAGCCGGTGCCGCCGTTGGCAATTATATGGACCGCCAAGAGCGGGAATTGCGCACAAAAATGGCTGGCACGGGCGTCACTGTCGAGCGCGTATCCGAGAGCGAAATCAATCTGGTCATGCCGTCTGACATTACGTTTGATTATGATCGCGCTGAAGTGAAACCAGAGTTTCGCGGCGTGATCAACAGCTTGGCCGATGCGCTTGCAACTCAACCCAGCACCACAATCGACATTATCGGCTATGCCGATTCCACAGGCTCTGACACCTATAATCAGTTATTGTCAGAACGCCGCGCGCAATCAGTGGCCTATTGGCTGGAGAACCAAGGTGTTCAGGCCCCGCGACTGGTCGCTTTCGGACGCGGTGAACTTCAACCCATCGCATCTAACGACACCGAACAAGGGCGCGCCCGCAACCGCCGCGTCGAGATCAAAGTCCGCGCCCTGACGGCTGGCTAAGGCAGCTCCACCACCTCAATGCCCAGCGTATTGGCAGCGGCGATCATGCGTTTGTCGAGGGTCAATATTGGCAGCCTATTTCCCGCGGCGATGCTCAAATGCAAGGCATCGCCGCCGCGCAAGCGCAAGGCCGATTGATTGGCGAAATTGGCAGCGCGGTTAAAGTCTTCAGATTTAACGGAAATATTTCCGAACATCTTCGCCGACGACGTATGGAATTTTGTTAAAATCTCAAATCTTTCTTCGGCACTGACGGCCCCACTGTTGAACTTGAAACTGATCGCCGCGGCAAATTCAGCGATGTTCCAATCACTCATTGACGGCAGAAAGGTTTCAACCTCTTTGATCACAGCGAAAATGTTTGAAGCCGTGGGTTCTTTTGCAAAGAGGGCCACCAAAGCCGATGTGTCCAGATAAAAGCTCAATATCTGTCTAGCTCACGCATTTCGACGACAGCACTCCCTGAGGTAAATGGTCGCGCCTCGAGCCATACCTTGAACTCCTCCCAGTCAAATTTCTTTTGGGGTGCTTCAACCTGAGTTGGCATTTCCATCCCACCTAAGCGCGCAATTTCCTTACCCCGGCGTGTGATAATAACCTCGTCGCCTGCGATCACGCCGTCGAGAATCTCCGACAATTTGGCCTTGGCCTCTGCAACGCTGACATGTTTCATAGCGTCGTCCTGACTATCTAGATGGTCATCTGTAACAAGATATGAGACTATAGGCAATGAAAAAGCGGCGCAGCTCGTGCTGCGCGCTCCTTCTGACCCCATCCTAAGCCGCTTTTTTCGCCGCTTCCCCGCCAAACCGGCTGTAGAAAGTCTCGCCATTTTTGGCCATGTCTTTGAGGAGCTTGTTAGGTTTGAAACGTGGGCCATACTTTTTGGCTAAGCGCTCAGCCTCGGCCACAAAAGTCGCTAGACCAATGCCGTCGATAAAGCTGCACGTTCCCCCTGTATAAGGCGCAAAGCCCCAGCCGAGGATGGAGCCGATGTCGGCATCACGTGGGTCGCTCAAAACCCCTTCCTCAAAACAACGGGCGGTTTCAAGGGCTTGGCGATAAAGAAGACGGTTCTTTAGTTCTTTGGCCAGTGCTGGATCGGCTTCGTCTATCTTGGTTGAAATGATCCCAGTGAGGCCCGGCCAAATCGACTTGGTGCCGTCTTCTTTATAGTCGTAAAAGCCCTTCTTGTTCTTGCGGCCAAAGCGGCCAAGTCCTTCCACCATTTGCTCAATGATCAATTGGCTGGGTGTGGCAACCCATTTATTGCCAAGGTCTTTCTTGGTTTGCTGGCCGACCTTATAGGCAAGGTCTAGCGCCACTTCGTCGGCCATGGCCAAAGGCGGCACTGGCATGCCCGTCATGCGGCCAACATTCTCGATAATAGCTGGCTTGATCCCTTCGGCCAGCATTTCTTGGCCTTCCTGAACATAGGTGCCAAAACATCGGCTGGTGTAGAACCCGCGCGAATCATTGACCACAATTGGCGTTTTGCGGATTTTCAGGACGTAATCGACAGCCTTTGCCAAGGTCTCTTGGGTGGTCTTTTTGCCCATAATGATCTCAACCAGACCCATTTTATCAACTGGGCTGAAGAAATGGACGCCGATGAAGTTAGCCGGCCGCTTGGATGCTGTTGCCAAGCCCGTAATCGGAAGGGTCGAAGTGTTGGAGCCAAAGACGGCATCCGCGGCCAGCATGGCTTCAGCTTTAGCGGTTACATCGGCTTTGATCTCGCGATTTTCAAATACGGCCTCAATGACCAGATCGCTGCCTTTGACATGGGCGTAATCAGTGGTGGCGGTAATGAGGGCCAGAATGCCTTCGGCTTTCTCTGCCGTCATTTTGCCGCGCGAAATCGCTTTGTCGAGCAGGTTTTTGGAATAGTCCTTACCCTTGTCCGCCGCTTCCTGGCTTTGATCGATCAAGACAGTCTCGATGCCGGCCATCGCCTGCACATAAGCAATCCCAGCCCCCATCATGCCCGCGCCCAGAACCGACACTTTCTTGATGTCTGTTGGCGCAAAACCGACAGGCCGGTTGGCACCCTTGGACAGGGCTTGGGTCGATAAAAACAGCGAGCGCACCATGGCTTTAGCGCTCGGGTTTGCCATATTCTTGAGGAAATAACGGGTTTCGATGCGCAGAGCCGCATCAATTGGCACCTGAATGCCTTCATAAACCGCACTCATGATCGCCATTTGCGCGGGATAATTGGCATAAGTCGTCTTTGCCAGCATGGCATTGCCGCCGACAAACGCCATGGCGCCACCTGGCGTATACGGGCCATCTTTGACGCGGTAGCCCTTTACGTCCCAAGGTGCCGCAGCTTTTGGATTAGCGAGCACCCACGCCTTGGCGGCAGCGACTGTCTCGCCAACAGGCACAACAGCACCAACAACGCCCTTCGCCAGCGCTTCTTTGGCCGTCATATTTGTGCCCTGCAATAAGTAGGGAAGGGCGTTCATCACCCCCATGATGCGGGGTAGACGTTGCGTACCGCCGGCACCGGGTAAAAGGCCCACTTTGGCTTCAGGTAGACCCAGTACCAATTTGGGGTTTTCGCTGGCGACCCGGTAATGACAAGCCAGTGCGATCTCAAGACCACCGCCCAGTGCCAAGCCTTCCAAAGCGCACGCGACTGGCTTGCCGCAAGTTTCAAGGGCTCGCAGCGACCTGTTGAGGCCAAAACCGCTTTCAAACGCCGCCTTGAGTTTTTCATCGGCACTTTTGCCTCTGGCACCATTCATGCTGCCCCCGCCAATCTCGCCAAGGTCAGCGCCGGCACAAAAGCCATTGTCTTTGCCGGAGAATAAGACCGCACCTTTGACATTCTCGTCGGTTTTGATCTGCTCGACCAAGGCGACCAATTCTTTCATCACACCGCCCGTGATGGTGTTCATGGTCTTGTTTGGGACGTTAAATTCAACGTTTAGGATGCCGTCCGCGTCGAGATTGGTTTTGAAATTTTCCATGTGTGTTCCTTTGGTGTATAGATATATGCGCGGTTCGACATAAAGCCGAGGCTGCGTTGACCCGCTTCGGAAAGGCGGATTTTTATGGCTCGATTTACCATCATATCTCTAGTTCTGGTTTCGAGTTGCATTGTCAACTTCCATGCAGCCAATTCGCAATCGGGATGCTTTGACCTAAACAATTGTGGCCAAGAACAGGTCCAAAGTCAAAAGAACGTCAGTGCAAACGATAGGTTGAATCTCGGGGCAGAATGTTTGGGAGGGCGTTGTCCAGGCGATACTAGGCTAATGTGCGAAAATCGTTGCCATAAGAATGGTGATGATATGGCGAGTGGCTGTGCTTTCGTGTTACCCGAACAATGGGAAACGTCAGCCCAAGCTCAGCGCCGATGTCACGCAGAGGTCATGGAATGGGTATCAAAATGCGTGAGAGATTGCCGATGAGCTTTGATGGACTGTCCAGTTTATCGGTTCTGGCTACTGAATGTGATGCGATAAATAATTTCCGTATTCACCTCTCTGGCCAACATCATGTTTTTCGTGACAACACTAAGGAATTAGTACGCTTTTCAATTGACTTTGACCAGAAAAAAGAGGGCGCAATTCATGAACCTGCGGTGTTGAACGTTGTATTTCATTTTGGCGAACAAAATGAGGTCGTGCGAAAGGTTTATGGTCAAACGTCAATTCAGGCGTTTGTATTGGCACTTAAGCTAATTGATTGCTATTTGGAGAATGACGAACTTTAACCTTGAGATAAGCTAGGATACCAATCCGGAATTGGGTTATTCGCAAGAATTATCCAAGCAAGAGATGATACCTCGTCGCCCTAACTTTCATTGAGAATTTAGATGTTGTCTGCCAATGTCCCCATTCAATTTAGTGGCTCTCTCGTTGGAACAGGTTTCGTGAGGGGCAGCAAAAGACATGTCGTGACGGAGGTATCATTTTCCATCTCATGTGTGGCGGAAGCTGCCGATCCTTTGAGCGATAGGCCTTTCTTGACCGAAATTAATTGGACAGAGGGCGATGCAGACATGCGCGTAATCTCCATTTTTGGCGTGGACCCGCTCCAGAGCTTTGAACTGGCTGTCAGTTTTGTGGCGTCTCAGATCACTCTTCAACCACCGAAACATTCGAAGAAAATTCCATGATAGTCTAGCATTGTCCTCCCCCGTCCCACGGGGGAGGGGAGGGGGTATTGGCTTCCGCTAGCGCACAATCGGAGAGAAACACCCCCTCAGTCTGCTGCGCAGCCAGCTCCCCCGTCGGCCGGGGGAGCAAAGGAAGGCTAAACCCGCTGGATAATCGTTGCTGTGCCCATGCCCGCACCGACGCACAAAGTGACCAGAGCTGTCTCTTTGCCCGTGCGCTCAAGCTCATCAAGCACGGTGCCAAGGATCATCGCGCCGGTGGCACCCAAAGGGTGACCCATAGCGATCGCGCCGCCATTCACATTGATCTTGTCGTGGGAAATATCGAGGGCTTGCATAAAGCGCAAAACCACGGACGCAAAGGCTTCGTTCAATTCATAAAGGTCGATGTCGCCAACCTCCATACCCGCTTTTTTGAGCGCCTTGCGGGCCACAAACTCCGGCCCGGTCAACATGATGCTGGGCTCTGAACCGATTGAGGCCATTGAGATGATCTTGGCGCGCGGCTTCATGGATATGGCTTTGCCCATGCGCTTATTGCCGATCAAAACCCCCGCTGCGCCGTCCACAATGCCCGACGAATTGCCACCATGATGGACGTGATTAATACTTTCCAATTCAGGATAGCGTTGTTGAATGACCGCATCAAAGCCTGGCATCATGGTGCCTTGTGCAAGGAATGCAGGCTCAAGCGAGCCAAGGCCCTGCATGGTGGTGTCTGGGCGCATATGCTCATCATGGTCTAAGATGATGGCCCCCATTTGATCTTTTACGGGCACGATGGAGCGGGCAAAGCGGCCCTCTTTCCAAGCGGTGGCCGCGCGCTTTTGGCTTTCCATTGCATAAGCGTCGACATCGTCGCGGGTAAAGCCGTATTTGGTGGCGATGGTGTCAGCCCCAATGCCTTGGGGTGCAAAATAGGTTTTGATCGCAATGCTGGGATCGCTGGCCCATGCGCCGCCATCACTGCCCATAGGCACGCGGCTCATGCTTTCAACGCCGCCGCCAATCGCCAGTTCAGCTTCCCCTGACATGACTTTGGCTGCCGCCATATTGCAGGCCTCAAGACCAGATGCGCAAAATCGATTGATCTGCACGCCCGCCGTCGACTGCGCATAATCGGCGGTCAAAACCGCCAGGCGGGCGATATCGCTGCCCTGCTCACCAACAGGTGCCACACAGCCCAAGACCACATCGTCCACGAGAGCGGTGTCGAGATTATTGCGGTCACGCAGCGCCTCCAGCGACTGTGTGGCTAGGCTTAGTGCTGTGATCTCATGCAAAGCGCCTGATGCGCGGCCCTTGCCGCGCGGGGTGCGAACTGCGTCATAGATAAATGCTTCTGCCATTTTGGCTCTCCCTGATACAATTTCTAGTTTTCTAGCTGGGTTCTACTGCGAATGGGCGTGATCGCCAAGGCGCAAGTGGCTTTTGCTGAGATTTTGCCAAGGGGAAGGGGAGGCGCATCTCTCAGAGATCTGGGACAAAAGCTCATCCCTCAACCCGCACGGCGCACCGCAAGCTATTGGCGATAAAGCAAGCCTCGTGCGCTTTGTAATGGATTAGCGCGATGCCGGCCGCATCGGGCACATTATCGCCTGAGAAGCTGATGACCGGCTTGAGCACGATCTCCACAATCGCCGTCCGCCCGCGATCATCGTTATCCAAACGGCCCATGGGTGTATCGGCATAGCTGTCGACGATATGACCGGCCTTTCGCGCGAAATCGAGGAAGAACAACATGTGGCATGAGGCGGCCGACGCAACCAACATTTCCTCTGGGTCAACACCTGCGGGATCGCTTAGTGGTGGTCGTACGACGTCGGGAGCTGAGCTGCCAAGGAGTGAGGCACCCCCGTCAAAGCCTATATCATGGGCACGGTGGTATTTGCCGTCATTAAAAGCGGCGTCATTGCGGCTCCAGCGCAAGGTTGCGGTGTGGATGCTCATTGAATGAAGAGCTTTACAAGAATCGCGAGGCTGAGAGCCATATTCAAACCAACCACCCAGGTTAGGGCATCAATCCGCATTTTCAGGCCATCGACTTGCCCCTTTAGCCCCGTGATTTCACCTTCGATTTTGGCAAGCCGCAAATCGTTGTCAGAAACAGAGCGGGCGGCATCGCGCGCCTTGTCCTCACTAGCGCCCGCTTCTCGCAGAGCATCATAAAGTTCAACAATCATAACGGTCATAAATAGGTCTCCGCGTTACTGAAATGCTCTGTATCACAGATAGCGATGCAACCAAATTTGCAAATCGTTAGGCTCATAAATGTTGCTCCTCTTTAAGCAATTGAACTTGATAGGCGAGGATGCTGGTCTTCAATAAGTCCAACACGATAGCTCGGTTTTGGTCTTCGGTCTCGGCCATCATATCATCATAGGTTTCTTGAATGCCCTCAACAGCCAGCATTTCAATCTCATTTGCCGTCGCCGCCTGCGCCTCACCTAAATGAGCCTTGATAAACTCCAGCTGGAGTGCATCGGGCTGTGGCGATTTGTCGAGGAGGAGGGCGACAGCGGCGATGGAGGTGTAGAGTTGGGTGGTCATTGGATGCTCTCCTTTTCCTCCCCCGT
Source organism: Hyphomonadaceae bacterium (assembly GCA_040378245.1). Lineage (GTDB taxonomy): Bacteria > Pseudomonadota > Alphaproteobacteria > Caulobacterales > Aquidulcibacteraceae > Aquidulcibacter. Next base: position 12,127 of record JBEINE010000027.1, on the reverse strand, counting down.
CCAACGGGGGAGGTGGCGCGTAGCGTCGGAGGGGGTGTTAAGGTTCGATTGAATGGCCATCTGGTTTTCAAATGCGCGTGTTTCAATAGCTTCTATAACGCCATTTAGATTGCTATAAACCTCATTGTTCCAGACCCTTAATACATCCCACCCGGCTTGATCGAGAAAGGCAGTCCGGTTTGCGTCTTTTTTCCGCTCACTCTCGGAACTATGCGTTGCGCCATCGACTTCAATAACCAAGCGCGCCTCCCAACAAGCAAAATCTACAATGAACGGGCCAATCGGATGTTGCCTACGAAACTTCAGCCCACGAATCTGCCCCCGCCGGAGCCGTGACCACAGCATGGTCTCCGCGTTAGTCAAAGCCTGTCTCATAGCTTTTGCGCGTGGCCGCGAAATCTTATGGTCGTCACGCATTGAAGAGGCCTTCTTTCTCTGCCCAGCGGGGGAGGTGATGTCCCGAAGCAACAGAGGGTATATTTTTCTCTGCAAGCGCGCACCGATCAACAAACACCCCCTCAGTCAGCTGTGCTGACAGCTCCCCCGTTGGACGGGGGAGCAAGGCGCTCCCGTTCAATCTTACCGCGCCAATTCGGCCACTCATATTTATCGTCCTCTGCGAGACTGCTAGCTGTGAATGGAGGCCTCAAATACTTCTGCTACCTCCAACTCAATCGCGTTGATAAGTCGCATTCGATATGATGGTTGTCGTGCTGCGATGTGCTCACTTCGAATATAAACCTCGTTCTCAGGTTTTATCGTGCTAACTTCTTCTATTATTTTTAGAATTTCGTATTTTGATTGTTCAGACTTGAAAAGTCGCAGCTGATACGAGCCATTGATCAGTTGTCCTAAGGCTATCGCCAAATTCGCACGATCCGTGCCGGGTTCAGTTGCCAACGTTTTCAAAACTGAAAATAGCTTCTTTAGCGTGGAGTCTGGGTATCCCATCACAAAGTCCTCGCGATTAAAACCTTCATCACCTCATTGGCACCGCCATAAATCCTCTGCACCCGGCTATCGCGCCACATGCGGGCAATCGGCATGTCATTCATATAACCCCAGCCGCCATGGAGTTGCAGGCATTCGTCCATGACTTCGTTTTCCACGTCCGACACCCAATATTTCGCCATGCTCGCCGTAGCGGCATCGAGTTTTCCAATCAGCAACAACTCAAGGCAACGGTCTGTAAATGCTCGCGCGACGGTCGCTTTGGTCTTGCATTCGGCCAGTTTGAATTGCGTGTTTTGGAAATCCATGATCGATTTGCCAAAGGCCTTGCGCTCTTTAACATAGGCCACGGTCTCGCTGATCGCGCGCTCCATGCTGGCGACGCCTTGGATGCCGATTTGCAGGCGTTCGCTCGCCAATTGCTCCATCAATTGAATAAAGCCCATGCCTTCCATAGGCCCGATCAGGTTAGATGTTGGCACACGCACGTCATCAAAGAATAATTCGCTGGTGTCCTGCGCATCCTGGCCAATTTTATCGAGGTTTTTGCCGCGCCTAAAACCTTCCACCTCGTCAGTCTCAACGATAATCAGGCTTGTGCCTTTAGCGCCTTGTGACGGGTCGGTTTTGGCGACCACGATGATCAGATTGGCCGTTGCGCCATTGGTGATAAAGGTCTTCGAGCCGTTGATCACATAATGATTGCCGCTTTTCACCGCTGTGGTCTTGATGCCTTGCAGGTCAGAGCCAGCACCAGGCTCGGTCATGGCAATCGCACCCACCAGCTCGCCCGATGCCATGCGGGGCAGCCATTTTTGCTTTTGCTCCTCGCTGCCATAATGCTTGAGATAGGGTGCGACGATGGCGTTATGAAGCGGCAGGCCAAAGCCGTCTATGCCCATTGTGCCCATCACATCCATGATCACCGCTTCATGCCTGAAATCCCCGCCCATGCCGCCATATTCTTCGGGCATGGAAACGCACAACAAGCCCGCCGCGCCCGCCTTGTTCCACATATCCCGGTCGACAATGCCATTCTCGCGCCACTTCGCGCAGGCCTCTGATGGAGCCTCTTTGGCGAAGAAACCGCGTACAGAGTCCTCAAACAAGTTTAGCTCTTCGTCATCGCGCCAAGCGGCTTTGGGAAGGGTGATGGCTGTCATGGTGGTGATCCTTACTTCTTCTCCCCTCGCCCCGCTTGCGGGGAGAGGGGCCGGGGGTGAGGGGCGGTGGGGCAGGCGCTCTGTTTGCAGACTAAGCAAAGCGTCGAAACCCCTCGCCCCCACCCCTCTCCCCGCAAGCGGGGCGAGGGGCTAATCTGATCAAAACTCCTCCGCACTCAGCGCCATAACGCTTTCCGCCCCCGTCTTCACCTTCGCCAAATGTCCGGCAATTTCTGGCAATATACGGTCAACGAAATAGCGACCCGTTTTGATTTTGGTATCATAAAATGGCTCTGACCCTGCCTTGGCAAAGGCGGCTTTCGCCATCAATGCCCACATATAAGCCAGACCCGTCAGGCCAAACACGTGCAAATAGTCATGCGACGACGCGCCTGCATTATCAAAATTGGTCATGCCATTGGCCATCAGCCACATGGTGCCTTCTTGCAATTGCGCGCGGGAAGAGCGCAGGCCTTCGATGAAGGGCTTTAGTTGCTCGTCATTCTCGTTTTCGGCAATGAACTCATCGACCTCACCAAAGAAGGTTTGGATGGCGCGGCCACCATTGGCGGCGAGTTTACGACCCACAAGATCAAGTGCTTGGACGCCATTTGTGCCTTCATAAATCATCGCGATCTTGCTATCGCGCAGGAACTGACTGGCCTGATAATGCTCGGTAAAGCCCGAGCCGCCATGGACTTGCAAGGCGTCAGAGGCATTTTTGTGACCCTTATCGGTCAAATAGGCTTTCAGGACGGGCGTCAACAGACCCATATAATCATTGGCTTTTTGACGGACGGCCTCATCCGGGCTTTTGTGGAGGAGGTCGCCATAAAGGGCGGTCCAATAGAGGAAAGCCCTCCCGCCCTCATTGATTGCCTTTTGGTCCATCAACATGCGGCGCACATCAGGGTGAACGAGGATCGTATCCGCCGCTTCATTGGGTTCTTTTGGCCCTGTCAGGCTGCGCCCTTGACGACGGTCTTTAGCGAATGCAACGGCCCCCTGATAGGCGGCTTCACCCACCGCCATGCCCTGAAGCCCGACACCGAGGCGGGCTTCATTCATCATGACGAACATGATGGACAGACCTTTGTTTTCCTGCCCGATCAAATAGCCGGTGGCATTTTCATATTGCATCACACAGGTCGCATTGCCGTGGATGCCCATTTTCTCTTCAAGGCCGACGCAGGTCACATTGTTGCGGTCCCCAAGACTACCATCGGCATGGACGATAAACTTTGGCACGATGAACAGCGAAATGCCCTTTACGCCCGCCGGTGCGCCTTCGATGCGGGCCAATACCAAGTGAATATGGTTGGATGTCATCGAGTGCTCACCACCCGAAATCCAGATCTTTTGCCCGCTGATCTGATAGCTGCCATCGCTCTGCGGCACGGCTTTTGTGCGCAAGAGGCCCAAATCAGTGCCGCAATGGGGTTCAGTCAAATTCATCGTGCCGGCCCATTCGCCGCTGGCGAGCTTGGGCAGATAGAGGTCTTTTTGAACGTCGCTGCCGCCCTCGTAGATCGCCGAATAGCAACCATGGGTAAGGCCCAGATACATGCCAAACGCCATGTTGGACGACGACATCATTTCAGAGAATGCCATATTGACGATATGAGGCAGTCCCTGGCCACCATAATTGGGGTCTGCCGACAACAGGGGCCAACCCCCTTCAACCAGCTTGTGATAGGCCTGCGTAAAGCCATCTGGGACCGTCACCGTATGGTTGGAATTAAGCTTGCAGCCTTGTTTGTCGCCTACAGCATTGAGAGGGGCGACGACGGTTTCGCAAAACTTGGCGGCCTCATCCAATATCTGGTCGCGGATTTCCTTTGGCGCATCGGCAAAGCCTTCCAGATTTGAGAAACGATCAATATTGAGGACGTCATCGAATAGGAATTGCATGTCTCGGACCGGTGCTTGATAGCCCATAATGCTTCTCCAGATTTAAGTGCGGCGAGTTTGTTTGACTTGATGCTTTAACGGATCGCTGTTAGTTGCGCGATCATCCTCACCATCTAAGCGGGCGCGCGCCAAAGCATCATAAGCCTTAGCGCCCGCGACTGCGAGATTAGCTGGATCCTTCGCGAGTTGTTCCTCCAGCCAGTCGATGCCTTTTTCCAATTCTGCGATGCTGCTGACAATGTCTTGGTGCTGTTGTTTGAGGATGGCGACCTGTTCGATATATTTCTGGTGTGTGCGTCGCATCTGCGCGCGTTGATTGTCGCCTAAATCATAGAGATCGATCATTTCACGAATCTCAGACAGCGTGAATCCAACGCGTTTGCCCCGCAAAATCAATTGCAAACGAGCCCGATCGCGCACTGAATAGAGGCGAATGAGGCCGTCTCGCTGAGGGTTTAACATCCTCTTGTCTTCGTAAAAGCGCAAGGCACGCGCCGTCACATCGAACTCGCGCGATAACTCGCCAATCGTCCAAAGCCGCTGTTTGTCCTGAGCTTCTGACATCGGGTTCTCCTCAAAAACAATAAGCCCCAATATATGTGCCTTACGTTTACGTGCACGTCAAGGGTAGTCATCTTGAGCCACATTGCGAGCTAGGTCGCCGGGGGTTTTGCCTTGGTGTAGAAGTCGTTAAAGTCGAACTATGAGACATGATGCCTTGGAAGTTCTTGATAAGTTTTGGATGACGCAGGCGCTGGAGCTTGCTGAACAAGCTGCGGCAGTAGGTGAAGCGCCGATCGGTGCGATCATTGTTGATCCTGAAACCAATACGGCTATTGCGAGTGCGCATAACCAACCCATTGCAGACCACGATCCCTCAAGCCATGCTGAACTTTTGGCTATTCGTAGGGCAGGAACCGTTCTTGGCAATTATCGTCTAACGCACAGCCTGACCCTTTATGTGACACTTGAGCCCTGCACCATGTGCGCTGGGGCCATCAGTCACGCGCGGGTGTCGCGCCTCGTCTATGGGGCAGCGGATGTGAAAGGTGGGGCTGTGGAAAATGGCGTGCGCTTCTTTGAACAGCCGACTTGCCATTGGCGACCTAGCGTCACGGGCGGTGTGTTGGGCGAAGAGAGTGCGGCCTTGTTGCGGGCATTTTTTAGGGCACGGCGGTGATTGGGGCGGGGTTGTGCGCATATTCAGCGCTTTTTGAGCGCACGGAGGCGGGTGGCGAATCTATCCTTTAATGCCTAAATCACACAATAATAGGAAACTTTTTTATGATGATCCCTCGCCACGCTCCCGTTTTGATCATTGGCTCTGGCCCAGCGGGCTATACAGCGGCCGTTTATGCGGCGCGTGCGATGCGTAAGCCCTTATTGATTGAGGGGCCACAACCGGGGGGGCAATTAACGATTACCACTGACGTGGAAAATTATCCGGGCTTTGCAGAGGTCATTCAAGGGCCGTGGCTGATGGAGCAGATGCGCGCCCAAGCCGAACATGTCGGCACTGAGATCATCGCTGACTGGATCATGTCGGTCGACCTCACGTCCCGCCCATTCAAAGCCATTGGCGATGGTGGGCAGGTCTACACGGGCGATACCTTGATCATATCCACGGGCGCCCAAGCCAAGTGGCTGGGGCTACCGGAGGAGCAAGGGCTTTGCGGGTTTGGCGTGTCGGCCTGCGCCACCTGCGACGGGTTTTTCTACCGTGGCAAGGAGGTTATCGTCGTTGGCGGCGGCAATACGGCCGTCGAGGAGGCGCTTTTCCTCACCAATTTCGCCTCAAAGGTAACCGTCGTGCACCGCCGCGATGAGCTGCGCGCCGAACGTATCTTGCAAGAACGCGCGATGGCGCATCCCAAGATTGCCTTTATCTGGGATAGCGCGGTTGAGGCCATATTGGCCGACGAAAATCCGAAGTCAGTAACTGGCGTTCGTCTGCGCAACCTCAAAACAGACGTGGTGTCAGAAGTTTCTGCCCATGGCGTCTTCGTCGCAATCGGCCACAAGCCAGCAACGGATATATTTCACGGCAAAGTTGCCATGAAGGATAATGGCTATATCATCGTGGAAGCAGGCAGCACCAAGACCAATGTGCCGGGCGTTTTTGCCGCGGGCGATGTGGCGGACGAGACGTTCCGGCAGGCGGTCACCGCTGCGGGCCTTGGCTGTATGGCGGCATTGGAGGCTGAGCGATTTTTGGCTGAGCATGGGGTTGAGGCTTAGAGCGAACCAGGTTTGACCAGTGTAGTCAAAAACTGCTGAGCGGTTGCTTCTGCCAAAAGAACGCCGTCTGTCGATTTAAAGGTTACACGGCATGCAATCATTTGGCGGCTCTGCGAGACCACTTTGGCCTCAATATCCATATCCCCGCGACCAATTTTGAAGAATGAAACAGCCAGATTTGTTGTGCGGTACATATGATCTGCGGGCAAAACTGTCATCGCAGCAAAGGCTAGCATTTGATCGGCAAGCGCCGCGAGGTAGCCGCCAAACATTGACCCGTCACTGTTCATCAAATCAGGTTTTGACGTCCAACGTTTGGTAACCCAGCCTTCCCCCCAAGCATCCAGGGTGCCCAGCTCTAATTTAGTAACAATTGGAGGTGGTGTAGCGCCTGCGACAAGTGCATCAAGGCGGTCAGTTGCCCAAGTAGCCATTGTCACACGTCCTTTTTGTTGGAAACCACTCAATTGGCCCGCAAGATCACATAGTCTGCCAGCTCAGCCAACAAATCCGTGAACACGCCTTGGGGCACTGCCGTCAAAGCCGCTTTCGCATTGGCTATATGCAGGCGCGCTTCATCCAAGGTCGCCTCGACCGCGCCGCGCTTACGAACGGTTTGGATCGCAAAGGGCAGATCGTCATCATTATGTTTGCGGGCCAGCACACGCTGCCAGAAGAGTGGCTCTTCGCCTTCAGCTCGTTCCATCGCAATAATAAGCGGCCAAGTCGCTTTGCCTTCGCGAAAGTCATCGCCGGTATTTTTGCCCATGGCATGAGAGGCGCCGCCATAATCAAGCGCGTCGTCAACCAATTGAAAGGCCAAACCCAATTCATTCCCATAGGTGCCAAAAGCTGAAACTAGTCGATCATCATTTGTCGCCGTGAGTGCACCCGCTTCGCAGGCAGCCCGGAATAAGGCCGCGGTTTTGGCTTCAATAACTTGGTGATAAAGTTCCCGGCTGGCTTCACCGCGATTGGTTGACGCCAGCTGTAACACCTCACCTTCTGCAATCGTGCTGGATGCCTTGGCCAGAATATCCAAGATGCGCAATGAACCGGTTTCGACCATCAAATTAAACGCGCGCGCAAATAAGAAGTCCCCGACCAGCACACTGGCTTTATCGCCCCAAATCAGATTGGCCGTGCGCTTGCCGCGCCGCAGGCTTGATTCGTCGACAACATCATCATGCAGCAAAGTTGCCGTATGAATGAACTCAACCGCTGTGGCCAGCTTGACCGCTGGCGTACCACCACCCCCGCATATCTTGGCCGCGGCCAAGGTCAGGATTGGCCGCAACCGCTTACCACCCGCATCGACCAAATGATGGGCGACATCAGGTATCAGGCCAACAGGGCTATGCATCCGCAGCGCAATCTCAGCTTCAGTCGCCAAAAGCTCATGCGACAACAGCGCCGCTAGCGCCTCTGTCGGGCTGGCGGTCGCAACATCGATGGGGCGGGCGGGTACGTTCACAGCAACTCAAATCCTCACTTCACACATTGTTCAATGCCCTTTTGGTGGGGTCATGGTCAAGCATGCACTGCGCAACGCCAAATCTAGATGAAGCTATTCTTGACTTAGGCTCTTACAACGTCTTGACCAGTGGCTATGGCTTTTTCCGATACCACTCAAGATATTTTTCTCAAAGGTCGTTTGACTCTAGAGCAACCCAAGCAGGGCTTTAGATCGGGCAGTGATGCGGTGTTATTGGCGGCCGCGGCGGCCCCATTTCAGTTTAAAAATGCGATTGAGGCCGGGTGTGGTGCGGGCGCCGCCTTGTTGAGTGTCGCGACTTTAAGTGGCGGGCGGCAAGGCCGACTTTCAGGACTCGAGAAGGAGCCTGATATGGTTGAACTGGCCCGCAAAAATGTGCTGGCTAATGGATTTGAGGCGGGCATCGACATTCATCAGGGTGATGTGTTGACCCCAGCTCCTCGTTTGGCGGGGCAATTTGACTTGGTATTTTCCAATCCGCCCTTTTTTGACGACAATGGCGCAATTCGCGACCCAGCGCCGCAGCGCCAAGCGGCCCATGTTTTAGGGGCTCCACTGGAGGCCTGGATCAAGGGAATGTTGGAATTGGCCGCCCCTAAAGCGCGCCTTGTCATTATCCATAGGGCCGAACGACTGCCCGATATTCTGGAGGCTCTGCGCTGGAGGGCTGGCGATATCGGCGTATGCCCTGTGCGCTCACGTCCTGGAGAAGTGGCCAAGCGGGTGATTGTCTCTGCGCTTAAGGGCTCACGCGCGCCCATGCGCTTATTGCCGGGTATCGACATGCATCCCGCAAATGGGGAAGGGCGGTTCAGTGCGGCTTATGAGGCGATTTGTAATGGCGGCATGCTTGCGGTTTGAGGTTAGGTCGTGCGCTTCAGCTTCGCCCCGTCTTTATGCCCAATAGATTGACCAAATGAACCAGCATAAAAATCGCCAGTAAAGCGCAAATCAAAGACAGCGTCGTCCAAGGGATCAAGCGGACTTTCGGAAATTGAGCGGGCCTCGCCGCACGCCAGGATGTGAAGGCAAAAAGCGCCGCACTAATGCAAAAAATCGCGAGAGTTGGTGTCCAGCCCACGCCGGTTTGCCCTTGATCTGTTGAGCGCGCGCAGCGCATCCATGATCCGTCTTGTCCCAAAAACTGGGCGTAAAGACAACACGCCACATTGCGCGACAGGCAGCCAAGGATTGTAAACCGTAATAGAATGGCAAAGTCACTGCGCTGATCATGAGCGATTGTCTTTTGTCGCGCTGGCAGGCCACATAGGCAACCAAGATCTGCGTCCCAAATCCCAAAATTAGGGGTGATGTCGAAAAATATTCGGTCCCATGGGCATAAGTTGCTATCCAGCCCAGTGTGAGGGGCAGGACAATCATCGCCGACATAGGCCCAAGACCAAGACCGACGAAAAAGGCTGTCAGACCGCGCCCGCCGATCTCACGCGATAGTTTGAGCGGGCTTCTCAAATGAACGCTGAAGGTCTGGATGTGGCCTTGGATCCAGCGTCCGCGCTGCTTGACCCAAGACGATATCTTCGGCGGGGCTTCTTCATACGTTGGTGGCGAAATCAAGCCAGCGCGATAGCCGTGGCGGGCCAAGCGAACGCCCAAGTCGGCATCTTCAGTCACATTATAAGGGTCCCAGCCACCGACGGCGCGCACGATGTGAGTGCGAAAATGATTGGACGTTCCCCCCAACAGGATCAGGCCCGAAATACGCGCAAATGCCGGCAGCAAGACACGGTACCAAATGGCATAATCAAGGGCAAATTGCCGAGCGATCCAACTCTCCTGGTGGTTCCACGCCACCAAAGGCGACTGGACAACAGCCAAGTTTGACGGCGCGCCGATGAAGGCATCAAAGGCCGCGCGCAATTGCTGAGGGTCTGGGCGGTCTTCAGCGTCATAGACTGTGAGAAAGCGCCCACGCGCAAAGGGTAAGGCCGTTTGCAAGGCATTGGGTTTAGTGCGAGGGCCGCCAGACGGGATCTTGATGACGCGAAAATCATATCGCCCACGACATGAGGCCAGCACATCTAAGGTCTCCTCATCATCGTCTTCACACGCAAAAATAATGTCGAGGCGGCGCGGTGCCCATTGCAGGTCTGAGAGTGCGGCCAGAAGCGAGGGCACGCTATCGGCCTCTTTATAGAGCGCCACCAGGATGGTCCAAATGGGCGTGGCTTCAGGCTTTGCGTTTTGGTCATGGGTCCATGCCGTTGGGTCCTGAAACAGGCAAGCGATAAGGCGTAGAACACCCAAAGCCGCAAAGGTACAGCTTATGACAAGCCAGACAATGTTCAGGGTTTCGATGTGAAACATGCACAGCACGATTGTCGCAATCAGCACTAAAATCGCTGCAACATAGACCGCGCCTGCTGGGCGTTTTGCGGATTGAAGCGGTGCCTGATCGGCCAGATGATGGCGGGCTTGCAGGGCCGCACGGGCTACTGATTGAGGGCTGGGGTCGCGTAGCCTTTGGCCTTGCACGCAGCCGAAAGGCTTCTGACGCCGCTTACGTCTTGCCATAGAGGGAACCACCGATATTGAGTAGACAGGTACCGGAAATCGGCTTCGCCCCGTCAGCGCGACTCATCTTATTAAGCGGTTAATTTGCGTGTCTAGCTATTTAAAGTTGACTGTTGAGGAAAATTAATCTTTTCCAATTGTGATTCTTTGATGTTGTTTTGAGACTCGGTCTCACGAGGTGTTCTACCTGCAAACATTGCAAGCTTCCCGACGCAGCGTGGTTGCGCGCGCAATCAGGCCTCGTTAAAAGCGCGACGAAGGTTAATCCGATCATTTTTTCTAAGTGCGCCTCTCATTGGCGCCGTCTTCACAGGAACAGACCGTTATGAACGTGCATGAGCATCAAGCCAAAGAAGTCCTTGCCAGCTACGGTCTACCCGTGCCCCCGGGTATTGCGGCTTTTAGTGTTGATGAGGCCCTTGCCGCCGCTGACAAATTGGGTGGCAAAATGTGGGTGGTGAAAAGTCAGATCCATGCCGGTGGACGTGGAAAAGGCAAGTTCAAAGAATTGCCAGCCGATGCAAAAGGTGGCGTTCGTCTCGCCTTTAGCCGCGATGATGTTGCAAACCATGCCCGCGACATGCTGGGCAACACTTTGGTGACAATCCAAACTGGAGATGCAGGGAAGAAGGTGCAGCGCCTCTACATAGCCGGTGGCGCAGATATCGAAAAGGAACTGTATTTGTCCGTATTGGTCGACCGCGGAACGGGCCGCGTCGCCTTTGTCGCTTCTGAGGAAGGTGGCGTTGATATTGAAACCGTAGCCCACGACACGCCCGAAAAAATCACCACAGTGGTCATTGATCCCGCAACCGGCGTAACCCCTGCAGATAGCGACAAGGTTGCGGTAGCCTTTTCTCTGACGGGCACCTCCAAAGAGCAGTGCCACGATTTGTGCGTGAAGCTGTATTCGGCCTTCACGCAGGGCGACATGGAGATGTGCGAGATCAATCCGCTGATCATCGAGAAAGATACTGGCAATCTCGTGTGCCTTGACGCGAAAATGAGCTTTGATTCCAACGCCGAATATCGCCATCCCGAATGGGCGGCTTTGCGAGATCTATCCGAAGAAGACGAGAAGGAAATTGAGGCGTCAAAATATGATCTCGCCTATATCGCTCTTGATGGCACCATTGGCTGCATGGTCAATGGCGCAGGCTTGGCAATGGCAACCATGGACATCATTAAGCTCTATGGCGAAGAGCCGGCGAATTTCCTTGATGTCGGGGGCGGCGCGACCCGCGAGAAAGTCACGGCTGCGTTCAAAATCATTACCGCCGACCCTGCGGTCAAGGGAATTCTCGTGAATATTTTCGGCGGCATTATGCGTTGTGACGTCATTGCCGAAGGCGTCATTGCCGCGATCAAGGACGTCGGCTTGAAGGTCCCTTTGGTGGTCCGCCTCGAGGGAACCAATGTCGAAATGGGCAAGAAAATCCTCAATGAAAGCGGTCTTGCCGTAGTGTCCGCCGATGATTTGGCTGATGCAGCGCAAAAGATTGTGGCAGCGGTGCGAGAGGCGGCTTAGCACCAACACACCTGCAAATTCGACTTTTGCGTCTGCACACGTTATGTGCTTCACAGGATATGTGGAGCACATAAGTCCATGACAAAAAATATCCCCTTAGCAGTCGATGAAGAAATACTTCAACGTGCCCGTGTCGTCGCTGCAATTGGCCGCACCAGCGTCAGCGAATTGGTTCGTAACTTTCTCAAAGGGCTAACCGAGACTGATGCACCTGCGGAAAAGGACGAAGCACGGGGGGCTTTGTTGAAGTTGATAGACGAATCGACAGGGAGAATGGGTGATTGGCGGCCTAGCCGCGCTGAGACTTAT
>JBEINE010000160.1:0-6829 GCA_040378245.1 Hyphomonadaceae bacterium | reverse complement strand
TTGCCTACGCCATCAGGGCCGGAGATGAGCAAAACCGTCGGAACAAGCCACTCTTTCACCGTATTGTTAAACCACAGCGCATTTCGGCGGCTTAGATAATAGCCTTTTATGCCGTTTATTTTGATAGATTCGGCCCTTGGGAATAAAGAAATTCGTTGATGTAAAGTCTTGGTGCAGGGGTTGGTCATGGGAAACCAAAATTCGAGCATTTGAAAGCGCTGCAATGGCGAGAATATGAGGGTCGTCAGATTTTGCAATTGCTCCATTCCCAATAGCAGCCGCTAAACTATCCGCGTCGTCATCGTCTATCCTCAGAACCTGACCCTTTCGCACCAACTCAGCCAGAAAACTCACAAATTTCCCATTCTTTTTGTATTCCGTTTTGAGCTTTGAACCACCAATGGCTATTGAGCCATTTTTTACAAAGTATGCACTAACTGGTGCCATGCTTTTATCCGCAGAAGTAAACAAGCCAAGGCAATTCGCGTCGAGAATAATGCACATAGTTTAGCCTCAAAATCCAAGTGTATTAAGTTCTTCTCTCAAGAAAAACGCACGATAATCCTCAGGTGGGTCAATCACTTCGCCGTTTTTGTCGAGTTCAATGTTTGATATATGCGAACATTTACTATCCTGAGAAAAATACAAAAGTGAAACATCGTATCTGCTTACCTCGCCAGCCCGAATTTTCTGGCGAATTCTATCAATCAGATAATCACTGTGGGTTTCAATTAAATAGTAACCGTGTTTCTTTCTAACATCATCCACAATAAAGCTGCCTAAGGCCGCTTGCGCTTCAGGATGTAGATGAACTTCAGGCTGCTGTATCATCATCAGCTCGCCGCTTTGCCGCGTCAAAGCCTCAAACAAGAGTGGAAACACCTGGGACACGCCATAGCCAACGTCGACAATGTTACGTTTGGGGCCGTTGATTGATATCTCGAGCTGGAAAGGGTCACTTTCGCTGTTTCCTAACGCTCGAACATCAATCTTCTTGAAGAGTCCCGACTGCTCGCCAAACTTGTTCAGAGAGCTTTGCAGTGTTTGCCATTCAGAAGGCTTTTGTCTCGCTAGTTGTGCAAGCTGACTTGGCACGTGCGACCCTTCGGCTCGAGGCAAAATGTCGGTGGGATCATATGTCCGATTCGGCCTGCTTCGGATTGGCGCTCCAGCAAATGAAGTACGGGGAACCGAAGAAAGTGCGTTGCGGAAGACCTTAGCCCTGTTAAACAAATCTATCCTTTTATCTCTCATTGCATTTACAAAGGCATTTGATGTTTCGCCATTTTTTGGGTGATCCGGTCGGCCCAAAATATTCTCATAAAGGAATGATATCATCCCAACATTGTTGAACAGCATGTCTGGCGGAATCGGGTTATTGCTGAGATCTAAAGTTTCAGTCTCGACGCCAATTTTTTGCTTCATCGAAACTGATTGTTGATCATAGTCAATACAAATCTCAACTTCCAGATCAGAGGCGAAAACATGGACCTCCTTCACAACTGGCTGGGTTCCGACTTTAGCGAATGTTATCTTAAATGAAGCATTTTCCTGCTTCTTTGATTGGCGACGGCGAACGTCTTCACGCTCCAAAAGTGGGCCACTAAATCCAATGGAAAAGCTCTCAGATTTCCCATTCCTGCCGCCGATGTGATTTACAATTTGCTCAAAGCCACCAAAGTAAAACGGGTCCTTGTTAAATGACGCCTCGCCTGTCCGATATGATCCAATGTCAGAAAGGTACTTTATTGCCCCCAAGAAGCTGGACTTACCGGAACTATTCATTCCAGTTAAAATTGTAATTGGCGCAATCTTTATGTCGCCTGTTTTATGAAACGAACGAAAATTGTTCAGATTTACAGAAAAAGTCATTCAAGAATTGTCCTGTTAAGGCGACGGTGAGTCATGGTAACCCTAATCCGCATCCATCTTCAAGGCGGCGATAAACGCCTCCTGAGGGATATCGACGCTGCCAAACTGGCGCATCCGCTTTTTGCCCGCTTTTTGTTTGTCAAGCAATTTGCGCTTGCGGCTGGCGTCGCCGCCATAGCATTTGGCGGTGACGTCTTTGCGCATAGCCGAGATGGTTTCGCGCGCCACAACCCGCCCGCCAATCGCCGCTTGGATCGGGATTTTAAACAGATGTTGGGGGATAAGGTCTTTGAGCTTTTCACACATGGATCGCCCGCGCATTTCGGCGCGACCAGCATGAACGAGCATTGAAAGCGCGTCCACCGCCTCTTCGTTAACCAGAATCGACATCAACACCAGATTGCCGACTTTATAGCCCTCAATCGAATAATCAAACGACGCATAGCCTTTGGAGATTGATTTCAAGCGGTCGTAAAAATCAAACACCACTTCATTGAGGGGTAGCTCGTAAACCAACATCGCCCGGCTGCCCACATAAGTCAGCTCACGCTGATTGCCGCGCCGGTCCTGACATAATTTCATGATCGAGCCCAAATACTCATCGGGCGTCAGGATGGTGGCTTTAATCCAAGGCTCCTGAATGCTTTCAATCGACATGATGTCGGGCATATCAGCGGGATTATGGAGGCTCAGCTCCTCGCCATTCTTTAGCTTGAGATTATAAATGACCGACGGCGCGGTGGCGATCAGATCAAGGTTGAATTCGCGGCTCAGACGTTCCTGAATGATCTCCAAATGCAAAAGGCCCAAAAAGCCACAGCGAAAACCAAAACCGAGTGCGGCACTGGTTTCCATTTCATAGGAAAAGCTCGCATCATTGAGACGAAGACGGCCCATGGCCGCGCGCAAATCCTCAAAATTGGCCGCATCGACGGGAAATAATCCGCAGAACACCACCGGCTGGGCTGGCTTAAAGCCTTGCAGGGCGCTGGCGGTTGGCCGTTTATCTTCGGTGATTGTGTCTCCGACCGCCGCATCGGCGACTTCTTTGATTGAAGCGGTTAGAAAGCCAATCTCACCGGGGCCTAGATCGTCAATCTCAGTGATTTTGGGCTTAAACACGCCGACACGGTCAAGCTGATATGTAGCGCCCGTCGCCATCATCTTGACTTTCATGCCCTTTTTCAAGACGCCATCAATGATGCGCACCAGCACAACAACGCCCAAATATTGATCATAATAAGCGTCCATCAAGAGTGCCTTGAGGGGCGCGTCGCGGTCGCCGCTTGATGGCGGGGGCAGGCGGGTTATGATGGCTTCCAAAACATCTTCTATGCCAAGCCCAGTTTTGGCCGAAATCATGATGGCATCAGATGCATCAAGGCCGATCACTTCTTCAATCTGAGCTTTCACGCGATCAGGCTCAGCAGCTGGCAGATCAACTTTATTCAGGACGGGAACGATTTCCAGATTAGCATCAAGGGCTTGATAGACATTGGCCAATGTCTGCGCTTCCACACCTTGGCTGGCATCCACCACCAAAAGCGCGCCTTCACACGCCGCCAAGGACCGCGACACTTCATAGGCAAAGTCAACATGGCCCGGGGTATCGATCAAGTTTAAGATGTAATCTTGGCCGTCTCGCTGAAATTCAAGCCGAACCGTCTGAGCTTTGATGGTGATCCCCCGCTCACGCTCAATGTCCATATTGTCAAGGACTTGCTCCTTCATTTCACGCTGGGTAAGGCCGCCGGTCAATTGGATCAGACGATCCGACAAGGTAGACTTGCCATGGTCGATATGGGCCACGATGGAAAAATTGCGGATGTTGTCACGATTTATCATGGGCTGGACATAGCGCGCACGGCTCGCTTGGGAAAGCGGGATTGACGGTGATCAACTTTTCCCGCTCCGCTTTGAGATAGAGCTGTTAACCTGACACTAACCGTAATCGGTAATAGGATTATTGGGCTGAACTGGAATGGATGCCATGCGACTCGATAAACTTGTAATCCTCATCACGCTTCTATTGTCATTCGCTGGTACAGCAAATGCCCAGATGACCGGTCCTAGCGCGGATGACAGCGTCCCCACGCCTATCGCCGCCAATACTGCCTCGTCGGGGCCCGGCGAGCGCCAGACGTCGAGTGAGACCTTCAGCAATGATGAAATCGTCCAAGCCGCCGGCATTTTTTTCGGCGGAGCGTCTGGCGCACTGGGTCAGGCTGTTGAGCGGATCTTCCGCGATCAAGGCAGGCCGACGGGCTATATCAAAGGCGAAGAAGCCAGTGGCGCGCTAGCCCTCGGCGTGAGATACGGTCGGGGAACCTTGGTGATGAAGGACGGTCAGGAGCGGACTGTTTTCTGGCAAGGCCCCTCCTTTGGCTTTGATACGGGTGGCAATGTCTCCAAAGTCTTCACGCTTGTCTATAATCTCGATAATCCAGATGGTTTGTATCGTCGCTATCCAGGTGTTGAGGGGTCAGCATTTTTCATAGCCGGCGTGGCGGTCACCTACCAAAGAGCAGAAGGCGTGACCTTGGCCCCAATGCGCACTGGCGTGGGTTTTCGGGCCGGTGTTAATACGGGCTATACAGCTTATTCAAAGCGTCGTCGCTGGTTGCCGCTCTAGGGCCGGTTGCTGCCTCAAAGCGACAGACGGAGCCTGCGCCCACTGGCGGCATGCCACTTTCATTTGACGATCTGCCCGCGCTTCTTTACCTAAGCGCCCTTGGGCCCTGATGGCGGAATTGGTAGACGCACTGCTTTCAGGTAGCAGCGCTGCAAGGCGTGGAGGTTCGAGTCCTCTTCAGGGCACCATTTTTTCTGCGAAAAAACAGTTTCTTTTTTGGCGTTCTACCGCCACGCAGGCGGGCTCGCTCAATGCCCGCATCTCGACTTTGTCGAGCTTTGGGTTCGAGGTTGGACCGCTTTTAGCCAACATACACCTTACCGCTTCCCGCCACCTTGGTGACAGTTGGCAAGAGTGGGCACTTTGAAGCGATGGCTTGAGCAATTGCGCCATGTAACCGAAAGCGGTTAGAATCAAAATCAATTAAAATAGAGATTGGGGCATTCATGTACGAAAACACCTTCAACAAGATTGAAAAGGATTTGCGTGCGGAAGAGGGGATCGCCAATGAGTTGGACTATGTAGAGCAAACCTCTTGGGTGCTGTTCCTAAAGTATCTCGATGATCTGGAATCGGAGCGGCGCGACCGCGCCGAATTGGATGGCAAGCCCTATGCGCCGATCATTGGTGGCCGATACCAGTGGGGTGAATGGGCGGCACCCAAGAAGAATGGCCAGCTGGATCAAAACAAGGCCCTGATCGGCGATGATCTGATCACCTTCATTGATCGCGAGTTATTTCCCCATCTGGCGTCCTTTAGGCAAAGCGCCATTGGGCCACAAACCATTGAGTATAAGATCGGCGAGATTTTCACTGAGCTGCGCAACAAGTTCCGCTCTGGCTATATCCTGCGCGACATCCTCGATGCTGTAGACAGCCTGTCGTTCAACACCCAAGCCGAACGCCATGAACTGTCGCAGCTCTATGAAACCCGAATCCGGCGCATGGGCAATGCGGGGCGCAATGGCGGTGAATATTACACCCCACGCCCCCTAATCCGTGCCATGATCAAGGTGGTGAAGCCCAAGATCGGCGAGACGATTTATGATGGTGCGTGCGGATCGGCGGGCTTCTTGTGCGAAGCCTATGACTTCCTACGCACCCCCAATCTATCCGCCTCAGACTTCGCCACCCTGCAAACCCGCACCTTCTATGGGCAAGAGAAAAAGGGCCTCGCCTATATTATCGGGATCATGAATATGGTCCTGCACGGGATCGAAACACCAAACCTTGTCCACGCCAACACGTTGAATGAGAACGTGATGGATATTCAAGAAAAGGACCGCCACGACATCATTCTGGCCAATCCGCCCTTTGGCGGGGGCGAGCGGCGGGAAGTGCAGCAAAACTTCCCGATCCGCACGGGTGAGACTGCCTATCTATTCCTGCAACATTTCATCCGCAAGCTGCGCGCCGGGGGCCGGGCGGCGGTGGTGATCAAGAACACATTTCTCAGCAATACTGACAATGCCAGCGTGGCGCTGCGCAAGGAATTGCTGGAGGCGGCAGAGCTGCACACCGTGCTGGATTGCCCGCAAGGCACGTTTCAGGGCGCAGGCGTAAAAACCGTGGTGCTGTTTTTTGAAAAGGGCGCACCTACGCGGGATATCTGGTTCTATCAGCTGGACCCCGGTCGCAGCATGGGCAAAACCAACCCGCTGAATGATGACGATCTGGCGCAGTTCATCGCCCTGCAAGCCACCCGCGCCACGGGGCCAAAAAGCTGGCTGGTAGACCGCGCCGATCTGGACGAGGCGACCTATGACCTCTCGGTGAAAAACCCCAACGCGCCAGAGGCCGCAGCGCTCCGCACACCAGAAGACATCATCGCCGACATGCTGGCGCGGGATGCTGAGACGGCGGAGATTCTGGAAAGCATTCGGGGGATGCTGTGAGGGCGGGGTGGACCGTTCGACCGCTGGGGGAGGTATGTGAAATCTACCAACCCAAGACTATTGGTAGCAAAGATATGCGGCCAGATGGAAAATATACAGTTTTTGGCGCAAATGGAGTCATCGGAAAATATAACCAGTTCAACCATGCGGAGCCTCAACTCTTAATAACTTGTCGCGGAGCGACGAGCGGGGCTGTAAACATTTCAGATCCGTTTTCATGGATCACCGGAAATGCGATGGTTGTTCGCCCAAAATTGCCAACGCTCGCGCTTCATTTTGTCGAATATTTCTTTCGTGGCGCAGTGAACTTGGAGGGTGTGATAACTGGCTCAGCACAACCGCAGATTACCCGCCAGTCACTTTCCCCAGTTCCTATCCCGATCCCCCCACTCGAAGAACAACAGCGGATTGTTGCCATTCTGGACGAGGC
>JBEINE010000256.1:0-3018 GCA_040378245.1 Hyphomonadaceae bacterium | reverse complement strand
TGACCAGCTGCGGCCCTGAGAAGAAACAAACTGATCTGACGGGCTGGCGCAAAGAGGTTGGTGAAATTCGCATGGGCGCGAATGCCGGCGAAGACAGCCCTACAACTTTGTCACGCTGGAACGCGTTTCGCGATCGTCTCAGCAACATCATGGGCCTTGAGGTTGAGGTTTTCCAAGCTGCTGATTATAATGGCATTATTCAAGCCATGGCGTCGGGGCAGTTAGAGCTAGCGTCTATGGGCGCGGCATCTTATGCCAATGCGCGCGATCAAATGGGCACAAAGGTGGAGCCGATTTTGAATCCCCGTAGCGCTGAAGGCCTGTCTGGCTATTATTCCGCTCTGGTCGTTCGCGCCGACAGCCCTTATCAAAAAATCGAAGATTTGGCTGGTAAAACAATCGGTTATGTCGACTTCAACTCAACCTCTGGCTATCTCTATCCCCGTTGGGCTATGCGGCAAGAAGGCAAGAACCCTGAAACTTTTTTTGGCAAAAGTGCGATCAGCGGTGGCCATACCCAAGGCGTACTGGCTTTGGCCAATGGACAATTTGATGCTGTCTTTATGGTGGCATCGGGCGGCACACCCGAAACAGGCTTTACCACAGGCTCAATCTTCACTCTGGCGCGACGTGGTACGGTGAAAGTATCCGATTATCGCATTATCTGGACAGCAGGGCCGATGCCGAACACGCCTTATGTGATCCGCACCGATACGCCTAAGCCTTTCCAAGATATCACGCGCGGCGCCATCGCCGCCATGGCCTATGAAGACCCTGATCTTTGGGTGGATATTGGCCTATTGGAAGGTTCTGATATGCAAGTGACCTCGGCTGAGGATTTTCAAGTGATCGTTGATATGCGCGAGGAAGAAATCGCTGGGCGTCGCAATCAAGCCGATAAAGGAGCTGCCAAATGATCCGTTCAGCCGCACTTCTTGTTATTCTTTTAGCGGCCATTACGCCCGCCTCCGCCCAAGCGCCAGACGCCAACCAAACGACCCCGCTTCGCATCGCGATCCCCAATGCTGGATTTGAAGGCTGTACTTCAGCCCCAACCGACCCGGCAGCCGCTGCCTATCGCACGCATTTGCAAACACGCTTGGAAAAACCTGTCGATCTATGTGGGTACAAGGATGCCGTGGCGGCTGGTCAAGCCCTAGTTGGCAAAGAGGCTGATCTCGCCATTACCGACCCGGCCAATTATGTTGCCATAAAGGCACAAACGCGCTCAATTGCTGCACCTCGGTTTGAGCCCCTCGTGGGGCGTGTTTTGGCCGTGGCTTTAGCGCTTAAGACGTCGGGCCTCACAAAACCCGATCAATTGGCCGGTAAGCGCCCCATTTTCATCAGCCAATTGCCAGCAAGCCGCGCCGCGCCTTTGCAGGGGCTTTCCGATTATGGCGCTCCTGTTGAAGGCTTTGCACCTGAATTGATCACGGATAATGAAGAAACAGCTCTTGCGGCGCTGCGGGCAGGAAAAGGCGATATGCTCATTCTGACCGGTGGTGCGCGCCAACGTCTGTGCCGCGCTGACGATCCCAAAGTGGTTTTGTGCGAAGATGTCGTTGAGGTCTGGCGGGGCCGACCAACCGCTCAGGGGGCCTTTGTCGTGCGCAATGATATGGGCGAAGCCGACCGCTATCAATTGGTCGGGATTCATATTGCGATGCATAAGACCAATCCGGCGGCCTTTGCCTATATCCAAAAACTTATGCCCGGTGCCATTATGCTCGATCCCACCGAGGCGACGGCCCTCGTGAAGGGCCCACGTTAGTCCATGGCCGGAAGTCAGTTTCAGGCACCAAGCGACAAAGCCGCATTTTTGGCGGCATTTGAAAGCAATAGACGCCGTGTTCTCTTGAAGCAGCGCAGTGGGCAATTGCTGACCCTAATCGCTGTCAGCGCGCTTTTGGGCGTGTCTTTTCACGTCAGTGGCTTCTTCAATGGCAATCAGGGAACAGACCCCTTGGGACGGATCGCCGATCTATTTGGCATCATGATCCCAGATTTGAGTGCGCAACATCTGCTGGCAGATTCGAGGACGACGGGGTCATTGGCCTCCTGGTTTTATGATATGCCGACTTGGCTCGCATTATTGTGGGAGACTGTGCAGATTGCGCTGGTCGCAACGATTTTGGGGTCAGTGGCTGGGTTTTTCGTATCTCTATTGGCATCAGTAAACCTTTCGCCTCATCCGTGGTTGCATTGGGGGACGAGGCGGGTGTTGGAAATCATCCGTACACTGCCGGACTTGATCG
Source organism: Hyphomonadaceae bacterium (assembly GCA_040378245.1). Lineage (GTDB taxonomy): Bacteria > Pseudomonadota > Alphaproteobacteria > Caulobacterales > Aquidulcibacteraceae > Aquidulcibacter. The sequence continues at coordinate 760 of JBEINE010000256.1, read as the reverse complement.
TGGCGCTCATTCTGGTCGCCGCTTTTGGCGTCGGTCCACTACCCGGTGTGATCGCCATAGCGATTGGCACCACGGCCAGCCTTGGTAAATTGTTTTCAGAAGTGAATGAAACCATTGATTGGCGACCCGTTGAGGCCGTTAAGGCCGCGGGCGGGGGCTGGTGGGCACAAGTTCGCTATGGCGTTGTGCCACAAGTTCTACCCAATCATGCCTCTTACGCTCTGATGCGGCTAGAGATTAATGTCGGCGCGGCGGCGGCTTTGGGTGTCGTTGGTGCCGGGGGTATCGGGATTGAGCTATCTCGCGCCATTACTTATACTGAGTTTGATACGTATCTGGCGCTCTTGGTATTAATCGTTGGCCTGATTTTCCTGATCGATATGGCATCGGAAGCGGTACGCCATCGCCTGATTGGATTGGAGGGCAAGTCCGCATGACCGCTAAGGGCCGCCATCTTGCGCTCTCTGACGACAGCTTTGCTCGGGCGCTCAACATAGCGCCAAACTTGGTGCGTCTGCCCTTGGCGCAACAGGCGGCAAACATCGCCGCTTGGATACTCGGGGCCTTGATCTTTGCGCTCTTGTGTCTGGGGGTCGATATGACGCCCGAAGCATTTGCGAAAGGTATGCATAAGCTCGCAGACTTCATGTCCGGCATGTTCCCGCCCTCAGCGGCTGGGCAAGAAGTCCGCATTTTGCAGGCCTTGGCGGCTACGTTCGCGATGGCGGTCGCCGGCACGTTTCTGGCGGTTTTGGGCGCT
>JBEINE010000150.1:0-7264 GCA_040378245.1 Hyphomonadaceae bacterium | reverse complement strand
TTGCCAACGCTGGCCCATCCAACAATTGGCGCGTACGGCCCAGGTCTGGGCGGTGCAAGACCGTCAGGCCGTGGCCGCCAACAAAAGCGACTTCTGCGGGCTTCATCTTAGATTGGGTCAGTAATTGCTTGATCGCGCTGTTATAAATGCGCGTGATTGTGGCTTCTGCCTCGACAAAAATCGCAGGCTCCGGCCCTTCAAAGGCCCAAGCGCGGGCGGCGGTTACGGCTTTGGCCAACACGCCGCGGTCAGCATCTGAATAGGGGAACAACCCAAACTCGCCAAACTCCTGCACCGCTTCGCCATCCGTGCGGATCAGCGCCACATCCACAAAGCCGTCCAAAGCTGTGCCTGTCATCAGGCCAATCGCCCAAACGGGGGTCGAGCCGGTTACTATCTCTGCCAATTGATGCGTCCGTTGGTTTCAGGCGTGGGCTAATATCGCGCTCGCCAGCTCTTTAGAACACTTGGCCAAGCCATGGAAAGCACCTTTCGTGGAGGCGTCGCACAAGGCCTGGATTTGGCGCTATCCTATCAATCAGGGATTTGAGGGGAGACCCAGCCCTGTTTGATATAAAATTGTGACATTGTGTCGCTACCCCTAACATGGATCGCAAAGCTGGAACGATGTCTGTCCTTTTCCAAGCTCGAAGGGAGCACAATCATGATTAGTCGTCGTCTCATGCAGGGCGGATTGGCAGCATTATCGTTGCTTCCATGGCGTGCCTTTGGGCAAACCAATCGCGGCAGCTTCCGGCTAATGCAAGGTCCGCTCTTAGGCGCGATTGGGCCTAACTCGATCTCGATGTCGATCCGCTCAAGCGCGAAAACGGAAGCGCGCGTATTATACAGCGTGCGGCCAGATATGGCGGGCGCAAAGATGTCGCCAGCCGTACCCGTGGGACCAGAGGGCCATTATTTTGCCCGCCTTGACCTCAAAGACTTGACCCCGTCGACAATTTATTACTATCGCATCTTATTGGGCGGAGAGCCTGAGCGTTTGCTCAACCGGTTTGAGCCTGCCTCTTTTAAGACCGCCCCCATCGCAGGGAGCAAGACAGCGTTCAAAGTGGCCTTTGGCAGCTGCGCAAATGTACAGTATTTCCCCCAGCAACCGATTTGGGATGCGATCGAACGTGCGACACCGGACATGTTTTTATGGCTTGGCGACAATGTCTATCACGACACGCTTGAGCCTGAGACGATGGACGCGATGTGGGCCAAGCAATTGGGCATTCCCAACCTCCAGTCCTTGCTGCGCACAGTGCCACAACTATCCATATGGGACGATCATGATTTTGGCCTGAATGATCACGACCGCACCAACCCAGCCAAAGACGCGGCACTGGAAAGCTATAAACGCAATTGGGCGAACCCCAGCTATGGGCTGGCTGACACACCGGGTGTGTTTTACAAATTCAGCTATGCCAATGTCGATTTCTTCATGCTGGACGGGCGCTATTATCGCGATCCCAACGCCCAACCCGATGGGCCAAGCAAAACATTTTTAGGTGCGCGCCAATTGCAATGGCTCAAAGACGGCTTGAAGCAAAGCCGTGCCGACTTCAAAATCCTCGCCTGCGGAAGCGGTTGGACCAATGCGAAAGGCCATGGCGGCGATTCATGGGCCAGCGCCATCACTGAACGCAATGCCCTGTTTGATTTTATCCGCGATGAGAAAGTGGAAGGGGTCGTTCTGATTTCGGGCGATACCCATATCGGCGAATTGAACGCGATACCTTGGTCTGAGAAGGGCGGATATGATCTCTATGATCTGGTTAGCTCGCCACTCGCGAATGAAAACTCAGCCAGCTTTCTGGATCGTCGGCCAGAACGCCGGATACGCCAAGTGTATTTCTCAGGCACAAATTTTGGCATGCTGAGCTTTGACAGCGAGGCCGAGCCGACGCTGACATTCTCCTTGCACAACGAAAGCGGTCGCAACGCCTTTGCACCAATGACATTGCGCGCGAGCGAATTGAAAAACGGCGTGAGCACATGGCTGGCCAAGATGGACCCGCTGTCGCGTCGGCGTTGGGATGCGACTCAAAGTGGCAAGCCGACTTATACGGGGGGGTGACTTAGTTGCGGCAAGTGCCGTCGATGCATGACAAACCTGTTGCGCATTAAACAAAAAAGAAAGCGGTCTCGGACGCGCTTTGGTGAAGGCTGTGCCTGTTCCAAAGCGCTGTTTCGATTATGAGAGTGTCTGTTTGAAGCTATCAAGGGACGCTTCGCTTCTGCCCTTGACACCCTCAAACAGACGGCGAACACGTCGGAACAAAACGCGCCAGTTCAGGCGGGTCAAGGCCAACGAGCGCAGCGTGCCTTGACGCGGCTGGGCTGGCATACATGATCGATTCTAGGTTTTGCGTGACCATAAAGGTCACCAAAACCGATCCAAAGCAATTAGACGGTCACTGGCCGAGCGCTTCAAAACGAAGAGTGCTTCTGCCCGAATACCCCCTCCGTCACCACGCGACACCCGCCGCCGCGCAGGGGAGGAAAAAGGCGCGCACAAAACCCAAGCACACCCAAGGGCTTCAAATCCCCCTCACCTGTGCTACACGGCCAATGCAACCCATCCCAACCAACCCCCCAATCCAGAGGAGACCGGCTATGACGCATAAATCCGCATTCGTTCAAACGCTTCTGGAGCGTGGGCATTATTATCAAGCGACGGACCTTGAGGCGCTCGACGCGGCGGCGCACGAAAGTGAGCGCGGTGGTCGGGCTTTAACGGGCTATATCGGTTTTGACTGCACAGCACCTAGCTTGCATGTCGGCAATCTTACGCAAATTATTCTGATGCGCCGTCTTCAGCAATGCGGCGGCAGGCCCATTGCTTTAATGGGCGGTGGCACCACGAAAGTGGGCGATCCGTCTGACAAGAATGAAGCGCGCCCAGTTCTGAACCAGGAGGCAATAGACGCCAATAAAGCCTCAATCCAGACGGTGTTTTCGAAGTTCCTGACCTTTGGCGAAGGCCCGCGTGACGCCCTCATGGTCGATAATGCCCAATGGTTGGATGAGGTCAGATGGCTGGATATGCTGCGCGAGATTGGCAAGCATTTCACCATTAACAAGATGATCGCACTCGATATCGTCAAGCGCCGCCTTGACGCCGAGATGCCAATCACCTTCCTTGAGTTCAATTACATGCTGCTGCAAGCCTATGACTTCTTGGAGCTTTCTCGTCGCTATGATTGTAATCTCCAAATGGGGGGTTCAGATCAATGGGGCAATATTGTGCAAGGGGTTGAGCTATGTCGCCGTGTCGATGAGCGCCAGGTGCTAGGTGTGACCCAGCCATTATTGATGAATGCGGCGGGCCAGAAGATGGGCAAAACAGCCAATGGCGCGGTGTGGCTCAATGCCGACATGCTCTCGCCCTTCGACTATTGGCAATATTGGCGCAATGTCGACGACAGCGACGTCGGGACCATGCTCAAGCGTATGACTGACGTGCCCATGGACGAGATAGGTCGTTTGGCCGCCTTAAAGGGGTCTGAGATCAATCTCGCCAAGATCGTTCTCGCGACAGAAGCGACGGCCATGTTGCATGGGCGAGACGCCGCGGAGCAAGCGGCCAATACGGCTGCGGCGCAATTTGGCGGTGGTGGAGCCGACGACGGCCTGCCAGAGTTTGTGATGTCGGGTGAGGTACCTGCCAGCATCGCTGCATTATTTGTCGCAACCGGCCTTGTCGACAGCAATGGCGAAGCCAAGCGCCAAGCCAAGGGCGGCGGCCTGCGCATCAATGATATCGCGATCAATGACGTGGGAGCGGGCGTGCCTGATGCATTGCGCGAGGCGGGCGGGCTCAAATTGTCGCTCGGCAAAAAGCGGCATGTGCTGGTGAAATTGGTGTAAGGGCAAGGAGCGCGCAATGACAAAATCGAGCTACCCACTCAAACTTCCAACATCTATCAAGGATGCAGCACAGCGCTTGGCCAAGGCGGATGGTGTTTCGCTGAACCAATGGATAGCCAGCGCCGTCGCGCAAAAAGTTGGCGTCTCTGAAACTGTTGCGCACTTTCTTAGCCAAAGGGCGGGGCGTGCAGGGCCCTCTGACATGGCGGAAGCGTTAAATGCCGCGCCAAATGCTGCGCCGCTGCCCGAAGATGCGTTGGCCTAAATCAGCCCCGCCAGCGGGCTTGACGGATCGGCATAGCGTTTCTTACCCATGCGGCCCGCTCCCAATTCCTGTCATGAGTTCACGCCGAGAACGATTTCCGCAATCTTGCCTGAGCAAGCGCCTGAATACGGCATTGCTGCTATATCCTTACCAACCCAGCATTACTGAGCCTCGACAGCTGGCAAACGCTCCAGACTCTGGGCTTTTTGAACCAAATCAATGAATTCCTGCCGCAAGCCAAAGTGGTCTGTGCCTTTTGCGCCATTGGCGAGCTCAATGACGTTACTGAAGCCAAAGCCAGCGCCGATCCATGGGTCACGACGCAGCAATTGAGCATAGCCCGCAACAGCAATGGCAAATCGTGTCGCTTCGGGCGCGGCGGCAAAGCTCACAACCGCATCACGACCTGTCAACGGCCGCTCAATCAACCGTGACACGTTTGAGCCTGGCAGTTTATATCGCAAACGCAAAAAGCCGAACTCTTCGGCGTTCACACGCGATCTCGATTGACGCGCGCTTCGGTAGCGCGAAGGGTCCACGCTGCCTTGCACCCCAACAGGGGTAATTTCATAGAGGGCCGTGACCCGATGGCCAGCACCAATTTCGCCTGCATCGACGGCATCATTGTTAAAATCCTCACGCTTCAAAGCACGTGTCTCATATCCAATAAGGCGCCATTCTTTAACTTTGGCGGGGTTGAATTCGACTTGGGCTTTGACGTCATTGGCGATTGGGAAAAGCGTGCCACTGATTTCGTCGGTGAAGACTTTGCGAGCCTCGTTAATCGTATCGATATAGGCAGCCGTGCCATTCCCGTTTTGAGCCAAAGCCTGCATCATATCGTCATTATAATTGCCTTGACCAAAGCCAAACACAGACAGATAAATGCCTTTCTGACGCTGCTCGCTAACAAAATCCTTCAGGGCACTGGGATCAATGATGCCGACATTGAAATCGCCGTCGCTCAATAGCATGACACGATTGACGCCTTGAGGATTATAATTTTGTGCCGCGGTGTCGTATGCCAAGCGTATGCCTTGCCCGCCCGCAGTCGAGCCGCCTGCATTTAAGACTTCTAAAGCACAAACAATATCGCGTGTTTCGCTACCAAGTGTTGGTTTCAAAACAATACCGGCTGCTCCAGCATAGACCACAATTGACACTTTATCCGCGGCTGTCAGGCTGGACACCATCATGCGCAAGGCTTGTTTAGCCAGCGGCAGTTTGTTAGCCGCATCCATAGAACCTGAAACGTCTATCAAAAGCGTCAGGTTCAAAGGTGGTCGCGTCGCTGCGGGTAAATCATAGCCCGCTAGTCCGATATGCACGATGCGCTTTTGCGGAGCCCAAGGCGACGGCGAGATCGACACTTGGGTTGAAAAGGGTGCGGACCTATTACTGGGCTTTACATAATTATAGTCAAAATAATTCAAAAATTCTTCGACCCGTACACTTGCGCTGGGAGGCAGTCGGCCTGCATTGATAAAGCGACGCGCATTGGCATACGAAGATGTATCGACTTCCATCGCAAAGGTTGAAATCGGGTCCTCCGCGGTTTGATTGACGCTGTTAATCGTCGCGTTTGGGTACTGGTCGGTTTCCGTAACGCCCAATTGGTGTTGGGGAGGCGGCGGAGGCGGTGGCGGAGGCGGCGGCGGTGGCGGAGGTGGCGAAGGTGACGGTAGATTAGGAGCCGCCCTTGGACTAAGGGCAGACTGGCCCACTTCGCTGGCTCTAACTAACTGGTTTTGTCCGACTTGTGGACATTTGTAATCAACAAGCTCCGGTGCCTGCTTGGTAGCTTGCGTGGCCGATCCAGTGGTTGACATTGCCAGAGCTCTGGGGGCTGAGACGGGCGCGAAGCCACTGACCAATGCAATAGTGGTCAAACTTGAGATTATCCGTCTTCCCACATAACGGTGCCCGTCACCAAGGCTGAATTGAAACTGAGACACCATATTGCAATCCCCAAGGTTACTTAACCAGTAAGGCTTGATGCATAATTATGTCAACTTTAATCAGATCAGACAGCTCACGAAACTGACCACCCCCCTCAAATCAGCCCCGCCAGCGGGCTTGACGGATCGGCATAGCGTTTCTTACCCATGCGGCCCGCGATGTAGGCATCGCGGCCAGCCAAAACCGCGTGTTTCATCGCGCGCGCCATCAAAACGGGATCGCGGGCCTCGGCGATGGCGGTGTTCATCAAAACCCCGTCGCAGCCCAATTCCATCGCGACCGCTGCGTCTGACGCCGTGCCTAGGCCCGCATCCACGAGCACAGGAACTCTCGCCTGTTCGACGATCAAGCGGATATTGACTGGGTTTTGAATGCCAAGACCAGAGCCTATCAGTGCGCCCAAAGGCATAATCGCGCAGGCCCCTGCGTCTTCGATGCGGCGGGCATAGACGGGATCGTCAGAGCAATAAACCATCACGTCAAAGCCCTCGCGCACAAGGACTTTAGTGGCCTCCAATGTCTCCAACATGTCGGGGTAAAGCGTCTTTTGATCGGCCAAAACCTCCAGCTTCACAAGGCTCCACCCCCCCGCTTCGCGCGCCAGACGGAGGGTGCGCAGCGCATCCTCGGCGGTAAAACAGCCCGCTGTATTGGGCAGGAAGGTGTATTTGTTGGGGTCCACAAAGTCCGTAAGACGTGGCTGGCTAGGATCACTGAGATTAACCCGCCGGATCGCAACCGTAACAATCTCCGCCCCCGCCGCCTCTGCCGCCGCGGCGTTTTGCGCATAATCCTTGTATTTGCCTGTGCCGATGATGAGGCGGGATTTGTAGGTCTTGCCCGCAACGGTCCAAGTGTCGGTGTCAATCGTCATAAAATAGGCCTTCTTTCGCTGGCAGCTTCTACACCAATGCCCCGGCGAGAAAACACTTTTGTGCTCTTTACGACGAGACGCCGTCATCCCCGCCGCAGTGAAGCGAAGCCCAACGAAGAGCGGGGACCCCGTCGGCATCGGGCGCACAACGTCAACGAGGTCCCCGATCTGCACGCCGCTGCGCTATTTTTGTTGGGGACGAAGATGCGCGGGGGTGATTTGATCGGGTGATAGGTACGGACCCGATCAGATAGGCGGGTCGCGGAACCTATTTCGCCTCTCGACCCGCATGC
>JBEINE010000026.1:0-22294 GCA_040378245.1 Hyphomonadaceae bacterium | reverse complement strand
CTTAAAGGACTATGACCCAGCCAGCGAGGCTGTGGCCTATGATGACATGCCATTATTAGAAAAGTGGCTGTTGGGTCGGGCTTTTGATGTGGGCCAAGAGGTGCGGGCGGCTTGGTCAGATTATGACTTTAAGCGGGCACTGTCGGCGGTGGCTGATTTCGCCAATCTTGATCTCTCAGCGCTTTATGTCGATGTGCGCAAAGATGCGCTTTATTGCGATGCGCCAAGCAGCCTGCGCCGCCGCGCCAATCGGACTGTGCTTGATCTGTTGTTTAGTCGCATGCTGAAATGGCTGGCGCCGTTCCTGCCATTTACCACCGAAGAGGCGTGGGGCACGCGGTTCCCAGATACGGCGTCAATCCATCTTCAAGTTTTGCATGATGACCCCTTGGTGTGGAACAATGACGAGGCCAAGGCGCGGATGACTGCGCTACGCGATTTGCGCCGTGTTGTGACGGGCGCTTTGGAAGTGCAGCGGCGCGATAAAGTGATCGGTTCCTCACTTGAGGCCGCCCCACATGTCTATGTCAGTAATGACAGCATTCTTCGCGCCATTGGCGAGGAAGACTTGTCGGAATTATTCATCACATCGGGGGTGACTTTGATCCAAGGTGCGGGTCCGCAGGACGCGTTTGTTATTGACGAAGTCGAAGGCGTGGCGGTTATGTTCGCACGTGCTGATGGCATCAAATGCGCGAGGTCATGGAAGTTCTTCGACCCCCTAACCGCGTTAGAGGGCTTTCCCGACATCACGCCGCGCGACGCTTTAGCCGTGCAGGCTTGGGATGAGTTGCAGGCGGCCCTCAGCTCTTGAGCTGACGGGCCACCACTCGCGGGCCGATCTAGCCACTCTTTGCGGCGTGACGCGGAAGCGGAGCGCGCAGCACGAGCTGCGCAATTTTGCCGTTAACACAAAAGCTTAGGTCAGAGATGCGCAGCTCGTGCTGCGCGCGCCTTTGTGCCCTTTTCACTTCAGGTCAAAGCGCCAACCTAAGCGACCGCGCCATAACCCATAACGGCTTTGACTTCTAGGAATTCTTCAAAGCCGAAATCACCCCACTCTCGGCCATTGCCCGATTGCTTATAGCCGCCAAACGGCGCGACCTGATCGGTGCTGGCCCCATTGATGTGGATCATGCCAGCGCGGATTTGCTTGGCCACGGCGCGCGCATGATCGAGATTTTCAGACTGGACATAGCCCGACAAGCCGTAAACCGTGTCATTGGCCATAGCGATGGCGCTGGCTTCGCTGTCATATGGAATAATCGTTAGAACTGGGCCAAAAATTTCTTCGCGTGCGATTGTGGTGTCATTTGTGTCGCTGACAAAGACGGTGGGCCGCGTGAAATAGCCCTTGTTGAAGCCTTCAGGACGACCGATACCACCGGCGATCAGGGTGGCTTCTTTCATGCCGTCGGCAATCATGCCTTGTACCTTGTCAAACTGGCGGGCATTAGCCAAAGGTCCGATCGTGAAACGTGCGTCCCCGGCGGGATCGGCGACAACCACCGCCTCAGCGGTCGCTTTGGCAACTGCTTTAACTTCATCCAATTTATCGCGAGGCACAAACATCCGTGTTGGTGCATTGCACGATTGGCCCGAATTGGTCATCACACTCATAACGCCTGACGATACGGCCTTTTGGATATTGGCATCTTCAAGGACAATATTGGGCGACTTGCCCCCCAATTCCTGGGCGATGCGCTTGACTGTGGGCGCGGCCCCTTTGGCAATCTCGATGCCGGCGCGCGTTGAGCCTGTGAAAGAAACAAAGTCGACCTCAGGATGGGTGGCGAGCGTCGTCCCAACACCGGGTCCATCGCCATTGACGAGGTTAAACACGCCTTTTGGGACGCCCGCTTCATGCAGGATGTCGGCAAAGATCATCGAATCCAAAGGTGCGAGTTCAGACGGCTTGAGCACCATAGTGCAACCAGTGGCAAGAGCGGGGGCCACTTTGCAGGTCACTTGGTTCATCGGCCAGTTCCACGGCGTGATGAGGGCGCACACGCCAATCGCCTCATAGCGAATGCGCGTATTGCCGCGTGAGGATTCCCACGCAAACTCTTTGAGCACATTCAAAGCCCCCATCAAATGACCTAAGCCAGATGGCGCTTGAGCGGCCGTGGCCAGCCATTTAGGGGCCCCCATCTCGCTGCTGATCGCCTCTGCGATATCGCCAAGTTTGGCCGAATAAAGCGCAATGATCTTTTCAAGGAGCGCCACACGCTCATCAACACTGGTTTGACTAAAGGCTGGAAAAGCGGCGCGGGCCGCCAAAATCGCCTCAACCGCATCAGCCTCACTGCCTAAGGAGATGGTGGCGATGGCTTCTTCTGTTGCGGGATTGATCACATGATGATCACGCGGCGAAACAGGATCAACCCAAGCGCCATCGATATAAAACTGCTTCCGATTGATCATCTGTATCACTCCCAATTTGGCTGTTTTCTTGAAATTATCATAACGCGCTTGCTGGGAAAGAACAACGCTTAGCAGGCTATTTCTGCCCCTTGGTGACACGATCATGCGCCATGATCCCGGCAACAACGCCCTCCAATTCGTCGAACGGCACCATGTTAGGGCCATCAGATGGAGCCTTATCGGGGTCGGGGTGGCTTTCCATGAAAATCGCGGCCACACCAACAGCGGCGGCGGCCCGAGCTAGATATTTGACCATTGTGCGATCCCCACCTGAGCTATCGCCCCGACCGCCCGGTTGTTGCACACTATGGGTCGCATCAAACACAATCGGCGCGCCAAAAGCGGCCATAGTTGGCAGACCGCGAAAGTCCGTCACCAAAGTATTATAGCCAAAGCTCGCACCCCGTTCAGTGATCATCACATTGGGATTGCCAGAGCCTATCACCTTAGCGATCACATTTTTCATATCCCAAGGTGCCAAGAATTGCCCCTTTTTGATATTGACGACTTTGCCAGTCTCAGCGGCGGCAATCAGCAAATCGGTTTGACGACACAGAAAGGCGGGGATTTGCAGCACATCGACGACTTGGCCGACTTGGCGGCACTGCTCTTCGGTGTGCACATCAGTGGTCACGGCTAGGCCCAATTTATCCTTGATTTCCTGAAAGACACTCAGCGCATTATCCAAGCCGAAGCCGCGCGCCCCAGTCAAACTTGAGCGATTGGCTTTATCAAAACTTGATTTGTAAATGAGGTTGGCACCCAGACGGCCATAGGTTTCTTTCAACCACCCTGCAGTTTCAAGCGCATGATCGCGGCTTTCCATCGCGCAGGGGCCACAGATAAAGGTGATCGGCAAATCATTGCCGATTTGAACGGCCCCCTCACCTTCACCAATTGTGACGACAGCATTTGGGGATAGACTGGATATGGACACGGGCCTTGAAACTCCAATTGTTTGATGAGCAGTTAAGGCAGGAAGCCGCTCGATACTAGGTATGCACCTTTTCCAAAACATATGGTCTGGACAAAAGCAGCGGACGGGCTGAGATATAGGCTATGAAACTGACCTCCTACACCTTGGGCTTTCCCCCAACCGAAATGCGTCCCGGTCCGTTATCGCGGCCTTGGATGGAATCCACATCGGATAAATTCGCCTATCGTTGTCTGCCGCTCAATATCGCCAATCAATATGGCTGGGAAATGCTGTGCCCCTGCGCATTTGAGGCGACTTGGGATGGCGGGACAAGCCCCGACGCTATGGTTGTCGAGGTACTGGAGGATGGATGGCCAGCGCCCACCAGTCATTTTGGTCACGGCGTGCTGACCTTTCACGTCAATCAAATCTTTCGCACAGAACCTGGCACCCAACTCATGACCACAGGGCCGATGAACAATCCCAAAGACGGGATATCAGCCTTATCGGGCATTATAGAGACCGATTGGTCGCATTACACCTTTACAATGAATTGGGTGATGACGAGGCCATTCCAGCCGGTGCGCTTTCAAAAGGGTGAGCCGTTCGCCCATATTTTCCCGGTCAATTTGGCCGCCATTGAGCAAATCCAACCCACTTATGCGCCTTATGAGGCCGAAGACGGCCTCAAAGAGGCCTATGAAGCCTGGCAAGAGAGCCGCAATGCCTTTAACAATGCACTCGAAATCCCAGACTCAGACGCGCGCAAGGAAAAGTGGCAGAAATCCTACTTCCAAGGCATGGGTCCTGACGCCAAACCAACCCAGAAAGCCAAGCACTGGACGAAACTGGACGTCAAGCCGTGGCCCGGCGGGAAGAGCAAGAAGGGCAAGTAGCGCACGGGACATAATTGTAACACTTGGCGTTGAGCAGGTCACTTTTAGCTCAGCTCTCACCTTCCCCCGAAGGCTATCTCATATCGACCGAAAAGAGTTACAAGAAGCCCCTCTTCCCCACCAATGGGAAGGGGCTTTCCAACAGCCCTTATCCTCTTCATTGCGACACCGTTTCAGACTAGACAAAAGAACATTGTCGGAACATGATGGGTGATGCCTGCGCCCGCACTCGCCGAATTTGATCCAGACGCCGCCCAAGAGGCGACCGCCCAAAGCACCCTATGTCGCCCCGACATTACACTTGCCGTCCGCCAAGGGGCCACACGGCAATTGATCCATGCGGGCTACTCACCGATTTGGGAGTTTAGCCTCGCCAATAATCGCCGCGCCGATATTTGCGGCCTCAGCCAAAAGGGCGTATTGGTGATTGTTGAGGTCAAGTCGGGCGTTCATGATTATAAAGCCGACAGCAAGTGGCGCGACTATGCGCCTTTTTGCGATTTATTCTATTTTGCTGTGACCCCAGACTTTCCAGTCGATTTGATACCCTCATCTGGCGACGACGCGCCGGGCCTCATTGTCGCCGACGCCTTTGGCGGGGAAATCATTCGACACGCCCCACGATTTGATCTGGCACCAGCGCGGCGCAAAGCCGTAACGCTGAGTTTCGCGCGCCATGCGGCCATGCGGGCTTTAAGGATTTAAAGCGAGGTAAGCTGCGTCGAGTGCGGGGCCAAACTGGGCAATGCGCTTGGCATAAAAGCCTGCGGGCGCCGCCAGAACATCGCCGGGCGCTTTGTTGGGCGAACCGCTGTCAAAAGGCGGCGCGGGGTCATATTCAATGCTGAGCTGGATGGCTTGAGCGGTTTTGTCTCCAGCGATTTCAGCCACAATTGTCAGGGCAAAGTCGATCCCGGCTGTAACACCCCCACCTGTGAACAAGTTTCCGTCGCGGACAACCCGCCCGGGCGTCGGAATCGCACCGGTTTTTGCCAATAGGTTATGATAGGCCCAATGCGTTGTCGCTCTTTTGCCCTTCAACAGGCCTGCGGTTCCAAGGACAAAAGCGCCGGTGCACACGCTCGTGACATAACGCGCCAAGCGGGCCTGAGCGCGCACAAAGTCGATAGCGACGGGATCAGCCATCAGGGCCTCAACGCCAAAGCCACCTGGAACACAGATCAAATCCAGTTGCGGGCAATCGGCGAATGTGGTGGTGGGCACCAGTGCCAGCCCACAATCACTCATGACAGGATTGAGATCGGCCGCAATAATGTGCACCTGACTGTCGGGGAGACGATGCAAGACCTGCAAAGGACCTGTGAAATCGAGCTGGGTGATGGCATTAAAGGTCACAAAACCGCATTGAAACATGGGAATGCTCTTTCAGTTTCCAATTGCACTTTAGCGACTTGAGGAGGCCCCTTCCTAGTCGCTTAAATGCCCTAATGCAATCTGCGCTGTTTTGTCCAACTTGTTCTATCCGCCAAAAAATGGTGCAGAGACGCATGGCTGAACCTTTGAAGACATCTGTGCGCTCATCTAAAGTGATGTTGTTTGGTGGCCTCGCTGCGTTGGCTTTAACCGCGGCCGTTGGGACGGCCGTTTTGACACGGGCGATGGCCCCAAATACGCCAGCCCTGCCTGACATGTGCAACAGCCGTGCCTTCGCCGAAATTGGCGGACCGTTTACTTTGGTCAATCAGGACAATGTCGTCGTCACCGAAAAGACATTTCTGGGCAAGCCGGCTCTCATCTATTTTGGTTTCACTTACTGCCCAGACATTTGCCCGATGTCGCTTCAAACCATGCGCTTGGCGTTAGATGAAGCCAAACTCAAGGGGGGCAGCAAAATTGATGCTATTCAGCCTATCTTGATCAGTATCGACCCTGAACGCGACACCCCGGCATCCATGAAAACCTACGTGGCTAATAATGGTTTTCCCCAAGGCCTAATCGGGCTGACGGGGAGCGTGGCGCAAGTCAAAGCGGCGGCCAAAGCCTATAAGGTCGGGTTCAGAAAGTCTGTGGTCGAGGGCGGGTCTGCGAACGACTATGTCATGGATCACACATCCATCATTTATTTGCTGGGCTCTAATGGCAAGCTGGCCTCTTTTTTTTCCGGCGATCCAGATCCTAAGACCATAGGTCAATGTATCGCATCACTGTCAAAGGCCGGCTTGTAAACCAAAGCGCGTTTCGTTTCTATCGAAACAAAGCCATGCGACAAACTTTTGAACTATCCCCCATTGGCTTTGGCGCGAACCGCATCGGCACTTTCCCAGATTTTCCCGCCCACATAAGTTCCAATCGACATTGTCATGTCATGGACCTCCACACTGGCAAATAGCCCAGAGGTGAAATAGGGATCACCCTTCATGACGGCCCAAGCGGCCTCCAGATTGTCTGCCTTTACGATTAAGGCCGAGCCATGAATGGTAGGCGATCCAGGTGCCTTTAGAGGCCCTGCCGTGACATAGCGTTCCCAATTGTCTTCGACATGGCGCAAATGGCCATCCAGATGTTCAGCGCGGAGCCTTGGCGCATCGGGCCCATCTTTGCCGATGAACAAGAATGTTGGCTGTGTTTGGCGGCTTACCGTAGGGGGTGGGATCATTGTGTCAGGCATGTTTGCGTCCGTGTTAGAAGTGCCGATGTCGACGTGCTCAGCTTTAGTCTAAACGACTGCTTGTTTTTGTCATTATCTAAATGATATAATGATAGGACATTTATCTGAAACGGATAAAGATTGCATTCATGACTGTTGCGCCTACCGCCTCGCCTATCACATCCGGTCAGACGCTGGCGCAAAAGCTTTTGGCGCGCGCCGCAGGACAGGCCTATGTGAAGCCGGGCGACATTATCACGGTCGAGGTGGATCTGGCGATGGCCCATGATTCCAGCGGACCCAGACGGTGGAAGCCGCAGCTGGAAAAATTGGGCGCTAAGCCGTGGGACCCGTCAAAAATTGTTATCGTTTCTGACCATTATGTGCCCGCAGTTGATGGAGAAAGTGCCGCAATCCTCCAAGTGACACGCGCGTTCGTCAAGGATTATCAGATCGGCAAATTCTTCGACATGCAAGGCATTTGCCATACAATCATGCCGGAAAATGGGCTTTTGAGGCCTGGCCTTTTTGTTGCCGGTGGGGATAGCCACACACCCCACGCTGGGGCCTTTGGCTGTTATGCGGCTGGCTTTGGTGCTACGGACATGATTGGCATTGTGGTCACGGGCAAGACGTGGACAATTGTGCCACAGACCATTCGCATTGACATTGAGGGCACTTTCGCGGCTGGAACCACCGCCAAAGATATCATGCTCCTGTTATGCCGCGACCTTGGCATGGACAATGCGTTTAAGGCGATTGAATATGGCGGTAGCGGGGTTGCGGCCATGAGCATGGCCGAACGCATGGTCTTATGCAACATGGCAGCGGAACTGGGCGGGGAAACAGGCCTGATTGCGCCCGATCAGACCACCCTCAACCACATTGTCGCCCATGGCGGTGACATAGGCCAGGGTCCCCAACATTGGCAGCCCGATCCAGACGCCGTCTATGAAAAACGCATCAGGATTGATGCATCAAATCTATCGCCTTATGTCGCCGCACCCCATTCCCCGGCCAATAGCGCACCGGTCGAGGCGCATTCAGGTGTCAAGATTGATCAGGCCTATATCGGGGCATGCGTGGGGGCAAAAATCGAGGATCTGCGCATGGCCGCCACCATTTTGCGGGGGCAGAAAATCGCAAATGGCACTCGATTATTGGTGGCGCCCTCATCGTCAAAAACCACGGCGCAAGCCGCAGGCGAGGGCACGTTATCGGCGCTTTTAGATGCGGGTGCCATTTTGTTACCATCAGGATGTGGGGCCTGTGCCGGCATGGGTGCCGGGATATTGGCCGACGGCGAAGTCTGTATTTCAACAACAAACCGCAACTTCAAGGGTAGAATGGGTAATGAGGGGTCGAGCGTTTATTTGGCGTCGCCCTTCACTGTTGCCGCCAGTGCTCTAATGGGCAGGATAACCGACCCGCGGCCCTATATGTCTGACAGGCAGGTCGCAGCATGACCACAGCACCTTTGTCGGGCCGCGCTTTCGTATTTGGTGACAATATCGATACGGATCTATTGGCACCTGGCCATTTGATGAAATTACCACCAGCTGAGCTGGCCAGCCATTGCCTTGAAGCCATTGATCCTGCCTTTGCCAAAAGCGTGCAGACGGGGGATTTTGTCGTCGCTGGTCATAATTTCGGTCTGGGTTCCTCGCGCGAACAGGCCGCGGTCAGTCTGAAGCTCTTGGGCGTGGGCGCGGTCATCGCAGCCAGTTTTGCCAGGATTTTTTATCGAAACGCCCTTAATCTGGGCCTCCCTGCACTGTTTTGTGAGGAAGCGAACAGAATTAAGGTCGGCGATCAGCTAGACGTAGATCCGATAGCTGGAACAATCATCAACCTGACCCGCTCTGAGACCTTATTCTGTCGGCCCATTCCTGCCCACCTGATGGCCATCGTTCGCAGTGGCGGTCTCATTGCACATTTACAAACTCAAAAGATGGAAAAGCTCAATTCATGACGATGTCGACTTTGAAAGCACGCCTTGGTGTCGGTCCGGCCATTTTGGCACCGGGCGCTTATGATGCCTTTAGCGCCCTGCTTGTTGAGCAAGCCGGCTTTGAAGCTATCTATATATCGGGAGCCTCGATTTCGTATACTCAGATCGGTCGGCCGGATATCGGCTTAATGGCGTCGAGCCAAGTTGCTGATGTGGTGGGCCGGATTGCCGATAGGGTCAGTATTCCTTTGATTGTGGATGCCGATACCGGATTTGGGAATGCGCTCAACGTGCAGCATACTGTTCGTATCTTTGAGCGTATGGGTGCTGCCGCTTTACAATTAGAGGATCAAACGGCGCCAAAGCGCTGTGGGCACTTGGCCGGCAAGGAATTGGTGAATGCATCTGAAATGGCAGGAAAAATCAGAGCCGCCGTTGATGCACGCCACAGTGAGGACACCCTCATCATTGCACGCACCGACGCCATCGCCGTGACCGGGTTTGAGGAGGCCTTGGAGCGCGCAGGCCTTTACCGGGAGGCCGGGGCCGATGTGATTTTCATCGAAGCGCCCCAATCGCTTGATCAAATGACGGCCATGTGCAGCGCGATGCCTGACACACCACTATTGGCCAATATGGTCGAAGGCGGACGGACGCCGATCTTAACATGTGACCAACTTTCAGACATGGGCTTCAGGGTGGTTATTGCGCCAGGTTCAATGGTTCGCGCGCACGCCTTTATGGCGCAGGAGTTTCTAAATCAACTCAAAGCCCATGGAACAACAGCCGGCTTTCGCGATCGGATGTTGAATTTCAGCCAGATCAATACTTTGTTGGGACTCCCAGAATTGATCAAAGAGGGCGCGCGTTATGAAACCAAGCTCGGCGATAAACAATCCTGACGCAACCCGATAGCCCGCATGAGGCCAACCAGCGCAAAGAACTGCAGTTTCTTCAATTTGGGTCTCCATTCCGCCGGAATTTCAGTCCATAGGAGGAGGATGCGCCTTGCTCATGTGCCTCAAAACGATGCCAAATTTCGATTCAGGCCCATCGTTACTGTTCGCGGCTGTGCGTGTTTTGTTGGCCTGCTTCTAGCACTGGCCTGCTTGTCGCCCACAATTGCTAAGGCACAGGGAAAGGGCCCGGCTCCGGAAAAAAACGCATTCGACACCATGTTTTCTGATGTCAATGCGGCCAGCCCCCAAGCGGTCCATTTTAGTACCGACGTGCAGAATATCAAATTTGTTTTGGATCGATCCCAACCGCGCTTTATCTTATTGCGTTTTGAGGGCGATCCAGAAGTGTGGGCGCTGACGTCAAGTTGGGGACCCCGTGGCGATGAATTTCTGCGCAATGACATCGGCGAGGTTATCGTACGCATCACAAGTCTTGGCGGTGTCACTCTTTATGGACCCCTTGGCGCCAATGGCGCGCCAGCGTCGCGGCTTGGCAAGGCCAAGGCATTGCCCGCCCCGACGCGCAGCGAAGGCACATTACAATTAACCGTGGAGCGCGCGATTGGTTGGTTCAGCCGCTTTGGTCAGCGCTCCATTCGCGTCGAAGCCGCCGGCGGCTTGCCTCCGTCCTTGGTCTATGAGGCCTTGCAGCGCGCCGTCGGGGGCATGTCGCGCGCACCGCGGGGCTTTTTTGGTCAGTTTCAACGCCGGATAACTCTGATCAAGGTGTTGCGGACGACGGGGCGACCCAGTGCGTCGTGGGAAAACGGGGTTTTGATGATCTATGTTGTCCCTGGCAATGGCTATGCGGGCCGACCTTCAAGTGCCGCGATCTTGGCCGCTCTGGTGGGCGAGCCATGAGGCTTGCTGTTTGGCATTAGGGTCTGTCCCGTCTTTTTTGAATCAAAAAAGCGGGGCCAACAGACCCTAAATTAGATACCGCGACGCGCAACCTGGCTCTAAAAGAACCAAACGCGCTATAAAAGAACTAGACGCGCAACCTGGTTCTAAAAGAACCAGACGCGCTATAAAGCGGCCTTTAAAGCCGTTGTCACCGCCCCTTGATCGCGAATTCATTTCCAGTAGGGTTGGCGAATGTCAATATCCGTTGCTCGACAATGCAATTCCACGGTATAATCACCACATCGGTTACAACATCATCGTCGATAGCAAATCGCGACGCGTTGGATATGTCGGCTGGTTACCATCGCGAATCGGCGGGGTGGAATGAACTTGTAAGCCGTGTTGAAGACCCGACATTCGCGTGCCTCGACATGACGATGACAGGCATTGTGAATACGAGAGGGGGCGCTGGGAAATCGGTTGCGCACGTCGGCTTCGAGCGTACTTGTGATTATGCCATGGGACGTAGTGTGTTTGGCAAACCAATCGCTGGAACACAACGCGTTCAGCAAAAACTTGCCGACATGCAAGCGGAAATTGCGCTGGGGCTGCACGGTTGTCTCGCACTGGGGCGAAGTTAATGATGGTGAAGTGCGCTTAATCGGGGCACTTTATCTTTTGCTGATTGGAACCGCAACTCACGAAAAATGTCTGAGTGACGTCGCTCGACTTGTCGTAAAGCCGAACTGGCACGGAGAGAAACATGACCCAAACGTTTGAGAATCCACTTGGCCTTGATGGCTTTGAGTTTGTCGAGTTTTCCGCGCCAAAAAAGGGCCTACTTGAGCCGGTTTTTGCCATGATGGGCTTTTCACATGTTGCCCGTCACCGCTCCAAGGATGTTGATCTTTGGCGGCAAGGCGAGATCAATTTGATCGCCAATTATGAACCAAACAGCCCCGCCGCTTATTTTGCTGCAGAGCATGGGCCTTCGGCTTGCGGCATGGGTTTTCGGGTCAACAACGCAGCGCAAGCCTATAGCGAAGCGATCAAACGTGGGGCCGAACCCGTTGAGAGTAAAACGGGCGTGATGGAATTGCGCATCCCCGCGATCAAAGGAATTGGGGGGGCTTTCATTTATCTTATCGACCGCTATGCCACCCTAGATAATCCCGACGCATTATCAATCTACGACATCGACTTTGAATTCATTAAGGGTGCGCCCCGCAATCCGGTCGGGGCTGGCTTTAAGAGGATCGATCACTTGACCCATAATGTCTATCGTGGGCGCATGGCCCATTGGGCAGACTGGTACGAGCGCATTTTTAACTTCCGCGAAATCCGCTTCTTTGACATTAAGGGCGAATATACAGGCCTCACGTCAAAGGCGCTGACCGCCCCTGACGGTAAGATTCGTATTCCTCTTAATGAAGAGGGCAAAGCGGGCGGCGGCCAAATTGAGGAATATCTGCTCGCTTATAATGGCGAAGGGATCCAACATATTGCTTTTATCTGCGACGACTTGATCGCAAGTTGGGACAAACTTCAAAAGCGTGGTGTGCCTTTCATGACTGCACCCCCTGAGACCTACTATAAAATGCTTGATGGGCGTTTACCTGGACACGGGCAACCTGTGGAGCAATTAAAGCCACGTGGCATTTTGCTCGACGGCACGATAGAAGGTGGCAAACCACGCCTATTGCTTCAAATCTTTGCGCAGCCCCAGATCGGCCCTGTTTTCTTTGAGTTCATCCAGCGCAATGGCGACGAAGGCTTTGGTGAAGGTAATTTCAAAGCCCTTTTTGAAAGCATCGAGCGCGATCAAATTGAGCGCGGTGTATTGGAAACAACACCATGACAATCCCGTTCAAAACTCAACGTATCCATCACGTGGCTTATCGGTGCAAAGATGCCAAGGAGACTGTCGATTGGTATGCTCGCGTTTTGGGCTTCACTTACACCAATGCCTTTGCAGAAGATTATGTGCCCTCAACTGGGGCTTATGACCCCTATATGCACATTTTTCTCGATTGCGGGGGCGGCAACATTCTTGCATTCTTCGAGTTGCCCCACCAAGCCCCAATGGGGCGCGATGAGAAGACACCGGCTTGGGTCCAGCATCTGGCGTTTAAGGTCGACGATTTTGCGTCACTGAAAGCCGCTAAGGCGCATATCGAAGCACAAGGTGTAGACGTTTTAGGACCCACTTATCATGGTATCTTCCGCTCCATCTATTTCTTTGATCCCAACGGCCATCGGCTAGAACTTGCGTGCGATATTGGCACCACGGAGCAATATGCTGAGCTAAAGCGTGTTGCACCCTTGATGCTGGACGAATGGAACCACACCAAGAAAGCGCCTCATCACGCCGACTGGTTACATAAAGAGCCAGCCGCTTGACCCAAGATCACACACACAATCCAACCGCGATGTCTTGGGTTGTGGGCGCCGACACACATCGCGATTTTCCTGTCCAAAACTTGCCGCTTGGCGTGTTTGCCCCAAAGGGCAGGCAGCCGCGCATCGGGACTGCCATTGGTGATCAGGTGCTTGATCTAACTGCACTTTGTGAGCATGGACATTTTTCGACCGACACCTCTGACGCTTTAGGTCAAAGCACGCTCAATGCGTTGTTTTCATTGCCGGGTGCAAATCGCTTGGCATTGCGGCACAAAATATTTGACCTCTTAACCGATAAAGCGAACGGGGCAGCACTTACCCCACATTTGTATCAGGCTGACGATGTGACGATGCATTTGCCTGCGCACATTGGCGACTACACCGATTTTTATGTCGGTATTCACCACGCCCGCAACATCGGCAAGCAGTTTCGACCCGATAATCCCTTGCTACCCAATTACCGCCATATCCCGATCGGATATCATGGCAGGGCTTCATCTGTTCGGGTTTCGGGGACTGATGTGATCCGCCCCAATGGGCAGCGCAAAGCCCCAGATGCCGATGCACCGGAGTTTGGCCCGTGCCGTCGCCTAGACTATGAATTGGAACTGGGCGTTTGGGTGTGTGGCGAAAATAGCCTCGGTCAGCGTGTGGACATTAGCAATGCATGGGAGCGAATGGCGGGGCTTACTCTTCTCAACGACTGGTCCGCACGCGATATCCAAGCGTGGGAGTATCAGCCCCTTGGGCCTTTTCTAGCCAAAAACTTTCTCACCAGCGTCTCACCTTGGGTGATTACATCTGAGGCGCTCGCCCCTTTTCGCATCGCACAGCCCTCAAGGCCCGCAGGTGACCCTAAGCCCCTACCATATCTCTGGGACGAAGGCGATCAGGCGACAGGTGGGCTTGCAATTGAATTAAGCGTAGCGCTCTCGACGGCTCAGATGCGGGCCAATAATCTTCCTCCCGTGACCATAAGCACCGGCAGCTCTTCAAATATGTATTGGACGATTGCCCAAATGATCGCCCATCATACCAGCGGGGGATGTGATCTTCACCCCGGCGATCTGCTTGGTACAGGCACGATCTCTAGCGAAGATCCCGGTGGTTATGGCAGCTTGATGGAAGTTTCAGTCGGCGGCACACAGCCCTTAAGACTGCCAAGCGGCGAGACGCGCAATTTCCTCGAAGACGGTGATGAGGTGACTATGACAGCTCACGCCCGCACCGACGCCGCGCGATCCATCGGCTTTGGAACTTGCGTCGGCAAAGTCGTGTCTGCGGCTTAATGCTGGTTATGTGGTCCAAGTGAGCCAGCCCCTCAGAGCGTGCGACTGGGAGAAGACTTAGGCCGAGCCAAACCAACTTGGAGACCAGCTATGGTTAGCATCTCGAATGAAAAACCTCACGAAACTGAAACCCGGCTTCGCGGCGTGATTCAAGACACAAAACTCAAAATCTATAGCGGTCCCTTTGCTATTTGGAGATTCCATTTTCCCCAAGGTGCTGACAATTCTGGATTTGTAGGATGGCTTGCCACTCACTTGAAGACGCGTATTGGAACAGGCGTGTTTGTGATTTGCGGGCAAAACTCCAACGATGGCGGGATATTCGACTACTGGGGGTGTCCATGGGAATTGCGGGACAGTGTTCTCAGTGAAGTGAGAGCTCTCGTGGCCGGAAACGCCTGATTCATGCCAACGCAGGCTTAAACGGTTGTTTGGCTATTTGATTGACCCACAGCGGGCTGATGACGTCGAAAGCGCTTGCAGTTTGGCCTCTACAAAGCCCGTCGCGGCAATGTCCGTGCAGACATCGTGCCATTCGCAGGCTTTACAGGCCGCGCGCGGCGCGCCACGTGCAAAGGCGGAGCGCCAACCAGCCAGCAGCTCAGCAGCCTTGTCCAGCACGTCCCCTAGGCTGACCCGTTGGCTAAGATGCTGACCGAGTGCCGCCAATGCCGCCTGATCGCGTTCGGTGATGGAAGGCTCATCGCAATGCCGATCAGGATCATCGCCCCATCCAGCACAAATGTCATCCGGCCCGGCTACCAGCTCGATCGCTGCCCCGACATTGAGCCGGGAGACGATAGCATCCATGCCCGCCACGAATTGCCGACTATAGCCGAGGCCCTTATAGGTTTGAAGACAGAGAAGATGATGCGCACGCAACCGCACAGGGGCTTGCGGTACAGGGGCTTGCGGTTTAGCCACCCCTTAAGCCCTTGGCCTCTGCCAGCGGGCCGCCGCGGCGAGCATTGCAGCACCCAGCGCCGACTTCAGTATACCGCCGAGAATGAACGGCAAGACGCCAGTTGCTAACGCCGCGTCGGGCCCGATAAGCCTAGCCAGCCAAGCGCCGCCCAGCGCCAAGCACAAGCCATTGGCAATGAGCATTGCAATGAATAACCGTACAGGCCGCTGGCCGTCCCACCCGCGAGAAACCAGCACACCGGTCAGCCCAGCCGCAATCGGAAACGCGACAAGATAGCCTGCCGTGGGCCCGAAAAAGGGCGCAGCCCCTCCGCTGCCACCGGCCAGCAACGGCAAGCCAATGACCGCCTGCCCAAACCATGCCAATACTGCGAGTGTCCCCAGCCGTGGCCCCATCATGGCCCCCACCAAGCACACTGCCAGCGTCTGCATTGTCATGGGAACTGGCACCATCGGCACCGAAACCCAAGAGGAGGCTGCCAGAAGCCATGATGCTACCAGCACCAACCCAGCCTGCTTCAGAGCCGGTAGCTCTGCCACGGCGGTGGCCATTGAACCATTGTTTTGCAAGCTCATTATTATACCTTCCATTTGTTCGATTAAACCGTGTGCACTTTGGCCCTTGACCAACCAGATCCGCAATAGCCGATAGGCAGGGTCAGACATCTTTCAGTTCGCTGACAAACTCATAGCGGTCGCCCCGGTAAGCAGAGCGGGTCAGCTCAACTGGGGTGCCATCGCGTCTGAAAGTCCGCCGCTCAATCCGAAGCACTTCACTATTTTCCTTAATCGACAAGAGTCCAGCCTCTATAGAAGTTGCCAAGGACGCCGTTAAACGTTGGCGGCCGCTAACTGGCCGATTATTTTTTCTGGCTAGTGCCGCATAGAGACTGTCGCCAATTTCATCAATAGGTGGCAGGAGATCAGCCGACAAAACCGCTTCTTCAATTGCCAAAGGCTCACCATTGGCTAAACGAACGCGCGCCAAACGCACGACCGCAGCGCCGATGTCGAGGCTCAGCGTATGGGCTTCTTCCTCGCTCGCCAAAGCTATGGTCTTCATAATCCAAACTGAGCCTGGCGCTGCGCCACGATTTTGCGTGTCATTGCTGAAACCTGTCAGCTCACTGCCGGGTTGCTGGATACGCGGAGCCAGATAAGTCCCTGAACCATGGCGTCGGACGATCAGACCCTCGGCAATCAATTGCTCTAATGCACGCCGGATCGTCACCCGCGAAGCGCCGGTTTGCTCACTTAGAAGTCGTTCTGACGGTAGGGCTTCACCCCCTTCGACAAAGCCCGCACTAATGGCGTGCCGTAAACCTTGAGCTAATTGCAAGTAAAGAGGTGTCGCTACATTGCGATCTGCAGTCAACTTGTCGACAAAGGCCATAATGTGAAATGCTCCGATAATACCACTTTATGGCGGTAGCGGGCCTATGTTGCAACCTTCCGCGCTGGATGGGCTTCAAATTGGTCTATAGTGATAGATTGCTGCACGCGTGGGTCTGACGACAAAAAGCGCGTGACGTAGAGCGCAGGCCATGAAACGCTATAGATATGCAGTTTGCTCGACCCGACCAAGAAATCATCGCCAATGCGATTGCAACCAACGCGCCCTTTGTCGGGCGATTGCGGTCGCGCACATTGGTGGGGTCGCGTTGGCTGGCGCTTGTGGGACAAATGGCGACCGTTTTGATCGTGCATTTTTCGCTCAAATTTGAATTGCCCCTCCTCCTCTGCATCATGGCAATCGGGGCCAACGCCGCCTTGAACCTTTTATTGTCGACGGCGCTGCCCGCCGGGCGCTTGGTTCGGCAATGGGAGGCGGCGGCTCAATTGACATTTGACGTGCTGCAATTGACATTTCTGTTGTTTTTGACGGGCGGCATCGCCAATCCTTTCTGTCTCCTGCTCATCGCGCCTGCGACCATTTCAGCTGCGACTTTGCGGCCGCGATGGACGATTGGTCTCATCGCCTTGACCCTAGTGTGCGTTGCAGCCCTTACGATGACCCCCTTCCCATTGCCATGGACTCCAGTGGGGGGGTTTGAACTACCCAGTGTCTATCGCTTTGCTGTTGCGACCGCGATTGGCATTGGCCTGCTCTTCACGGCGGGTTACGCGTGGCGGGTCTCGGTCGAGGAGGGTCGTTTGGCCGATGCGCTCATTGCCACACAAGAGGTTTTGGCGCGCGAGCAACGCTTGGCGGCTTTGGGGGGGTTGGCGGCGGCGGCTGCCCATGAACTGGGCACGCCGCTGGCGACCATTCAGGTTACGGCCAAGGAATTGGCCCGCTCACTACCCGCGGGCAGTCTCGACCAAGAAGACGCCCAGCTTGTTTTGTCTCAGGCTCAAAGGTGCCGAGAAATCCTGCGCAAGCTCTCAACCAATCGCGAGCTTTCCGACCCATCGGTGGAGCGCCTGCCATTGGGTCAATTATTGGAAGAGGCCGCCGCCCGCCACTTTGATGGCGGCCCAAAAGCGTTGTTGTTTGATATTCGCCGCCCTGAAGGCGCACCTGACCTGATGGTCATACGCCAGCCAGCGGTTCTTTATGGGCTTGGCAATTTAATTGAGAACGCGTTGGAGTTTTCTTCTCAAGCGGTAACCATCTTTGCAAGCTGGGATATAAGCTATGTTCATGTTACCATCAGTGATGATGGCCCCGGGTTTGACGAGAGCGTTTTGGAGCGTTTGGGTGAGCCTTACTTAACCACACGCGCGGCTGGAACGTCAGGCTCGCGTCAGAAAGAAGGCTTGGGACTGGGCTTTTTCATTGCCAAGACCCTGTTGGAGCGCTCGGGCGCTAAACTGAGCTTTGGTAATCAGACGGGGGCGTCTCGCGGGGCACAAGTCAAAGCCGTGTGGCCACGCCGCGCGCTGGAAGCGGCTTAGCACTCAAAACGGACATTCTGAGAAAGCTGGTTTCCCAAGCGAGTTTGGGACGGATGCGACGTCATGTCACTTGTGTGCTAATGGAAATTGATCATGTCCATCAGGGACGGAGAAACATATGACAGATATTCCAGACTCGATCACAGATAGGTCCCTTTTGGTGATGGATGATGATGCCCCCCTGCGCAATCGCCTCGCGCGGGCCCTAGAAAGTCGTGGGTTTAGCGTGAGGACGGCCGCTTGTGTGCAAGAAGCGTTGGAGATTGCCCGCACAGACCCCCCAGCGTTTGCGGTTCTCGACATGCGCCTTGAAGACGGATCAGGCCTGACGGTTGTGGAGGAGCTTCATCTTAAGCGGCCAGATGCACGCGTGATTATGTTGACTGGCTATGGCAATATCGCCACAGCTGTGGCGGCCGTTAAGGCTGGGGCGGTGGATTATCTCTCCAAACCAGCCGACGCCGATGATGTCGTCAAAGCCTTGATGGCGGCCGGCGATACACTACCCGATCCCCCCGCCAACCCAATGAGTGCCGACCGCATCCGCTGGGAACATATTCAGCGCGTTTTTGAATTATGCGGTCACAACGTCTCTGAAACCGCCCGCCGCCTTAACATGCATAGGCGTACCCTTCAGCGTATATTGGCCAAACGAGCACCGCGTTAGACGTCGCCAAGCTGAGGTTGTGTGAAGCGCCAAGTTCGCATTGGTTATCAGTGCTAGGGTCTGTCGTGTCTTTTTTGAATCAAAAAAGCGCGATAAACAGACCCTAAATAAGATACCTAGACGCGAAGCCGTGTTCGAAAAGAACCAGGCGTGCTTTAAACCCTAGAAATAGAGCCGTCACCTGTCATTCAATAATCGGTCCAGATAGTCGCGTTCTTGGCTGTCTCGATTGGGGTCGGCTTGGCGGCGGCGCAATTCTTCGCGGACATCGCGCGCCCGCCTTTTTTCGGCCTGACTTGGGACCTTTGTGCCGCCACCATCATCGGAGCGTGGCAGGGTGCGGCCAAGGGGGTCTTGGGCATCAAAGCCACCAGCGGCGGCTTGGGCTTGAGCGGCTTGTTGCAGGGCTTGTTCAGCACGGGCTTGGGCCTCGCGTGCGCCATTCACATCGCCTCGTCGCAGGGCTTCCCCTGCCTGCCGCATCGCCTGGGCGGCAGCGGCCTTATCATCTTGGCTCTGTGGCTCAGTACCCTTTTGTGCCGGCTCACTTTGTGGCGACAAACGCTTTGCCAGATCATCTTGACGATCAGCCAGGTCATTGGCGGATGCTTGGGGGCTTTGACCCTTAAGGCTATCGGTTTGGTCAGACAATTCGCGCTGTTCGAGCATGGCGTCATCCAAGGATGTTCCCCCAGCACGGCGCCCGCCTTCGCCGCTTTGGCTGTCTTCTTGCCCGCCCGGCTGAAGATTTTCCATCAGATCGGCGAGTTTATCCAATTGATCGAGCGCCTCTTTTCGGGCCCCTGAACTGCCCGATTGCTCTAGCTCGCGCAGCAGGGCGTCAATGTCCCCGCCTGATACTGAGTTATCCGGGCCGCTTTGACCCTGGCCACCGCCCTGCGCACTTTGTGCCGCCAATTCGTCTAATCGCTCGCCGACGGCCTCGCGCAAGGCTTGGGTCAAGTCTTTGACATCTGCGTCTGAAGCCCCATTTTTGAGCGCTTGCTCCAACGCCTCGCGGGCTTGTGCGATTTTTTGCTGTGCCGGGGTTTGATCGGATAGTTCAGCTTGAAGAGCGAGTTCCCATAATAAGGGGGCCACCGCGTGGGCGTCCTCAATGGTGCGCGCCAGCGCCAAGCGCTCGCGTGCGAAGCGCAGACCCAAGAGACCCGCGTCGCTCAGGCCCATTGTCTGCAATGATGCCAAAGTTGCGCTGAGCCAATCATACGCCTTCGCGATGCCATCAGGAGCTCCTTGCAAGGGCTCGCGCAAATCAAGCCGAATCGACAAGCCGGTTTCTGGGTCAAACAGCCTTGCAAAGGCGGGCGGGCGGGGTTGATAGGGGCGCGCTTCGCGCAGGATGAGCAGGCGCTGTTCTTGCAAGGCACCGCCCAAAGGCGAGCTCCATTGCCGTTTTGGCATAATGAGGCGCGTCGGTGTCGAAGCGGTTTCTTGCCCTAAACCATCACGAACAATCAAAGTGACATCAACCTCAAGCCCAGTCAGCACATGATCGGCCACATCGACAAAAACCTGTCGCGCACCGCCGTCGCCGGCCTCGCCTTCCAGAACGAGCGGCGTATCGAAGACATCCTGACCCAATAGTGAGGCCACTTTGTCGCGCGGCTTTATACGGATGAAGGCCGCTGCAACGCCATAATCATCACTGGCCGAAAACGACACCTCCAGACGCCCGCGGGGATCAATCTTGATGGGCTGTTGCCGGGTCAGGACCGGAGGTTGATCTTTAATGGCGGTCACATGCCATTTCGCCCGCGCACCAAAGCGGTCGAGGGCCACATCGCCACTGCGGCGCAAGATCGCTTGGCCCGTCCAAGCTTGCCCCGGTAAGCGCGACATCGTCTGTGTCTGACCCGCGAGGCGCAGCTTTGGTGCGCCTTTGGCTCCATCCATGCGCGCAACAATGACAGACCCTTCAGGTAGAGAGATTTCGGGCGTATCGCGGTTCAAGCGAATCACGGGTAGGCCTGTGTAGCCAGGTGGTTGCGCCCATGCGTCCATCACCAAATCACTGTCGCCCATAATGGGTGATAGATCGAAACTTAAAGCGCGACCAGCAGGCCCCGGCTGCCATAGGCACAGAGCCGTCGCAAAGCCAAGGGCTGCGAGTTTCGCCCAGTCCCGTCGCGAGACTTCGGCCGAAGCGGGCTTGATGAAAGCCGCTGCGACTTGGTCTGAGCGTTGCTTTTGCCAGGCCCAAAGCGCGCGATCTCCGCCCACCTGTCGATCTCCAAAGGATGTCAGTGGGGCGCTTTCGCTTAAGCCAGCTTGGCGTTCCAAGCGATGTTGAGCCTCACGCTCATCAATCGGCGAAAAATTGATTATGGCGCGATAAAACAGCCAAGCGGCCGCCGCCAAAGTCGCGCCCGCGATCAGCGAAATCACCGCCGGCGGCAGTTTCTGCGTCAAGACACCGGATGCGCCGACCCCCGCCAAGAGCATCAGCGCCGGCCATAAATCGCGCAGACCCCGCACGAAGGCCTCGCGCTCCATCGTCGTGGCAATGGCGCGGGCAACCTTTGGTGGAAGCGCAATTGGTGAGGGCGAGGAAGGGGCGAGCACGCCGATCAAATATCACGCACCGAGGCGAAATCCCTAACGCTTTGGCAGTTGTGCTGGCGAGGGCTGGGACGTGGCTTGTTCCAATTGAGCCAATAAGCGATCCGCCTCTGGCGATGTGCCCTTTGCGAGGCGTGCAAAGGTCAATGCCGCTTGCAAATCCCTCGGCGTGCCTTCGCCGCGTGCATTCACCAGCGCCCAGTAAAACCGGCCATCACCGTCGCCTTTCTCAGCAGCGATTTTGAACCAGCGCGCCGCGGCGACCAGATCGCGGGCGACGCCCCGACCTTGATACAGCATCAGGCCATAATCAGCGCTGGCATCGGCCCGCCCGGCCTCTGCGGCCTGCTTGAGAAAGCCAATGGCTTTGAGGGGGTCGTCAACCGGGTCAGGGTCACCATCGGCATAAAGGACCCCCGCTGCATAAGCGGCGTCGCCATCCCCAGCCTTGGCCGCGCGGGCATAGAGCGTGGCCGCTCGACTGGCGTCGCGGGGACCAGCTTCCCCTGACAAGAACAAATCACCCAAAGCGGCGGCGGCATCATTTCGACCTAAAGCGAGTGCGCGCTGCAACGAGGATAAGGCTTCGGCAGGCGTTGCGCCGCCAAGGCGCGTCATGCCCAGACGGGCCAAAGCCATCATCGCATCGCTGTCGCCTGCCGCAACGCCGCGCCGATAGAGGCGCACGGCTTGGGCGGGTGCTGGCGCGCCCGTTAGACCGCGCTCATAAATCAAGCCCGCCAACATCGCCGCCCGACCATTACCCCGTGCGGCGATATTCTCAGCCTGGCTCAAGGCGTCACCATAGCGGCCTTCTTGATACGCACGCACCGCTTCTTCCAGCTCGCCTTGGGCCAGCGCTGCGGGTGAGGACGGCGGGGTCTGGCCAGCCACAGGGGACGCGATCAGCCACAGGGCCAGCCAACTTGATTTCAAACG
>JBEINE010000178.1:0-5611 GCA_040378245.1 Hyphomonadaceae bacterium | reverse complement strand
CGATCTCAATGGCGCGGCGGAGAAAGCCTATCTGGCCGATCTGGCGACCCGTTTGAAACTGGCTCCCGCTTTGATTACGACATTGCATGCCGAAGCGCTAACGACGGCCTAAGGCTTGAAGCCATTAGCAAGAAAACAGCCGGCCCGCCCTGTTCAATTGGGGCGGGCTTTTCTTTTGGGTAAGCCACTAGCTCCCCGCGTATGGTGCATCTTCAGATTCACCTTTTTTGAGGGATTACCTATGGTTGAATACTCTGATGAAAACGGTGCACTTGAAAATGCACCTTACCAAGCTTAGCAATCGTCTCAGCCTTTACTCGGACTCAAACTACCTGCATCGAACCTGTGAAATTGAAGAATGATTTGTCCAAAGGTAATTCTCAGAAGGAATAAGAACATGCGTATTCAAACTGAGCCACACGATCCTCCGGAAGTGAAGTTTGAAGCGCAGGCGGTCCCACACAGTTGGTTTCTCGTGGCTGTCGATCTACACGATCAAGCAGAAGTTCTATTCAAAAAAAGCAATAAAATAAAGTGGACCTTCAACGCATCAGCGCATCACAATCAATGGGATGGGGCAAATCGTGCCTCCTTTTTGCTTGCTGGCTTTGCTCTTGAAAACATGATTAAGGCTTTTCTGGTCTATGAGAATCCGGACTGGATAGCGAACAGTCGTCTATCGAAGCAGCTGAAGAGTCACAGCCTAACTGAGCTAGCGCAAAGGTCCACAAAACTGCCTCAATCACGCCGTAGCGAAGAAATTCTTGAGATCTATGAAAGTGGTTTATCAGGCTGGGCACGATACCCATGTGCCCTTAACTTGGCACAAGAAGTGGAACCGATTTATCTTAGTGCTCAGTTATGGCGGCGTTATAGCACCCTTATCCAGTCATACGGAAGAAAAATGCAAACGATGCTTCGAAAAAAATGGTGTGGTCCACATAAAGCGGAAGGCGTTTATGATATCAGGGGTTTTTTCGAGAATTCTACGGGTTAGTTTCGTGAGAACCGCGAGTATTCTCAACACGCTTCGCACGGAGGGTGCATCTGAAGTCGCAACATGTGTCACGCACGCCAACCCTTCAGCCCATTTAATGCGCTTGGTCGAACTCAGTGCATGTGAACATGCACTCTACGCCTGTCCATTTGAGGCGGGCATTTTTTGTTGGTCGAGGCCGACCTTCAGACTAGTTCGATGTTTTGAAGGGGCGTAAACAGGCACGCCCACTTGACCTGCGCTGCCCTTTGCGTGACGGTGACGTCAACTTAAGGCTTTGGAAAAAATGCTGGGCGGTCAAGATTATAGCGCGACACAAGCGGGGAGAAGCGTTTTGGAACATCTAGACGTCTTGATCGTTGGGGCCGGCATTTCAGGCATTAGCGGCGCTTATTATCTGCGGACCCAGTGCCCAACCAAGTCAATCGCTATTTTTGAAGGCCGAGATACGATTGGTGGAACGTGGGATTTGTTTCGCTATCCTGGCATTCGCTCAGATTCCGATATGTACACACTTGGCTTTGCCTTTAAGCCTTGGTCGAGCGACAAAGCCATTGCTGACGCGCCATCCATCATGGCTTATTTGAATGAGACAATTGATCAGTTCGATTTGCGCAAATTGATCCATTATAATCGCAAGGTCACGCATGCGGCTTGGGACAGCCAGTCCGCGCGCTGGACTGTCAGCTATAGGCACGGCGAAGAAGCCGCACCTCGCACGATTACGTGCAGCTTTCTTTATATGTGCAGCGGCTATTATAATTATGCCAAGGCCCACCGCCCGCACTTCTCAGGCGAAGACAGCTTTAAGGGCGACATTATCCATCCCCAATTCTGGCCAGAGAATTATGATTATAGCGGCAAGAAAGTCGTGGTCATTGGCAGCGGTGCAACCGCGGTAACCCTTGTGCCCGCCATGGCAACCGGTGAGGGTGGGGCTGCCCATGTCACGATGCTACAACGCTCACCCACCTATGTGATATCGGCGCCTGGAACCGACAGCCTTGCCAATTGGATGCGCGACCATCTGCCCAAAGGTCTTGCCTATGGCTTTATTCGCTGGCGCAATGTGTTGCGACAGATGTTCTTTTTCACAATGGCCCGCAAACGACCGGCCACGGTCAAGAAACGCATATTGGACTTGATGGTGCCGGAGCTTCCCGCTGCCTTCGATATCGCCACTCATTTCACCCCGCGCTATAATCCGTGGGACCAGCGCATCTGTCTTGTGCCAGATTCCGATTTGTTCCTTGCGATCAAAGAAGGGCGCGCTGATGTTGCGACCGACCACATTGACCACTTTGACGAGACCGGTATCGCCCTGAAGTCCGGCAAGCATCTTGATGCCGACGTCATCGTCACGGCGACAGGCCTGGAGCTGCAGGTGCTCAGCGGCATGCCAGTGGAAGTCGATGGCAAGGCCATCAATTTCGGTGACACGTTCAGCTATAAGGGCATGATGTATAGTGGGGTGCCTAATTTGGCATCGGCTTTTGGCTATACGAATGCGTCTTGGACATTAAAGGCCGATTTGACAGCTGAATATGTCTGCCGTCTGATCAATCATATGGATCAAACTGGGCAACGCGAATGCCGGCCCTTGCTACATGGCCAAAGCCTTAAGCCCGCGCCGTGGCTTGATTTCACATCGGGCTATGTGACGCGTGCGATGGCGAACTTCCCCAAGCAAGGCGACATCGCCCCGTGGAAAGTGCATCAAAACTATGCGCTGGATCTTCTGGCCTTTCGGTTTGGCAAAATTGATGATGGGACGATGGTGTTTACATAGAAATTCTTTGACACTTCTGACTTTATTATGATTTATTTGAATTTTGAGCTGTCTTCAGGATTGTTTGTCTGGGACAGCTTTTGGTGATGGCTATGCCACACCAAAAGCTTGTTTCAATATTATCGCCATCGGCCAGTAGTGAGCCGTTATTGTCTTTTGCGTCCATGGCCTGTTATCCTTGAGGTTTGCCAGTGCGGTGACCTTTCAATGCCTGCCTGTCAATCAGCTATCGACACACAGGATTTTTTCCCAATATGCCCCCTTCCCGATCAAGCCAGCAAAAAGTCAGCATTATAGGGGCTGGCCCCGCTGGCCTGATGGCAGCTGAAACGCTGGCGTTCAAAGGGTATGGCGTCACGGTCTATGATCGCATGGCATCTGTGGGCCGTAAGTTCCTTTTGGCGGGGCGCGGCGGCCTCAATTTAACCCATAGTGAGCCTTTACCTGCCTTTATCGCCCGCTATGGGGCCAGCGCGGCTTGGATGACGCACCTGTTGGAGAGCCTAACACCCAGCGACTTGCAGCTTTGGGCACAAGGCCTGGGGCAGGAATTATTTATCGGCTCCTCAGGTCGCATCTTTCCTAAGGTTATGAAGGCTTCGCCCTTGTTGCGCGCTTGGCTCGCAAGATTGGCGGCACTTGGCGTTACATTTGAGCTAGGGGCTAGGTGGCTGGGTTGGAATGAGGCAGGAGACCTTATGTTCGACCGCACCGATGGGTCGGGTTTAACGGATCGCCCCGATGCGACTATACTGTCTCTTGGGGGTGCTTCATGGGCGAAACTTGGGTCTGACGGGGCCTGGGTTCAAACGCTCGCCGACAAAGGCGTTTTGATCGAAACGCTGACCGCCTCAAATTGCGGTGTCTTAGTGACGTGGAGCGCGCATGTGGCTGATCGCTTTGCGGGCATTCCCTTAAAGGCTGTCGCGCTGGAATGCGGGGGCCAAAGTACGCGCGGCGATGTGGTCATCACCAAAACGGGGCTAGAGGGTGGCGCCATTTACGCGCTATCGCCAGCGATTCGTGAGGCTTTGGTAACGGGTGAAGCCCATGTCATGATGGACCTGCGCCCCGATCTTGAGGTTTCAACGCTGGCCAAAAGGCTAGTCAAAGCCAAAGCTGGCCAATCCTTATCGAGCGCGCTGAAGGGCCAAGCCCGGCTGAGCCCCGCCGCCATCGGCCTAATGCGCGAAGCCTGTGACAACAAACTGCCAACGACCGCCATGGGTCTGGCCCGCCTCATCAAGGGCGTGAAAATGCCCGTATCGGGCTTGGCGCCCCTTGATCGCGCCATATCAAGCGCTGGCGGGATTGCGCGATCTTCCCTGACTGATGATTTGATGTTGAGGGCTTTGCTTGGTGTGTTTGCCGCTGGCGAAATGCTCAATTGGGATGCGCCGACCGGGGGCTATTTGTTGCAGGCCTGCTTGGCATCAGGCAAACATGCAGCCAAAGGCGCCGATACATATCTGCACACCAAAACTTAGGAGCACATCCCATGCCAATGGCCGCACAAGATATTCAAGCTATGATCCTCGAAGCCTTTCCCGACGCCCAAATCGAGATTATTGATCTAGCCGGAGATGGCGATCATTATAAAGCTATAGTGAAAACCGCGGCCTTTGCCGGTAAAAGCCGCGTCGCGCAGCATCAAGCTGTCTATGCGGCACTGAAAGGTAAAATGGGCGGGGAGCTACACGCTTTAGCACTGGAGACAGGGGCTTTGTGAGCTGCTGCCATGGGCCAGTGATTAAGTTCGCTAAGCAAGGTAAATGTTTAAAGAGACGTGCACCGCGACATCTTGAGCTTTCTTTTGTCTTGAACGGCCTTTGCTGACGGCTCTGCCTCCGCAAAGGCCTTTTTCGATGATTTGCGCGCGAATTGAAGCGTTCCTAAGTCTCTTCTTCTTGAAGCGATTGCCGTGCTCTAGCAAAGTCGCAGCCTTGACCAAGGGTTCCCGCATCCTTACTTTTAAGCCCAACTCAGGAGCAGTTCAAACATGACCGACACACACGCCTTCATCGATAATCTGGTGAAAACCAATGATGTGGTTTTGTTCATGAAAGGCAGCGCCCGCATGCCCCAGTGTGGATTTTCTGGCACCGTGGTGAAAATCCTCGATCATATTGGCGTCGATTTTCGAGACGTGAACGTCTTGGCCAGTGATGACATGCGCCAAGGCATTAAAGACTATTCCAATTGGCCAACCGTTCCCCAGCTTTATGTCAAAGGTGAGTTTGTCGGCGGCTGTGACATCGTCCGGGAAATGTTTGAAACAGGCGAGTTAAAGGCGTTGATGGACGCGCAAGGTGTGGCTCTGTCGGTTTGATGCCAGCGTCCTTACAATGCGACCCAATTTCAAGTCGCAAGAAATCGGAGCGCGCAGCACCGGCTGCGCAATATATCAACAAAAACAGATTATTACGGAAAAATTGCGTAGCTCGGGCTGCGCGCTTTGGTTCACGCTAAGCTGCACGCACAGCGCTACTCAATTTTGAGGTGCCTGTTTGAGGCCGTCGAGGCAACCCTTCAATGAGGCTTCTCCCGCCACCCCCCGCCCCAAACAGGCGGCCTCACAGTGCAACAGCGCGCCGCTCTTTCAATGATGTCAAGGGCAGAAGCGGAGCGTGCCTTGACTTCATTGAAAGAGAAAAAGACAATTGAAACAAGGTTTTGTGTGAACGGAATGGTCACCAAAACCGATCCCAGACCTTGACGATCTTGGGCACGGGAATCGCTTGAACGAAAAGGCAGTCACAGTGCGGCGGCTTTGAGTGCACCTTTGAGGGCGGCTTCAAGGTAGTCTTGGTTCCATCCCAGCGCTT